>CAYSGY010000117.1:0-12519 GCA_964430315.1 uncultured Planctomycetaceae bacterium
AGGACCCCGCAGACCTTCGCGATGCTGCGGATTCCGCCGAGGATCACCAAGGCCGTCAGGACCGTCAAGAAGATCCCCGTGACCCACCGCGGAACGCTCACGGTATCCTGGAGCAGAACGGAGATGGAGTTGGCCTGCACCATGTTGCCGATGCCGAAGGCCGCCAGTGCCGTCAACAGGGCGAAGATCGTGCCGAGCCACTTCCAACCCAGCCCGCGCTCCAGCACGTACATCGGTCCGCCGGCCATCTCGCCGCTGCTGTTGACCGTGCGATACTTGACCGCCAGCACCGCCTCGCCGTACTTGGTGGCGATGCCGAAGACGCCGGTAAGCCACATCCAAAGCACGGCCCCCGGCCCGCCGGCCGCTACGGCCGTGGCCACGCCGACGATGTTGCCCGTGCCGATCGTGGCGGCCAGCGCGGTCATCAGCGCGCCGAAGTGGCTGATGTCGCCTTGGCCCTCGCGGGTCCGTTGCAGCGAGAGCTTGACGCCCTTGCCCACGTAACGCTGAATGAACCGGAGCCGGACCGTGAGAAACAGATGCGTACCCATGAGCAACAGAAGCATGGGCGGTCCCCATGCCCAGTTGCTCATCGTGCTCAGAAGACGCTCGACGGACTCCATGAACGCTCCCCGGCCGACGATCGTCGTCGAACGGGGAGAGCCGCCTCGCCGTCCTCGGACGATCGTGATGGGAGCCGATTATAGTGTCTCGCGGTCGAACGTTGAAGAGGCGGACGGAACCGCGTAGATCGTTCCTGGCAGGACAAGCAGGATCTCGCTCTGATTGGTGTCGTGGCGGGAGGGCGTTCCCTACAGCGAATCCTCCCATGATCGCGCAAGGTCATCTAAATGAACTTGCACGATCGTGGGAGTGTGCCGCTTCCCTGTCCGTCGGCGGCTGGATACGACGGACTCCCCGCACCCGCTTGCCCGCCAACAACCGCAACCGCCCGCCCGTCCCCACTGCTTGGCCGCTGCCGGCACCACGTATCTCCTTCGTTGAGGCACTCTCGCGGCAGCGGCCAAGCAGTGACACACCCTCACTCCTGACCACGGGCACCCGTGCACCGCGTTACTCCCCCAGCTTCTCGATCCACTGGGCGATGGTTTCCCGTGTCTGGAGCAGGCCGAGGGGATCGCGGTTGAAGTAGTGGGGGCCGACGAGGACGGCAGGCGGCACGGAGAGCAGGGTGTCGACCTCCGCGAGGGGACACTTCGCTGCGGCCCGTTGGCGCCGGCTCTTCAGTTCCATGAGGTATCCATAGTCCTCAACCCCGTCGCGGAGCACTTTCAAGCGGATGCTGGGGTGCGGGCCGGGGTAGATCAGGAACCCGTTGCCGTTGTGGATGCCGCCATAGGGGAACCCGGCGAGCTTGGCGGGCAGCCGCCAGCCGGCCGTTTCCCAGTCGGTGTTGTCGACCTCCTTGCTCTCCCAGCCACGGTTGCCGGCCCAGATGAACATGCCCGGCGTTTGGTACTTCCACGCCAGCCACGGTGCGAGCCGGTGCTCGATCGCCTCGTTGTCGATCAGCATGTTGGGGGCGTGGACCAGCGGCCGTCGGAAATCGACGTGGATCGGCAGGTGGCAGTAGTAGAACCAGAGCTCGCTCCCTCCGCGATGTCCGGCGGCGAACCCGGCCCCGAAGGCGGTCGACACGTCGCTCATCCAGATGTCGCACGCCCGGTCGATCTCCCGATAATACTGGCTGGCCAGGTAGACCCGCAGGTCGGGATAGAGCCGCTTCATGCAGCGGTAGAAGGGGATGTTGCCTTCGCGGAGGGTTTCCAGCGTCGGCTCGTCGTGGTTGGAATAGACGATCGCCTTTTCCAGCCACCCTTTCTGTCGGAGATGCTCGACCAGCGGCCGGAGTTTTTCGGGGGCCTTCACCGAACCGGGGATCTCGAAGAGCTGCATTCCCCGGGCCAGGCAGAACGCGATGTCCCGGTCAAAAGCCTTGAGGTCGAGCTTGTCGAGCACGACGCCTTCCTTGCCCACCGAGACCGGGTCCACGCCGTGTTCGAGGAACATCGCCAGCATGCGATGATAGTCCTCGTCGCTCATCTTCCGGCCGGGCGGCCACGTGGCGCCGGTCCACACGGCGATGGGAAACGGCACGCGGTCGGGCAACGCAAACGAATGGACATGAAGGTTGACCTGGACCGGCACGCGGCGGCCGTCGGCTTCGAGCGTCAACTGCCCGCGATAGGCCCCGGACACCGCGTCGCGCGGTACCTTCACATCGACCCAGAAGAGCCCGAGGTCGGTCCCGGCGACCTTCAACGGCCCGTTGGGCAAGAGCACGTCGGGCCAGGGACCGACGTACAGGACCGGATACTGCGGTGGCACCGTCTCGACGTAGCCCACGCGGTAGATCGTAAACGACGCGGCCGGGATCACTGCCGGACCGTTTTCCTGGCGCAGCGGGCCGGAGGCGAGCGTCACGCGCGTGAGCCCCTTGCCGATCGCCGGGAGCACGGCCACCTGGAAGCTCTCGCATTCGTTGCGGGCCGCCTGCAAGTGGACCGCGTTGCTGTAATTGCCCTTGAACCAGTACTTGTTCTTCGGGACTTTTTCCAGGCCGTGCTGCGTCGCCAGCAGGAAATCCTTGGGGGCTTCCGCCCCGAGCAGCTCCGCCCAGTGCCGCTGGCCGTGCTGGAACCGTCGCAACTGGTCGGAGAACGGCAGCCCCCAGGGGTCCACCGTGTCCTTGAGCGCCAGTTCGGCCTGGGGCAGCGACTTGAGCAACTCCTGGTCGGTCGGCCCGGCCGCCAGGGCACCCGTCGCCGCCAGACCCAACGCCAACGCTCCCATGCACCTCCACGACATCAGGCGTGTCATAGGGCACCTTCGCTTCGGTCAGTGATTCGGGTTGCGAGGAAGAACGGCTCGGGCGCGGTCGGGGTGGTCGGTCGTAATGCTCGCGACGCCCCACGCGGCCAACGCCTTCATAACCGGCGGTTCGTTCGCAGTCCAGGCCCAGACTGTGAAGCCGCGGCGGCGGAGTTCCGCCACGAGTTCCGGAGAGAGGGCCCGGTAGTCCAGGTCCAAGAGTTTCGTCTCGCACTCGGCGGCCTGGCCGGCGAGCCAGGCCGCTTGCTTTGCGGGACTCTCGGCCGGTTTCGGGCTGCACAGCCAGGCGCAGGGCAGTTCCGGAGCCAGGCGGCGGACCTCGCGGACCACCTGCTTACTGAACGCGATCACGGTTGCCTGGTGGAGCATCTTCGCCTCGCGGACCGCGTCGACGACCTGCCTGGAGATGCCCTCCATCTTGATCTCGATCACCGCGTCGCAGCCGGAGTCCTTCAGGCGGCGGAGCGCTTCGTCGAGGGTGGGCACCCTCTCGCCCGCATACTCGGGGGCTTTCCACCGTCCCGCGTCGAGCCGTTTGAGCTGTGCGAGCGTCAGGTCCGTGACCTTTCCGCGGCCGCCGGTGGTGCGGTCGACGGTGGCGTCGTGCATCAGCACCACGGCGCCGTCTTTGCAGCGGTAGACGTCGAATTCGCATCCGTCGGCACCGGCCTCGATCGCCCGGCGGATGGCGGCCAGCGTATTCTCCGGGGCCACGGCCGAGAACCCGCGATGAGCCACGACGTCGCAGGGGCCCGGCTCGACCTGCGGCAACGGCGGCGTGTCGGGCAGGCGACGCAAGAGGACGTCGTCGAACCGCGCCCGGCAGCCGCTGAGCGCCAGGCCCACACAGCCCGTCGGCCGCTCCAGGCAGAACGGACTCTCGATCACCTTCTGCCCGTCGCGGTATCCCTCGACGGTCGTTCCCCGGACGACGACCCGCAACCGGCAGGAGCGGCCCAACTCGATCGGCGCCTTCGTCGCGGCCGTGTTACGCACGCTCCAGCCGTCGGGCGTGCGCACGGCGAACTCCGTCCCGTTGGGCTTCGACGCCTTTTTCCGGAAGGTGACCTGCGACCAGGGCGGGGAGCCGTCCTTCGCGGCGCGGACGACCAAGGCCAGCCACCGCAAGTCGTTGCGGACTTCCAGGAAGGAGGCCGTCGCCTCCAGTTCGTAGTTCTGCCACGACGGCTCGCCGAACGTGATCAGGGCCTCCCCGGAAAACGCCTCGCCGATCAGAGACCCGTCGGCCACTTTCCATTTCCCGCTGACCGGGCGCCACCCCGCCGGAAGTCCACGGTCCGCCATGGGGAACGTCTCCGTAATGGAGGCACTTGGCTCCGCGGCGCCTCCCGAAGATACCCCCAGGAGCCAAACGATCGCCCAAACGCAGACCATCCCTCGAAATGGACGAATCAAGGCCATCGGATCTGCCAGGGTTTGAGTTGTTTGCGAGCCGGTCACTCGCCGAGTTCAAAAAGGAACTGGTTGAACGGCCCGGTGCGGAAGCCGACGTTCTCGCGCGGGTCCTTGATTCCGGCGATATGTCCGCACAGGACGAGCCGGATGTTGTCCGAAGGGTAGATCAGCTTCTCCCAGATCGCCGTCCACTGCTCCGCGCTCGTTTGATTGAGATGGACGCCGTCCGTCTTGCTGACGTTGTTCTGCTCGACGAGATCGCCCACGTGCATCACGGTGAGCACGCGGAGCGTCTGGAGGTTCTCGGCGATCCACGCGGTCATCAGCTCGAAGATGCCCTGGTTGCGGCCAAACATGACGTAGGTCTGGGTATCGGGCACGAGGATGATCGACCATGCGTTCGGCTCCGCCAGGCGCGGCGGCTGGTAGGGCGCGGGCTCCTGCGCGTGCGAGGCCGTTGCGGCTCCGAGCGTCAGGCATGCAACCAAGAGGACCGCACTCAAACTCCTTCGCGTCGTTTTCATCGTTCCTGCTCTCCGGGGGCCGAGGCTCCCGAGCCGCAGTATCGCACGGGAATTCGTCCGGGACAAGCTTGCGGAGTACGCCCCATCGGCGGGTTCGCTGGCACCCTCCCGGGAAGACTTGCCTTCGTTGCAGGCTCGGCGGGAGTCTCGCCCTCCCGGGATCGTCAGATCTGATTCAGTCCGCACAATCGTTCCTTTCGTTTCCTCCGGACCGATCCGAGGGTGATTCCGGCAAGTGCGGACGGGTGGCACGCCCTGAGGCTTTGCGAAGGGCGTGTTATTGGGGCGTCCAAGACTCACGCCACGCCCGTCGAAGACTCCGGGCGTGCCACCCGAGCCGAGGATGCCCGGGAACCGGGAGGGCAGGCGGACGCCCGGGAGGTTGCCCGGCTCTTCTGGCCGTAAGCTATGCTTTTCAGGGCATCCCCCCGGCGCACTATGGCTGCTGGGAGGCGGGGATGCTCTACGACCGGGGTGGTCTGCAATCCGAAGGAGACGAGGACACTGTGGCTGCAGCACGCGATCTACCGTCGGCATTGAAGCCTGTCGGACCGGCCGGACGCTCCGGCGATCCGAAGGAGCACAGTTTCGAGGAACTCAAACAGCGGATCCACGCGAAGCTGGTCGATAAACTCGACCTGTCGCGCGCGGGGGACCTTCAAGGCGACACGTTCCGCCGCGAGATCCGCGTGGTGGTGGAGCATCTGTGCGACACGGAGGACACCCTGCTCAACCGGAACGAGCGGGAACGCCTGATCGACGAGGTCCTCGACGAGACTTTCGGCCTGGGGCCGCTCGAAGTGCTGCTCAAGGACCCCACGGTGAGCGACATCCTGATCAACGGGCCGAAGCACGTCTACGTGGAACGCCGCGGGAAGATGGAGAGAACGCCCGTAACGTTCCGCAACAACGAACACCTGTTGCAGATCATCGACCGGATTGTGTCGCGGGTGGGACGCCGGGTGGACGAGACCTGCCCGATGGTCGACGCCCGCATGGCCGACGGCTCCCGTTTCAACGCCATTATTCCGCCCTTGGCGCTCGACGGGGCGTGCGTCTCCATCCGTCGTTTCGGCGCCAATCCCCTGAAACTGGAGGACCTGCTCAACTACAAGGCCTTCACGCCGGAGATGGTGATGCTCCTGGAAGGGGCGATCAAGGCGCGGTTGAACATCATTATTTCGGGCGGCACCGGCTCCGGAAAGACGACGCTCCTGAACACGCTTTCCAGCTTCATCTCGAATTCGGACCGCATCGTCACGATCGAGGATGCGGCGGAACTCCAGTTGCAGCAGGACCACGTGGTGCGATTGGAGACGCGGCCGCCGAACATCGAGGGCAAGGGGGCGGTCACCGCCACCGACCTGGTCAAGAACGCCCTGCGTATGCGGCCCGAACGGATCATCATCGGGGAGTGCCGCGGGGCGGAGACCCTCGACATGCTCCAGGCCATGAACACCGGCCACGAGGGCTCGATGACCACGCTCCACGCCAACTCGCCCCGCGACGCACTGGCCCGGCTGGAAACCATGATCATGATGGCCGGCTTCGAGTTGCCCCTGAAGGCGATGCGGAGCCAAATCGCCAGCGCCGTGGACCTGATCGTGCAGGCCAACCGGATCCAGGGTGGCCCGCGCAAGATCACCCACATCACCGAGGTCGTGGGCATGGAGCAGGACACGGTGGTGATGCAGGACATCTACCGCTTCGAGCAGGGCGGCGTGGACGAGCATGGCCGGGCCTTCGGCAAGTTCCTTTCCACGGGAATCCGGCCGACCTTTATGTCCCGGTTGGAATCCTGCGGGGTCCGCTTGCCCGCCAGTGCGTTCCGTCAGCGCGTCATGCTGGAGGACTGACCTTTGAGCCCGTTGTTGATCGGCATTGCGGCGTTCGTGGGCGTGACCGCGTTGGTCGGCGGAATCGCGATGTTCGTGCTCGACCGCCCGTCGGCCAAGATCGAGGACCGCCTTCAACTGCTCACCGGCCTGACCTCATCCGTCGCCAAGGACTTCGCCAAACAAGCCTCGGTTCTGCTGGAGCCCTTGGACAGCAAGCAGAGTCTGCTGGAGACGATCGCCAACCGCTTCGGCGACGTCGACCTGCTGTTCCAGCAGGCCGACGTGCAGCTCACGCTTTCGCGCATGGCGATGATCTGCGCCGTGCTCGCGGGAGCGGGAATTGGTGCAGCACTCTTCCTGGGCGTCCACCCGGCCCTGGTGCCGCTGCTTGGGCTGTTTCTTGCGGTCGTCCCGGCGCTCTGGCTTCTCTGGAAGCGGAAGCGGCGGCTGAAAGCCTTCGGCGCCCAACTGCCCGAGGCCCTCGACATGCTCGCCCGCGCCCTCCGCGCGGGCCAGAGCCTCGGCGCGGGTTTCAACATGGTCGCCGGCGAGATGAACGCGCCGCTGGGAAAGGAGTTCGGCCGCGTGTTCGAGGAACAGAACCTCGGGGTGAGCATCGAGGAATCCCTCAAGTCGCTTGCCGGACGCGTCCCGAACCTCGACCTGAAGTTCTTCGCCACCGCCGTCATCCTCCAGCGCCAGACGGGCGGTGACCTGGCCGAAATCCTCGACAAGATCAGCCGGCTCATTCGCGAGCGGTTCCAGGTCTGGGGGCAGATTCAAGCCCTCACCGGCGAGGGACGCCTCTCCGGCGTCGTGTTGCTGGCTTTACCGGTGGTGTTGTTCGTCGCCATGCTCCGGCTGAACCACGATTATGTCATGGTCCTGTTCACCGATCCGATGGGGAAGAAGCTTCTCATCGGAGCCATCGTGCTGCAGGTCCTCGGGGCTCTGGTGATCCGAAAAATCGTCGACATTAAGGTGTAACCGACCGTGATTCTGGCCGAAGCCTCCTTGTTCCACACGCTGGTCGTCCCGTTGGCCGTCTTCGGGATGTTCGCGGCCCTGGCCTGGTGTTTCCTCGACTGGGTGGCCTCGCGTAAGCCCCGCGCCTTGGAACGGCTCGACGAACTCAAGCACCCGCGCACCCGCCCGAGTCTCGATACCCTGTCGGTGAAGAAGACCGACGCCGTCACCAAGGTCCTCGAAAAGGCGACTCCCGCCTTGGCCAAGGCCCTGGAGCCGAAGAGCGAAGCGGAAATCAACCGGCTCAAATCCCGGCTGTCTGCGGCCGGCTTCCGGTCCGACAAGGCGGGCAGCATGTTCCTGGGCCTCAAGTTCCTCGGCCTGATGGCTGGGCTGGTGTTCGGCTCGGGGACTTCCGTCCCTCTCTGGGGCGCAAGCCAGCGCACGCTGATCACCACGGTGGCCTTTGCCGGGGGACTGTTCTACCTGCCCGACCTCGTCTTGTGGTTCTTGGTTCGAGGTCGGCAGAAGTCCATCTTCCTGGGACTGCCCGATGCGTTGGACCTCCTCGTGGTGTGCGTCGAAGCCGGGCTCGGCCTGGACCAGGCGATGCGCAAGGTCGCGGAAGAGATGCGAGGAACCTACCGAGTGGTCGCCGACGAGTTCGGCCTGGCCAACTTCCAGCTCCAGATGGGCCGGCCTCGGGCGGAAGTGCTCCACGAACTCGGGACACGAACGGGCGTTTCCGACTTGAGAGCACTGGCGGCGGTGCTCATCCAGGCCGAGAAGTTCGGCTCCAGCATCGCGCTGGCCCTGCGCACCCAAAGCGATGCCATGCGGACCCGACGCCGCCAGATCGCCGAGGAAAAAGCCGCCAAGACCGCGGTGAAGCTGATCTTCCCCTTGGTCCTGTTCATCTTCCCGGGGATCTTCGTGGTCCTGGTCGGCCCGGCGGCGATCACCATGGTGAGGGAAATGTTCCCGATGATGGCCGGTGGAAAATAGGCGGAACGGGCCTTGCGGGCCGCGCTCTTGGGATTGCTTCGAGATAACTGCCCGAGCCCCGGACTTATGGCGTGCCCTGCGGGCCGGCCACGGTGACGCACGAAACGGCGGCGGGTTGACAGGACTCGGGCGGCCGCAGCTCCGGAGGCGGCTTCTTCTTGACCGACGCTGCCTCGCAATGGCCGATCACGTGGCCGACGGCCGCCGCAGGCAGTACCACCATCCCGCCCGCCACGGCGGTCAGTGAATGGCTTGCGTCGACGGCATAGGCAGGTCTCAAGGTGCGATATCCCTCCTTGATCTCCTCCTCGCTCCCATTCTCTTGAAGGTAGCCAATCGCATCCGCCGAGGCTTGCGTGCCGTGCCAGATTCCCACAACCGGGATGCCGTGGGCAACAGCGTAGAGGCCCTTGTACTGCTTCTGCGCGAAGTCCTTGGCGTATCCGCCTTCGTACAGGGCCACTGCGGGCACGTCGGAGTAGAGGTTGATCGTGTTGGTGAAGGGGTTGTAACCATCGCCGCCGAACACGCGTCCCGGAAGGACCGTGTAACCCACGCACGAGAGGGTCCCAAACGTGTAACGCAGCGGCCAGGCCACCGACTTGTTGCGGACCAGACGCCCCCATTCACCCGCCGGGTCGTACGCGTTGATCCGTACCTTGACCTTCTCCAGGCCGTTGGAAGCCAGATACCCCTCGATCGCCGCCTCCGTGTCTGGGGAAACGTCGTGATTGTCGATACGGCGGTCGAGCATCAGGATCTTCGAGGGGACCCCGACGACCCACCCCACGGTGTCCAACACCGGCATCGGCCGTCCACGCTCAACCTGAGACTCGCCGGACTTCAGGCCGGCGTCGTTCGCGGTAAGCAAGTCGCCACCGTACCGATAAGCGGGTGTCGTGCATCCCCCGAAAGCAACAAGGGCAAATGCCCCCAGAAGGAGCGTGATACTCCCAACTCCTTGCCCCTGAGAAGGTTGCAGCATGGATACCATCCCTGGAAGGAAGTGTCGTCCTGACACGTGATAACTAGTCGCCGCCGACATCTGCTGCAAGATCGTTTTCATGCGCATTATCGACAAATAGGGCACCTGCCGTTCACTCGGCGATTCGTCGTCGGCAGCCGCCAAGACCCCGCTGCCGGATGAATGGCAGAACGATGGGGATAGGGAGCCGACCTCCGGTTCCGCTCAAGCTGGGGTCCCAGTGTTGATGGGACTGCGCTGCGTTTGCCCCCTACGGTTTGGGGCCTTGCTGCGTTTGCCGGCAGGAGGCGATCCGTCAGAAGACGAACCCGATCTTCCGGAGCCGGGATTCGGTCTCGGCCATCAGCGCATCCTCGGCGGCTTCGTCGGCGGCCACGTAGGTGGCGGAGAGGCGGAGGAAGTTGCCGGCGTCGTCCCAGGGGACCGTGCAGATCGAGTGCTCGGTAATGAGGTACTGGCTCACCGCCTCGGCGGTCTCAAAGGCGGCGCCGCCGGCCGTCCCCTTCGGGCTGCGGACATACAGGAAATAGGTGCCGCCCGGCATCTTGCAGTCGAAACCGCAGCCGGAGAGCACCGCGACGAGCTTGCGGAGCCGGCGCTCGTACTTCGCCCGGGTATGGACGGGGATCTCGGGATCGTCGAGTGCCCGGATCGCCGCCTTCTGGATGGCGATGAACTGGCCGGAGTCGGAGTTGTCCTTCACGTCGGCGAACGCCCGGACGATCCGCTCGTGGCCGCACACCCAACCCAAGCGCCAGCCGATCATGTGCCAGCCCTTCGAGAGGGAATGCACCTCCACGCCGACCTCCCGGGCGCCGGGCACCTGGAGGAAGCTCAGGGGCTTCTCGCCGTAACTGAGCATCGCGTGGGCCGCGTCCTGGACGACCACCACCTGGTTCTCCAGCGCGAAACGAACGACCCGCTCGTAGAACTCCCGCGTCGCCACACGGCCGGTCGGGCTGTTGGGATAGTTGATCACCAGGAGCTTGGCCCGGCGCCGGATGTCGGCGGGGATCGCGTCGAGGTCGGGGAAAAAGCCGTTCTCGGCCAAGAGCGGCAGCCGGTGCACCTCGCCGCCGTAGTACTTCGTGTGCGTGCCGGCGACCGGGTAGCCGGGCACCGTCATTAGGGTCACGTCGCCCGGATTGATGAAGCACGCCGGCAGCATGGCCAGGGCCGGCTTGCTGCCGATCGCGTGGTTGATCTCGGTGGCTGGGTTGAGGTCTACGTCGAACTCCCGCTTCATGAACCGGGCCACCGCCTCGCGGAAGGCCACGATCCCGTTGTCGGCGTAGCCGCGGTTCTCGGGCTTGCTGATCTCCTCGGCCATGACGCGGCGGACCGGCTCGGGCGCCATCTCGTCGTTCTCGCCGATGCCGAAATCCAGGAGCTTGCGCTCGGGATGCTCGGCCAGGGCCTTGCGCTTCGCCCGCTTGATCTTCTCGAACTTGTAGATCTCCGTCCCCTTGCCGTATTGGGCACCCCCAATTCGTGCGGCAAACAACTGCTGGAAATACGGGTCGCTCATGGTGATCAGAGGCGAGGCGAGAAGCCAGAGAATAGGAAACCCTTAACGTACCGCAGAAGCATTGGCTGGGCAAGGTGGTGGGAGAATGGGAAGGGCCAGCGGGTGGGCAGAATTTCGTCTGCCCTCTTCCGCAGAGAATCGCTACACTACCGCCCCCAATACGTCGCCTTCCGCTCCATTTCGCCCGCCCCTGTCCGGGGCCCCAAACATCGTAGGACAAGGTCGGCCGCCAAGTGTGAGGCTCTGGACGTGACCCGAAGTGTCTCTCTCTGGATTGGTGCCATTTGCTGGCTCTTGGCGGCCGGCTCCAACTCGGCGTGCGCGCAACAGCAGGCCATGCCTGCGTCGTCGATCGTGCAAGGGGAGACTCCGGCCGACCCATTTCCCCCGATCGCGCCACCCCAGATTATCAGCTTCCGCCAGACCGAGTCCCCCAATGCGGCCATGATGCCCGACGCGCCTACCCAGGTCCCATTCAACCTTGGGGCAGAAGCGTGGACGTGGCAGTTCTTGCCCGAAGGGCTGGTCTACAAGCCTTACCTTGCCGGAGGGAGAGAGTCCCGACTCGCAACCCATTTCGTGCACGTGCGGAGCGGCGACTGGATGTGGGACCCCACGATTGGAGGACATGTCGGGGTGCTTCGCTATGGCAGTGAGTCCCCTCTATGGCCAGAGGGGTGGCAACTCGATGCCGAGGGTGCCGCGTTCCCCCGGATTCGGCTGGACGCGGATCACACGTTGGTTTCCACCGATCTCCGCTGCGGCTTTCCGCTGACGTGGCGTCGGGGGCCACTGGAGGCAAAGTTCGGCTACTACCACTTGAGTTCCCACCTCGGCGACGAGTGGATGGCGAGCCATCAAAGCCTGCAACGACTCAACTACACCCGCGATTCGCTCGTTTGGGGCATTGGTTTCCGTCCGATCCCGTTGCTGCGGCTGTACGGCGAGGCCGACTGGTCGTTTGCCAACGACGGGGGAAGCGAGCCGTGGCACTTCCAATTTGGCGCGGATGTCAGCCCGGTCGAGCCGAATCAGCGTTTCCCGTACCCCTTCCTGGCCGTGAACACCGCGCTCCGCGAAGAGGTTGACTTCAGCGGCAATCTTACGGTACAGGCCGGCTTGCAGTGGCGCAGCCAAGCGGGACGGCTGCTCCGCCTCGGAGTGCAGTACTTCAACGGTCTGAGCGACCAGGCCCAGTTCTTCCGCCAGTTCGAAGAGCAGATCGGCTTCGGAGTCTGGTACGACTACTGACTCCATATCGTCCGCGGCCGCAAATGGCTCGTTTAACCGCGAGCCGAAGGCGTGCGCGTCCACGCAAACGACGGATGGTTGCGCGCACGCCTTCGACTTGCGGCTAAACGAAGAGCGTGCCGTCTCCAACCGCGCAGACTACATGTTACA
>CAYSGY010000118.1:0-12519 GCA_964430315.1 uncultured Planctomycetaceae bacterium
TGATTCCGAGACTCCTGAACCCCGAACCCCGAACCCTTCTCCGGCCGCACTGCGGGCTCCAACAACGCGACACACTGGGCGGTGATGACCTCTTCGCGTCCGATCTCGCCCACGCCTTCGCCGGTCTTGGCCTGGAGCCCCACCTGGTCGATGGCGACCCCCAGGGTCTCCGCCAGCACGCGGCGGATTGCCTGCTTGTGCGGCTGAAGCTTCGGCCGCTCGGCCAGCACGATGCAGTCGATATTGCCGATCCGCCAGCCTGCCAACACAACCGCATCTCTCGCCGCTGCAAGCATTTCAATCGAGCTGCGCCCGCGATTGGCCAGGTCGGTGTCGGGGAACATCTCGCCGATGTCGCCCAAGGCTGCTCCGCCGAGCAAGGCGTCGGTCACGGCGTGCAGGAGCACGTCGGCATCGCTATGGCCCACAAGCCCCCTGTCGTGGGGAATGCGTAGTCCCCCAAGAAGCAGAGGCCCTCCGGGCCGAAGCCGATGGGTGTCGTGGCCGATCCCGACCCGTGGTCCTCGCGTAAGCGTATCTCCTAATCCCAATGCAGGTTAGCATCACAAACGTGACGGGATTATACCCGGCGGAGGCCGAACCGACAACGCGAAGTGCGACGAACGACCGTGGCACTGTGACCCAGCCGCCCTCGGCTGGGCAGCGTAACCGGTGTGGCATGCCGTCACTCGGCGCAGCCGAGGGTCGGCATGGCGTCACGGGGACATGCCGACGCTTCGCGACGGCATGCCACACGAACCGCGGACCTATCGACCCCGTTTCGGACTCAGCCGCACCAGAGCCCCCCCGTAGGGGAGGAGCGAGACCGTCAGCGGCTTGCCGGCCTGGATTGCCACTTCTTGGGAGGCGAAGGCCCGCGGCCCGGGGCCATCGCCGACCAGGGTCCCCTCGTACCCCCCTTCAAGGAAGGCCAGGGGGAGCGTCAGCCGCTTGGGATGGTTCTCGCCGTTGATCACGGCCACGTACCAGTCGTTGCCCTTGCGGCGGGCCAGGGCGGCCAGCTTGCCCGGCTCGCCGGCCACATAGCGGGTCTCGTCCCAGGCGACCGGCACCTCGCGGAGCATTTGTTTCGGGGCCTCGGGCAACTGGCGGTACGCGCTCACCCGGTCGGCGAAGTGCAGCCAGCCGGACTCGAACAGGACGGCCAGGGCCAACTCGTGGGCATTGGTGGTCAGGTGCGGGTACTTGTCGTCGCTGAAGCCACAGGGCGTGTAGTCCATGGGGCCCACGGCGTTGCGGGTGAAGGGGAGGATCGTGTTGTACTGCGGGGCCTTGGCCGGGTACTCGGGCCCGAAGGTGTAGCACTCCTCCCCCTTGACCGACTCCATGCTCATCAGGTGCGGCCAGGTCCGCTCCCAGCCCCGCGGCACGGTGCAGCCGTGGAAGTTGATCATGATCTGGAAGTCGGCCGCGTCGCGGAGGATGCCGTGGTAGAGGTCGAGGATGTTCTGCTTGTCGCTCTGAAAGAAGTCGACCTTGATCCCCTTGACGCCCCATTTGCGCAACAGCTCGAACTCGTAGCGGCGGACCTCCGTCGACTTCATATAACCCCGAGGACGTTCGGTGACGATGTTGTGCTCGCCGCCCGAGTTGTACCACAACAGGATGCCGACGCCCTTCTTCCTGGCGTAGTCGATCAACTGGTGGAAGTTGCCCCCTTCCATGATGTCCCAGTTGGCGTCGACCAGGAAATACTCCCAGCCCATCTCGGCGGCGAGGTCGATGAACTCCAGCATCTTCTGGTAGTGCTGCGGGCTGTCGTGGTCGGACCACCAACTCCAGGCCACGCGGCCCGGCTTGATCCACGACAGGTCCTTCACGCGGGAGGGGGGATTCAGATCGGTTACGAGGGTTGACTCGACGATCCCGGCCGGCGAATCGGCGACGATCAGCACGCGCCACGGTATTGTCCAAGAAGCCCAGGGGAGCTTGCCCGAGGGCTGCACGTCGCCCTGCCCCCAGCCTTCCTCAGGGTCCGGGAAGCGGATGCGGTAGAGCCCGCCGGGGGCCTGCGAGGCCAACCGGCACCCGCAGTAGGTGCCGTCGTTGGCGGCCTCGGTCACGAGCACCCAGCGGCCGCGGGTGTGGAACAGGGCCGGGAAGGCCCAGCCGTGTTTCTTGGGCGACTCGGTGCCGGAAGCGATGGCGTTCAGGTAATACTCTTCGTAGGCCGGGGTCCACTTGGTCGATTCAGAGTAGGGGGCCATCCAGGCCTTCGCGTCGGCCGGGAACTGAAACCCGGTCAATTCCCGCTGGATCTTCACCGGCCCCTTGGCGGCGTCGGGGAAACGGTAACGGAATGCGACCCCGTCGTCGGCCGCCCGCAGGACGATCTCGACGATCGCCCCGCTCGCGTTGGCCAGGGCGATCGTCTGCTGGCGGGCCCGGCTGCGGCACGCGCTTTGTTTGCCGTGCGGCAGGGTGTACATCTCGTCGATCGTCTCCACGCGTCCGATTCCCTTGAGTGTGAGGCCGTCGACAAAGGCCTGGTCGCTCCGCACCAGGCCCAAGGGCGACCAGGGGAGCACCTCGACGCGCGCCGCCTCGGCGCCATGCTCGACCCGGTAACAGGCCCGCAGCGTGTTCCCGCCCGAGCCCTCGTCGGCCCGGAGTCCCAGGGTGATCGCCAACTTGCCACTGGGCGACGCGAGGGTCCACTGGTTTTCGGCCGCCGCGGCGGAGCCGGCAGTCCCGGTCAGGCCGCTCAGCAGAGCCAGCGTCAAAGCGACGTTCCTACAACGGATGGTCGTTGTGTCCATGTTGTGTTCCTCAATTGGAGGTGGGACGGCTTTCCAAGCCGTGCCGGTTTACGGACGGGTTGGAAACCCGTCCTACCACGAGACGTCGTTCATCGGATGAACCCCTGCGCCCGCAGCCAGAACGACAAGTCGCCGAACCAGGGATGCTCGGTGCCCATCAATCCGGTGCCGTGGTCGCCCTTCTGATAGAGGTGTAGCTCGTGGGGTACGCCGTGCCGGTGCAGGGCGGCGGCAAACAGCAGGCTATGGTCGTCGGGCACCATCTTGTCCTCGCCCGTGTGCCAGACGAAACACGGCGGCATGCCCGGCCGCACCTGAAGCTCGCTCGACGTCTTACGCACGAGATCCTCGTCGGGCGAGGGTCCAATGAGGTTCTTGCGCGACTCGGCGTGCGGCTTCGCGATCATGCTGATGACGGGATAGCAGAGGATCGCCAGGTCGGGCCGCGGACTGGTGCGCCGGGCCGGGTCGGCCGTGGCGACGTCGCCGTCCTCCGGCCGGGTAACCAGGGTGGCCACCAGGTGTCCGCCCGCGGAGAAGCCCATCACCCCGATCCGGTTCGCCGCGATCTTCCACTCCGCGGCGTGCTCTCGCACGTAGCGCATCGCCTGGACCGCGTCCTGCAACTGGGCGGGATAGCGGTAGCCCGCCGTTCCGAGCCGGTAGCGGAGCACGAAGACGGTGAGGCCCTGCTCGCAGAGCCATCGGGCAAAGGGATCGGCCTGCGGCTCGAAGATCCCGGCATAGCTGCCGCCGGGAATGAGCACGATCGCCGCGCCGTTGGGCCTGGCCGGCCGGTGCGGCGTGAGCGTGGGGATGTCTTTGGCCGACGTGCCCAACGCGCCGGGAGCGCCCTGCGGCCAGAGCGTGATCGCCGGCTCGCTGGCGTGCAGCGAGGCGAGCGGACCCGGCAGCAGGAGGACTAGAAAGACGGCAGAAACGGAGGAGGCAAATCGGGCCATCGTAGGACTCCCTCAAACAAAGGCCGGCTCGAAACTCCCCGGACCGACCTGCACCATTGTAGCAGTCGCCGCCGCCGTGTCAGGGGCCGGGATACCCGGCGGCCTGGTCTGCCCGGCCCTTCGTAACGGTCTCGGGCCGCGGTATAATCGAAGGCTATGGCTGTGATTGAAATCGCGGGACTCTCGAAGTCCTACCGCGTCTATCAGAAGAAGGAGGGACTAAGGGCCTCGTTGGCCGGGTTGTTCCGCCGCCAGTATCGCCACGTGGAGGCGGTCCGCGCGATCGACTTGCAGGTCGAAGAAGGCGAGTTCGTGGCCTTCCTGGGGCCAAACGGGGCAGGCAAGACGACCACCCTGAAACTCCTTTCCGGTGTGATTACCCCCACGGCGGGGATGGCCCGGGTCCTCGGCCATATCCCTTGGAAGCGGGAGAACGCCTACCGGCGGCGCTTCGCCCTGGTGATGGGCCAGAAGAATCAGCTTTGGTGGGACCTGCCCGCGGCCGAGTCCTTTAGGCTCCACCAGCAGATCTACCGCATCGAGAAACCCCGCTTCGAGGCGACCCGCGACGAGCTGACCTCGATGCTCGGCGTCCGCCATCTCCTGTCGCAGCCGGTCCGGGAGCTTTCCCTTGGCGAGCGGATGAAGATGGAGCTGATCGCCGCCTTGCTCCACTCGCCGGAGGTGCTTTTCCTGGACGAGCCGACCATCGGGCTCGACGTGGTCGCGCAGTACAACGTGCAGGGCTTCTTGCGCCACTATCAACAGACGCGGCGGATCACCATCCTCCTGACGAGCCATTACATGAAGGACGTGGCCGCGTTGTGCCGCCGTGTCGTGGTGATTTCGCTGGGCCGGATCATCTACGACGGCTCGCTCGGCGGGATCGTCGACCGCTTCGGTGGCCACAAGGTCATCTCGCTGCAAATGAGCGACGGCCAAATGCCCGCCGACATGGCCCGTTATGGCGAGGTCGTCTCCGTGGAGCCGCCGCGGGTCAAGCTCCGGGTCGAGCGGAGCGTGGTGCCGCAAGTCCTCGGCGAGATCCTCGCCGCCTGTTCCGTGGAGGACGTCAGCGTCGAAGACCCGCCCCTGGAGCAGGTCATCGCGGAGATGTTCAAGACCAATGCGGAATGATGAATGATGAGTGATGAATCAGGACCACGGCACGCCGTTCTGTCCCCATCATTCATCATTCATCATTCCTCACTCATCATTATGCGTTCCCGCGCCGCAACCTGGTGGACGATCCTGCGGATCAGCGTCGAAGAGCGGCTGGTCTACCGAGGCGACTTCGCGCTGGGGACGCTGATGCGGTTCTTGCCGATCGTCACGCAGATCTTCCTCTGGGGCGCGGTCTTCTCGGCGATCGGCGCGACGGCGGGCGGGTCCCGGGTCGCGGGTTATTCCTACCGCGATTTCATCGCCTATTACCTCCTGACCATGATCGCCCGGGCCTTTTCCAGCATGCCGGGCCTGGCCACCGGCATTGCCCGGGACATCCGCGACGGGACCGTCAAGAAGTATCTCATCCAGCCGATCGACATGCTGAGCTTCCTGCTCCTCTACCGGATCGCCCATAAGCTGGTCTACTACCTCGTGGCGGCCGCGCCGTTTGCTTTGGTCTTCTACCTGTGCCGCGGGTTCTTTCCGGGCTGGCCGGGCGCGATAACGCTGCTTGGGTTCCTGGCGTCGCTGGGGATGTCGTTTCTTCTGGGGTTCTTCCTGGAAGCGACCCTGGGCATGATCGGGTTCTGGTTCCTCGAAGTCAGCTCGCTCCTGTTCGTCTACATGCTCTTCAATTTCTTCTTCTCCGGCCACATGTTCCCGATCGACATGCTGCCGGGCATCTGGGGCGATCTGGTCCGGCTCCTCCCCCTCCAATACCTGGCCTATTTTCCTTCGGCCGTTTTCTTGGGCAAGATCCGAGGTACGGACCTCGCGTGGGGGCTGGCCGTGCAACTGGCGTGGTTGGTGTTCTTCATGGCCGCCAGCCGTGCGGCGTTTCATTTCGGCGTGCGGCGTTACAGCGGGTTTGGAGGGTGACTTATGCCGACCGAGAATCGCTTCGTCGGCGCAGCCCCGGAGGGGCGCAAGAGAGTGGCCCAGGGCGTCAGCCCTGGGTACAGGAGCCCAGAAGCATCGCGAGCCCCGGCAGGGGCGGAAGAAGGCCGGCCCGTTCTTTCGCCCCTACCGGGGCTGTTCGGCACGATGCGAGGCGGCCGGTCCCAGGGCTGGCGCCCTGGGCTACTGTCTATCGCCCCTACCGGGGCTGGAAATCGATCGCACGCTGCCGCGGCTGGGCATAGATCGCGCTCCTCGTTGTGCCCGAGGAGGTGCGATGCCTGACCGTCCCTCCTATCTGAAGGTCTTCCTGATCTTCGCACGCAACAGCCTCGTGCGCGACATGACCTTCCGCGCCAATTTCATCATCGACACGATCTCCTCGATCGCCTGGATGGCCATGAACCTGGCCTTCTACGCTCTCGTCTTCCAATACACGCCGATGCTCGGGGCCGACAGCGGCTGGGGCAAGTACGAGTTCTTCCTCTTCCTTGCGACGACCCTGGTGGTCAACAGCATTGTCCAGGCCCTTTTTATGACCAACGCCGACGAGTTCAGCGAACTGATCCGCACCGGCTCGTTGGATTTCGCCCTCCTCAAGCCGATCGACACCCAGTTCCTCGTCTCCTTGCAGCGGATCGAGTGGTCGTCGGCCGGCAACCTGGTGTTCGGGCTGGTGCTGATCGTCTACGCCTCGGGGAAGCTCGACCAGGCGCCGGGCCTCGCGCAGATCGGCCTCTATCTCGTCTACGTGGCGTGCGGCGTGACGATCCTCTACTCGCTGATGATCGCCCTGGCGGCTTCGAGCGTGTGGCTCGGGCGGAACCAGACGCTTTATGATTTCTGGTTCTACATCACCAATTTCTCCCGCTACCCGCGGGAAATCTACCGCGGCAAATACGGCGACCCGCTCCGCTGGTTTTTCACGTTCATCATTCCGGTGTTGGTGGTGATCAACGTCCCGGCCCGCTTCCTCGTGCGAAGCCTCCGCCCGCAAACCGCCGACGACTGGCTCCTGCCCGCCTTCACCCTGGCCGCCGCCGTAGCCAGCCTCGCCGCCAGCCGGTGGATTTTCAACCGGGCGCTGGGGAGTTATCGTAGTGCGAGCAGTTGAATGATGAATGATGAATGATGAATGATGAATGATGAATGATGAATGATGAGGGGCGCGTATGTCAGGGGGTGGGACGCACCGTGTTCTTTCCACCTCCGTTTAGCGGGCGGGCTTGCCCGCCCGTCGCCATCGCCCCCACGTCCCATCAAGGATGGAATGCCCGAGCGGTGGGTGGCATGCTCTCACGACGCGAAGCGTCGCACTGAGCATGGGAATCGCCTTGGCGTCCTCCATGCCGAGAGCGCGGCTAAGGCCGCGTGACGGCATGCCACCCAGCCGGGAATGGTGAACGGCCGGGCCGAGTCCGGAGAGATGGCTGGGTGTCGCTTGACTTGGCGTCGGGCCCCGGGCACAATGGTCGCAAATCGAGTCCGGCGAACATTTCCTGCGTTTCGGAGAGGGAAGGAGAATCCCATGGTGCGCCGCGTTGGTTGGATCGCGATGTTCGTTGGTGTTGGTTGGTTCCTGCCCGCGGATCTCTCGCGAGCCTCGGACGAGGCGAAAGGCGGGAAGGCCGGACTCTCGGCCGAAGAGGCCAAGGAGGGATTCGTGAACCTGTTGGCGAACAAGGATCTCACCGAGGTGTGGCAGGGGGCCACCAAGGGATACGTGGTGAAGGACGATCCCGCGGAGGGCCGCAGGCTTGTCTGCGAGAAAGGCGGCGGCGGAAACCTGGTGACCAAGAAGGACTATGCCAACTTCATCTTCCGCTTCGAGTTCAAACTCACGCCCGGGGCCAACAACGGGGTGGGCATCCGCATGCCGGCGACGGGCGACGGGGCCTACTCGGGCATGGAGATCCAGATCCTCGACGATACCCACGAGAAGTACAAGGGATGGCTCAAGGACTACCAGCACCACGGCTCGGTCTACGGCGTGGTGGCTGCCAAGACGGGCTTCCAGAAGCCGGCCGGCCAGTGGAACAGCCAAGAGATTTGCGCCAACGGACGCCGCGTCAAGGTGACGCTCAACGGCACGGTCATCGTCGACGCCGACCTCGACGAAGCGGTCGCCAAGAACGGGGGCAAGACCCTGGACCACAAGGAGCACCCCGGGCTGAAACGTGAGACGGGCCGGATCGGCTTCCTCGGCCACGGCGACAGTCTCGAGTTCCGCAACCTCCGCGTCAAGGAACTGTAGAGGCAGCGATGTCGTCCCGCGAGACGAAGGAGTCGCCGAACGGGGAGAACGCCGCTCTTGGGAGCGTGGCGAGGGTCCGCGGCGCCGGCGTGGCCCTCGCGCTTCTGCTGGCGATCAATCTATTCAACTACATCGACCGGTACGTGCTCGCGGCCACGGAGCCCGACATCCGCGAGACCCTCCTCCTGGCCGCCGACCCCGACGATCCGAACGTCAAGGCCAAGATGGGCCTGCTCTCGACGGCCTTCATGGTCTCCTACATGCTCGCCGCCCCGATCTTCGGCTTCCTGGCCGAGCGGACGAGGCGGTGGCTGTTGATCGCCGTCGGCGTGACGCTTTGGAGCCTGGCGAGCGGGGCGAGCGGGCTGGCCGGCTCGTTCGGCGTCTTGCTGCTGACGCGATGTCTCGTGGGGATCGGCGAAGGGGCCTACGGGCCGGTGGCGCCGACCGTCTTGTCCGACTTCTATCCGGTCGCGAAGCGGGGACGCATCCTCTCGCTCTTCTATGTCGCCATTCCGGTCGGCAGCGCGCTGGGATTCGTGCTGGGCGGCCAGGTCGCCCGGCTCGATCCGGACGCCGAGAGCTGGCGCTGGGCGTTCTACGCGGTGGTCGTGCCCGGGCTCTTGCTGGCCCTTTGGTCGCTCTTCATGCGCGAGCCGCAGCAGGGCGCGGCCGACCGGCTCGAGCCGTCGCGGCGGGCCACGATGAAGGATTACCTCATCCTCCTCCGTACGCCGTCCTACGTGCTGAACACCCTGGGAATGACCGCGATGACCTTCGCCATCGGCGCGTTGGCCTACTGGATGCCGGCGTATCTCAAGGAGCACGAGGTCCCGCCGTTCTGGGGCATCGAGCCGGTGCCGCTGTTCGGCATCATCACGGCGGTCGCCGGCCTGTTGGCCACCTTGGCCGGGGGATTCGCCGGTGACGCCCTGCGCGAGCGCATCCGCGGTTCCTACTTTGTCGTCTCGGGCGTGGGGCTCTGTTTGGGCGTTCCGTGTGCCCTGGCGTTCCTCGTGGTGCCGTTTCCGTTGGCCTGGTTGTTCATCTTCCTGGCCGAGTTCTTCGTCTTCTTCAACACCGGCCCGAGCAACACGATCCTGGCCAACGTGACCCATCCGGCGATGCGGGCCACGGGGTTCGCGGTGAACATTTTGATCATCCATTTGTTCGGGGACGCGGCCTCGCCTTTCCTGATTGGCGCGATTGCCGACCGTTCGGGCCTGGACGTGGGGTTCGGCGTGGTCTCGGCGTTCATGCTCTTGGGCGGGATCCTCTGGCTCTTCGGCGTCCCGTATCTCGAACGCGACACCGCCGCCGCCCCCCACCGTCTCGACTCACTCCAATCCACGTAATACTTCAGCCGTAGGAAGTTGCAGGAAAAGGAGAAGGGAAAAGGAAAAAGCGGAGACCAAAGGGGAAAAAGGAGGAGGAGAGGGTTTCCATTCAGAATTGCTTCCTCAGGGCACGGTTTCTTGCCTTTCCCATTTCTCCAGAGTTTTTCCTTTTCCCTTCCCCTATTGGCCGTTCATTCTGTTGAGCAGCCTGTAGGGAACGCCCTCCGTGGCGTTCCGTGACACGAAGAGGCGGCAACCATGGCGATTCACGGAACGCCACGGAGGGCGTTCCCTACAGCGACGCTCCGAATCTCCGACCTCTGATCCCCAACCCCCAACTCCCAACCCCCAACTCCCTCCATGCTCCTCGGCATTGAAATCGGCGGCACGAAGCTTCAATTCGGCGTGGGCCACGGCGACGGCCGGCCCCTGGCGGCGCTGGAGCGTCTCGACGTGGAGCCGCAATTCGGGGCGGAAGGCATCCGCCGGCAGATCCTCCAGACGGCCCGGCCGCTTATGGAGGCCCACGCCATCACCGGGGTCGGCTTCGGCTTCGGCGGCCCGGTCGATTCCGAAGGCGGACGCACGATCACGAGCCACCAGGTCGAGGGTTGGGACGATTTCCCTTTGGCCCAGTGGTGCCGGGAGATGCTCGGGGTGCCCGGCCTGGTGGTCAACGACTCCGACAGCGCGGGCCTGGCCGAGGCCCTGTTTGGGGCGGGCAAGGGGCATTCGGTCGTCGTCTACAACAACATCGGCAGCGGCATCGGCGGGGCGATTGTCGTGCGCGGCCGCCTCTACGGCGGATCGCAAGGGGTGGCCGCGGAGTTCGGGCACCTTCGCCCCGGGCCCGAGGCCCTGCGCCCCGATCAGGACCTCGAGGCCGTGGCCAGCGGCTGGGGCATTACTGCCGCCGTCCGCGCCCGGATTGAGAAAGGAGATCGGCCCAGTCCCGGCGAAGTCGGCGGGTTTCTTCCCGACGATGCCCGTGACCTGCTCGACCGCTGCCGCGGGAATCTCGACCGCCTGAACACGAAGGTGATCGCCGATGCCGCGAAGGCGGGCAACGGCCTGGCGGCCGGGGAATTCGACCGCGCCTGCCGGACCATCGGTTGGGCCCTGGCCCAGGTGATTACCGTGTTGGCCCCGGGCATGGTCGTGATGGGCGGCGGCGTGTCGCTGGTCGGCGAAGAGCTTTTCTTCGGTCCATTGCGGCGCTACGTCGGCCAATACGTCTTTCCCGCCCTGCTTGGCACTTACGAAATCGTCCCTGCCGCCCTCGGCGAAGAGGTGGTGATCTACGGCGCCCTCGCCCTGGCGGCCGAACGGCTGTGAGCGGCCCTTTTCTCAGCGAGGCTCGGTTTTGTGCCCTTGTTGGGCCTCGCCGGTCATGGGGACGAACATCACCGGGGCGACGTTCTTGCGGCGCACGGTGCCGTCCTTCTGCTTCTCGATCAGGAGGAGATGCTGGGGATAGCTGCCCACCGGGAGCACGAGTCGCCCGCCCGGGGCCAGTTGGTCCACCAGCGGCTCGGGGACGTGGTCGGGCGCCGCGGCGACGACGATCAGATCGAAGGGCGCGTGTTCGGCCCAGCCGCGGTACCCGTCGCCGGCGCGGACCGTGACGTTCTTGTAGCCCAGGTCGGCCAGCCGTTTGCGGGCCTCCTCGGCCAGCGGCTTGACGATCTCGATGCTGAAGACCTCCTTGCACAACTCGGCGAGGATGGCCGCCTGATAGCCGGAGCCGGTCCCGATGTCCAATGCCCGCGAGTCGGGCCGTGGCCTCGCGAGTTGCGTCATGAGGGCCACGATGTACGGTTGCGAGATCGTCTGCTCGTAGCCGATGGGCAGAGGATGGTCGTCGTAGGCCTCCGCATCGAGGTTGGGGGCCACGAAGCGGTGGCGCGGCACGCGGGCCATCACGCTCAAGACCTTCGGGTCGTCGATGTCGCGTGAACGGAGTTGGCGCTCGACCATGCGTCGCCGCGCCTCGACGAAGCCGGCCGGTTCAGCGGCCGGGGCCAACGGGTCCGAGGGTGGCGGCTCGGCGGCTTGGGCCGGCCCCGCCGACGGCTCCGACCCCGGCTGCAAGGTTCCCGCGTGCCACACACCGAACTCCCTGCCGAACAAGCCCAGGACCACCGCGGCCAGACCGAGCAAGGCCCCTCCCGCCCACATAACCCGCGCCGAACGTACCGCTGTCACGGCTGGTGCCCCCACTTGAAGCGGAATGGCTACCGCCATTCTAGGCCTCTGGGCCCCATTCCGACAAGCGGCCCATTGGGAAGGTCCCTAGAAAGTGGCGATCTTGTCCCCACCACAATGGTGAATCCTGTTTGACAAACCGACAGTTGTGACCTAGAGATTCGATAGGGAGTCGAAGCGAGCCACATTCTCGAATGTGCCCATTCGGGTGCTATCTGCGAAGTCGAGGGGGTTCCATGATCCGTCCGCAAGTCCAGCCGAAGCAACCGTCGTCTCGCCGCGGGGCCATCGTGGTCCTGGCCGCCATCCTCTTGGTGGTCCTGCTGGGCCTGATCGCCTTTGGCGTAGACATTGGCTACCTGACCCTGGTCCGCACGCAGCTCCAGACGGCGGCCGATTCCTCGGTCCTGGCGGCGGCGGCCTCGACGAACCTGCCTCGCGACGAAATGGAGGCGGTGGCCCGACAGTTCGCCGCCCAGAATAGCGCCGCAGGCAGGCCGGTCCAACTCAACTCCTCCGACATCGAGTACGGCAACTGGGACACGGCCGCACGCACGTTCACGCCGTCCGCAACGGTAGGCAACGCGGTGCGGGTGACCGCGCGGACATCCGCGGGCACGGGCGGCGAGACCCCGTTGTTCTTTGCCCGGCTCTTCAACATGACCTCGGTCGGCCAGTCGGCCTCGGCCGTGGCCACGTCGAATCCCCGCGACATCGCGTTCGTGATCGACCTTTCGGGCTCGATGAACTACGATACCGACCCCGACTACACCGACAGCATCAACAGTACCTTCGCCCCCCTGGGATATCCGACGATCGGCACCGAGTTGATGCAGCAGGTCTACAACGACTTCGGATTCGGCACGTTTCCAGGGACCCAACAGGTCATCGGCCAATCGATCGGCGTCAGCGCCTCG
>CAYSGY010000119.1:0-7386 GCA_964430315.1 uncultured Planctomycetaceae bacterium
CGGTTCATATCTCCCTTCTCCCTTCTCCCCTCTCCCCTCTCCTACTGGTCCCTCAGCACTACGAACTCGGCGAGTTCTCGGAGCGTTTCGCGGGCCGGCGACGGGGGAATGCGGTCGAGTTCTGCCTGGGCACGGCGGATGTAGCGCAACGCCGTGTGCTGGGCGTAGGAGATCGCGTCGTATCGCTGGAGCCAAGGCCGTATGGCCTCGGCGCGGTGATCGTCGAGCCGCGTGAGAATTCCAAGGATCTCGGCCCGCTCCGGTTGGCCGACCTGGTTCAAGAGCCGGATCACCGGCAGGGTGGCTTTCTGCTTGTTCAGGTCGGTGCCCAACGACTTGCCGGACACGGCCTCGGCACCGCGGAGATCGAGCACGTCGTCGATGATCTGAAATGCGATTCCGAAATACTGCCCGAAGCGACCGAGGGTCTCCCGCACCTCCTCCTCCGCGCCGGCGTGATGCGCCCCCAGGCGACAGCAGCATTCGCACAGGGCGGCCGTCTTGCCCGAAATGATCCGGAGGTATTCCTCCTCTGCGAGGTCGAAATTGCCTCGCCCTCCCACCTGGCAGAGTTCCCCCTCGCACATCTGGCCGCTGGCCTCGCTGATCGCCTGCGAGGCGAACTGGCTGCCCAGGGAGCTGGCCAGGCACATCGACCGGGCGAAGAGGTAGTCGCCCAACAGCACGCTGACTTCGTTGTCCCACCGGGCGTTGACGGTCTCCAGGTGGCGGCGAATCGACGCTTCGTCGAGCACGTCATCGTGGATCAGGGTCGCCGTATGGACCATTTCCATCACGGTGGCCAGCACCATGTGCTCCCGAACAACCTCCCCGCAGGCCTTGCCACAAAGGAGCACCAACGCCGGACGGAGACGCTTCCCACCCAACCGAAAGCCGTGCCGCACAAGCCGATCGACAAACGGATGATCGCTACGAAGCTCGTCGCGGAGCATCGCTTCGACCTCGTCGAGTTCCTCGCGGATCGGCGCGTACAGCTCGCGCAAACGTTCGGCGGTCGTCTTGCAAACACTCGTCCCCTGACTCATCCGTTCATTCCTTCGGGGGTTCAGCGTCTAGGGTTCAGGGTCCAGGAAGATCGGGAGCGGGACGGGAAAGGACACGGGAATCTTCCCCATGTTAGCGGTTCAGCTACCCCTTGGCTTCAGAATGGGTCGGTACGGTCGTCGCGGTCCCGGCGGGTTCGGAGCGAGGAGGCGAAGCCTGCGTTTCACTTATACAATTCTAATCGGACAGGACGGTCCGTCGAGGGGGGGAACTCGACGACGCGGGCCGTCCACACCCCGAGAATCCGCTGTTCTGCGACGAGCTTCGTCCCGAGCAGCTCGTCCAGGGGCTCCTTCAAGTCCGCACGCCGATGGTAGAGGATTCCGTACCGGCACCCTGCGGGCACGCCACGGCGGCTACCGTCCCAGCCGATCATACCGACTCGCTTGGCGGTCAGCGACACGGAACACGTAGGCACCATCGGCGCTTGAAACGGGGCGAGATTCGGGCCGAAAAGGACGGTGGTTCCCTGGGCGGCCTCGGGGACCGCTTCCAGCAGGGATTCCGTGACCGCGTCGCCCCAGTAGTTGACCTCGAAACCGAGCCGCTCCGCCCCGGGAAGGCCTCCGACCATCAATCCGTAATGGCTCAAGTAGGCGGAATGGTAGAGCAGGAGTCCGACCCCCTGGAAGCCAACGAATACCCCCAGGATGACGTAACGACGCCCCGCACTGCGAACCGCCCAAGCCCAATGCTCCACAAGCCATTTCGCGCCCGCGCCCACCGCCACCGCCCAGAGCGGGAAGGCCATGAGGAACAGTCGCACCCCGTCGTAGACAGGCACGCGCGGCCACGAAAAGACTGCCACGAGGAACAGGGCCGTGCCGGCGAGCAGATAGAATCCGGGCGGCGACGTGCCGACCCGTCGTCGGGCCCAGAAGCCCAAGATCCCCAGAAGCAGGAAGCCGAACGGCAACGTCGCGACGAACATCACCACGGCGTAGTGGCGCGGCACGTCGTGGTCGGCCCAAGCCTGCCCGAGGTAAAACACGTGGATCGGCATCCGCCCGGTGGCCGTGCCGACGAACTGTCGCAGGTGACCGATCGGATCGAGCCACAACCAAGGCCATCCGGCGAAGAGGATGGCCCCGCCCGCGGCCATCCACACCGCCAGAGGCAAGATGCCGCGAAGCCGCATCCGCCATGCCAGCCAGGCCGCGACCGGGGGGAGCAGGAGCACGCCGTGAAGGCGGGTCAGAAGCGTCAGCCCCCAAATCGCTCCGGCCAATGCAAACCACCGAAGTTTGCCTCCGCGCAGATCGGCCTCGACCAGGGCAATCAACGTGGCCGCGAAGAAGAGCGACGTGAAGGTGTCCAGCGCAGCCAGATGGGCATGGCCAAAAACCCTCGGCACCAGAAACACCGCGGCCGATGCGACCGTGGCCGCGACCGGTCCTTCCATCCGGCCAACCGCCCAACCCACGAGAAAAACCAACACGCCGAAGGCCAGCGCCGGTGCGAACCGGGCCGTCACCACCGACACGGCCGCGAGATCGTCCGGGGCCGGGTCGAACACGAAGTGCGTCCAGCCCAGCAACCAGTTCCCCAGGGGTGGGTGGACGGGGGGGCCGCCGGGTCGCCAGTCGAAGTTCTTCCGGATATTCTCCGGTGCAAAGAACTCCAGCCCTTGGTGCGTGACGGCATGCACCAACCGCTTCCCGTAAGCCACGTGATAGGGCTCGTCGCAGGTCATTCCCGGGCCGCCATTCTCCGGCGCGAGCGTCATCATGGCCGAAAGGCCGGCCACGAGGGCCAAGACGACCGGCCCGGCCCATGCGGTCCGGCTTGGCGGTGCGGCTTCGGGCTTCTGGGTATGGTGGGTCATGGGAGTCATGCTATCAGTCCAGGCGTTGGAGCGGCAAGACGACGGCCCACTTCCCCCAGAATTCGGGTTTACAGAGGCCCGCATGCTCGATACTCTCCCTCCCTCAACTGCGAGGAAAGCGGAGATTGGGGGGGACGCGGGGAGATTGTCGAACGTAGCGGCCAGCTTCTACCTCCCCGCGGCCAGGTGCCGAAGATGGGAGTACGGCGTCGTCGCGTCCAACGCGGAGGGTCTTGGCGGTGAACGTCTCGGTGATCCTGACTACCTGCGGCGACCTGGCAGCCTTCGAGAAGGCCCTCTGGGGCTATTTCAAGCAGAGCCATCAAGACTTCGAGATTCTCGTGGCCGACGAAGGCCAGGAGCCCGACCCGACGATGAGCCTTCAGCGGCTCCGCCGCGAGACGGGCCTGAGGATCCGCCATCTTCGCGATGAATCGGCGGCGGGAAAGTGCGCGGTGATCAACGCCGCGATTTGTGCGGCTGCGGGTCCCTATCTCGTTCTTTCCGAGGACCGGTGCATCCCCCGCTTGGACTTCCTGGAGACCCACGTCTGCCTGGCACGTCCCCGCCGGTTCTTGTCGGGAACCGGCGTGCCGCTGCCGGCGCACCTGAGCCGTCAGATCACCGTGGAAGACGTGATTGCGGGCCGGGCGACCGACGCCCGATGGCTCGCCGCGCACGGACTGGGCAAGGAAGACGGCATCGGGCAAGGCGTGTTTGAGCGAATCTGGGCCGGCCTGCTGGACACCCTGAGCGCATCGCGCGTGGCATGGAACAGCGCGAATGCCTCATGCTGGAAGTCCGACCTGCTGGAGGTCAACGGATTCGACGAGCGGATCGAGTGTGGCGCCCTCGACCGCGAGTTGGGCGACCGCCTGCACAACGCCGGCGTGCGAGGCCGCCAGGTGCGGCAGCGCGCCGTGTGCGCGCGGCTCTTCTCGGCGAATCAGTATCTCTCGCGTCAGACTCTACAGCGCAATCTCACCCTCTCCACCGAAATTCGCCAGAGCCGTTCTACGTGGACTCCCTTCGGCATCCGCAAAGGCTTCCGGGTGTTCGGCGCCGAGGACGCGTCGGGGCGCAGCCGCGACGATTCGCACCGCGCCGTGGCCTGAGGGACGTCGGAAAGCCGATGGCCGAAAGCGGATAGCGGATAGCGGTGAGGCTGTCCGAGAAGTCTCCCCTCTCCCTTTGGGAGAGCAGACCCATGCCATGCACTTCCCGAACCGCCTCGGAACGCTGATCGCTGCCGATGGTTTGAATCGTGGGATCGAACGCAGCGCGGGGGACGCGCGCAAGCCGAGCCACGTCCGCGGCATCCTCCGCTTTCGGCTTTCCGCTTTCGGCTTTCCGCTTTCCGCCTTCGGCTTTCCGCTTTCGGCTTTGGAAGAGAGTGCTCGCCGCAGAGAAGAGGTCCGGAGAGAATTATCCGTCGCGGGGGTCTAGCCGCGACGGGTTAAATCGGACCGGCGAGTCGGAAGGTCGGTCGGAGCGGTCTCCCGAGGGAAAGCGCTCTACACCAGTTCTTTTTTCGCTCCAATCAGCGTCCGCAGCCGCTCGGCCAGGAGGGCGGCGTCGAACGGTTTCTTGAACGTCTCGTTGATGCTCGATCGGTCGAAGCTCGTCGAACTGCCGTCGTCGGGCAGGAGGGCGATGAGGATCACTTCGCCGAACTCTGCGTTGCGGCGCAGGTTCTGGCAGATCTGCAACGCCTCGGTGCGTCCGATCGAGAAATCGACGATCATGCAGTCCGGATGAAAGCTCTCGGCTTGGATCCCGGCATCGAAACCGCTCGCAGCCACGGCAACCTTGAACGAACGCTCAAGGGGAAGTTCCCGCTTGATGTTCTCCGTGAGGATCTGGTCTTGGGCTACGATCAGGACCTTCGCCATGGCCTCATCTTCGAGGTCGCCCAACGGCATCCCGTGTTCCTTGAGGAACTTGATCAGGTATTCCCGGGGGATCCGTCGATCCTGAGACCCGGGAATACGGTAGCCCTTCAGCCGGCCCGAGTCGAACCACTTGCTGACCGTGCGGGGGGCCACCTTACAGATCTTGGCGACCTGACCAGTTGTGAAGACCTTCATTGCAGGCTCTCCGATATCTCGCTCGCTTGGTTTCCATGTCGTCCCGGTCGCAGGCCCGAAGGCCAGATCGGGACTTTCAAGCCCTTGTTTGCAGACTTACGGCCGCCGCTCGATCCATCGGGTCGGCATCGGAACCTCACGACGGTCTGCAAACCTCTGGGTCAGGGCCTGAGGTAACTCGCTTCAAGTAGGCTAGGATTCCATCCCTTCTAATCCGCGCCACATTAGTCACATCGGCAACCACGGCATCCGGAAGTCAGCGAAAATCCGTAAAATAGAGAAGGCGTGCTCCAACCCCTCCGAGAGATACTTGGCAACAACCCGATCCCGTTTCCCGAGGTGGTACACCGGCAAAGAGAGGAATGCGCTCGCAGACCGGGCGACCTTGTGTCGCCAAGTCGTGCCGGCGCAGGCCGGTCGGCAGATTCCCCCCCTTCGCAGCCCGCACCGCCCGCCGACAGCGTTCGGGACGCATCGGGTTGCGGAACAAGCCTTCCGATGATTAGTTTCGATTCGTCCCGGGGTAGGACTTTAGAAAGTTTCGCCGGTTGTAGCGAGCAGTCATATCGTCCCGTTCAGACCGGCTATGGCGGGTTTCTGGAATGGGGAAGCCCTGACGAATGCACCAATCTTTCCGCTGCCGGCTCCCGGGGGTGTTTCCCTGGGCCGGAGCCGATCTACCATTGATAAGGGGAACATTGATGCTCTGTAAAGGACGTGCTATGAACCGGCGAAGGGGAATCGGGACCGCGGGGATTTGGCTGGGCGGGCTTGCCGGGATGCTGGCGGGCTGCGCCGTGTGGGCGTTCGCCGTCCGGGCCGAACGCGACGAGCCGCGCCAAGGGGCCGCGCGGGACGCGGCGACTGAGGCGGCAGCGGCTCCCCATGCGGATTCGGCCGGCAGCGGGGTGCCGTCGGACAAGGGAGAGACGCCGGGGAAGGCCCGATCGGAATCCAACCCCGCCCAGGACACGGTCTCGGCGAAGCCTGCCGACGCCGAGTACGTCGATCCCTCCGCCGTGGCCAAACGGTTTGCCGCGGAGTTGACGCGCCTGGTGAAGCGCGGCAATCTGGTCACTCCCGCCGAACTCCATCGGCAGGCCCAGGCGGCGAAGCGTTGTCCGGTCGTTCCGGTTCCCGATCCGGGCGAGAAGCTCGGCCCGGCCGCCATTTACGCCCGGGCCAGGCCGAGCGTCGTGGTCTTGGGGGCCATCGTCCAGCCCAAGGGTCACAGGCGTTTCCACGCCGCGCTGGCCTCGGGCTTCGTGATCGCCAAGGAGGGTGTCATCGCGACCAACTACCACGTGATCGAGGCATTCCAGCATGCCAAGGCCGTGGGCGTGATGACCGCCGACCAACGGCTATTTGCCGTCCAGGCCGTGGTGGCGGCCGACGCCCATAACGACCTGGCCCTCGTGAAGATCGAGGCCGACAACCTCGTCCCGCTGCCCATCGCCTCCAGCGTGCCGCTCGGCGCCCCGGTCTACTGCCTCTCGCACCCCGCCCTGGACACCGAGGAGACGGAGACCGCCTTCTTCGCATTCTCTGAAGGGGTGGTGTCCGGCAAGTACCGCCTGCGTCTGGACGGGCCGGTGCCCATCGACGTGTTGACCGTGACGGCCGAATACGGCAAGGGCTCCAGCGGCGGCCCGATCCTCAACGAGCACGGCGCCGTGGTGGGCATCATCTGCCAGACCCGCGCCCTGTTCCACGACGAAGACGAAACCGAGCCTCAGATGACCTGGAAGCTCAGCCGCCCCTCGAGCAGCCTGCTGGCGCTGCTGAAGCCCGCGGACTAGTTCTCCGTCCGTCGTGCTTTGATGTGTGGCACAGCCGCCCTCGGCTGTGCGAAATGCCCTGCACAGCCGAGGGCGGCTGTGCCACATGGGGCCATCGCTTCATCCACCAGGGCATGCTGGACGGAGCACCAGGCCCCGCTCGTCGGGCGTCGAAGCATCGAGTAAGATGGCCGGGAAATGTGCCTCGAAAGCGGACCCCAGAGGAGACGATCCATGAAGCGGTTCTTCCGGTACCTCACGTGTTTGCTATGGACCGTCCTCGTGCTCGACGTCGCCTGGGCCCAGGATAGGCCGCGCGGCGACAAGCCGAAGGCCGAGGAGTGGCTGCAACAGTTGCTCAAGCGGTTCCCCGACGCCGACGCGAACAAGGACGGCGTGCTGACGCGTGAGGAGGCGCAGGCCTATCGGCAGAAGATCGAGGCCGATCGGGCCGGCAAGGGGGCAGGCAAGGGCCATGCCGCATCGCCCGCGGTCAAACCGACCCACGCCGACGTGAAGTACGGCCCCCACGAGCGCAACGTGCTCGATTTCTTCCAAGCCAGGTCGGACCGGCCGACCCCGCTGGTCATCTACATCCACGGCGGCGGGTTCGTCGGCGGCAACAAGGACA
>CAYSGY010000119.1:7396-12492 GCA_964430315.1 uncultured Planctomycetaceae bacterium
CCATGGTCAAGGCCATGCTCGATTCGGGCATCAGCTTCGCCACGATCCACTACCGCTTCGTCGACGGCCGGGAGACGATCTTCCCGGTCCCGCAGCGCGACGGGGCCCGCGCGGTGCAGTTCCTCAGGAGCAAGGCCACAGAGTGGAACCTCGACCCGAAGCGGGTCGCGTGCTTCGGCGGTTCCGCGGGGGCGGGCATCTCCATGTGGATCGGATTCCACGACGACCTGGCCGACCCCAAGAGCGATGACCCGGTGGCTCGCCAGTCGACCCGGATTCAGGCGATCGGCACGTTCGGCGGCCAGGGGACCTACGACCCGATCAAGATCAAGCAACTGATCGGCGGCCGGGCGTGGGAGCATCCGTCGCTCGTGAAGGTCTACGGGCTTCGGGGCACGGAGGAGGCGCTCCGTCCGACGCCGCAACAGCAGAAGCTCTACGACGAAGCCTCCGCGATCACGCACCTGACCAAGGACGACCCGCCGCTCTACATGGTCTACGGGGAAGACGACCCGCTGGCCCCGAACGCCCGGCCCGGCCAAGGCATCCACAACCGCAACTTCGGCCTGCAACTCAAGGCCAAGATGGACGAGTTGGGCATCGAGAACGTCTACGTCTACACCCCCGAGGCCAAAGGCCAAAACGTGGCCAAGGAAATGCTCGGCTTCTTCCGGAAGCAGTTCGAGAAGGTGCCTGGAAGGCAACGAGAATGAAGCCTGTCAGAATCGTCTACTACTTGACGCCCGCCAAGCCAGACAGCGTGCTCTCAGAGCACCACCGTGTTGGTGGCTCGACGATAAGGAAACTCAATGGTGCTCGGAGAGCACCCTACGGCTGAACCCCGAACCCTCCCGGAGCCCGGAATGAAACCGATCGTCGTCGACGTGCAACTGGTGGCCTACTGCGGATTGTATTGCGGGGCGTGCGGGGCCTATCGCCGCGGGCGGTGCCCGGGGTGCCACGAGAACCGGAAGGCGACCTGGTGTACGGTACGGACCTGCTGCATGGAGAACGGCTACGCGTCGTGCGCCGAGTGCAAGGCAACGCCGGAGCCGCGCGATTGCAGGAAGTACAACAACCTCATTGCGAGGCTCTTCGGCCTCATCTTCCGGTCCGACCGCCGGGCGTGCATCCTGCAAATCCGCGACAAGGGGCTTGAGGGCCACGCCCAAGCAATGGCCGCCCGCCAGAGGCCGAGCCTTCCCCGATGAGCCGGCGGAGGAGGGGCGAATGTCAGGCTGGAAAGCCTGACCTACTGCGCTGCGCGCGGGTCTCAAGCGCCGAGCGAGTGGACCCGCGCCGAGCGCGCTTACGTAGGCCCCCAGGTCCCGGCGTTTCCCTCTTCTCTCCTCAAGACGATGGGCAAGTCGACAACGATGCGGGTGCCCTTGCCGGGCTCGGATTCAATGACGGCGTTGCCGCCCAGCAGCCGGGCCCGCTCTCGAATGCCGGCCACGCCGAAATGGCTTTCGCCGATGTCCTCCAACCGGAATCCGAGGCCGCGATCCCGGATCTCAATCCGAAGCCGGTCCCCCTGCTGCACCAGTTCGACCCGGATCTTCTTGCTCCTGCTGTGCCTGCACGCATTGGTCAATCCCTCCTGGACGATCCGGTAGACCGCGTTCTCCAGGATCGGAGTCAGCCGCTCGAACTCGACTTCGCTAAGGTGCTCGATCTTCGGACCCTTCTTGCGTCTCTCTTCATTCACGAGATGAGCGACGGCGGCCACGACTCCCGCCTCGTCCAGGATCGGGGGCCTCACGCCGCTGATCAGTCGCCGGGTCTCGAAGTGGCCCTGGCGGAGCATGGTCATTCCCGCCTCAAAGGCCTTGGCGGCAAATCGGGGTTCGACCTCCTTCTGGGCCGCGTAGGCGTCGAACTGCATGATCGCCCCGGCCAGTTGCTGGGCGAGTCCGTCGTGGATTTCGTAGGCGATCACCTGCCTTTCATGGTCGCTGGATTGGAGGAGGTGTTTGAGGGTCCGCCGCTCCCGCTCCAGGGCCTCTTCGGTCCGCTTCCGTTCGGTGATATCGCGTCCGACGGACTGGATCTCGGCAAGTCGCCCCCGCTCGTCGAAGAAGCCGCGATTGACAAACTGCATCCAGCGCACCTCGCCCCGACCGGAAACCACCCGATTCTCGACCACCACGATCGGATGGGCCGGCGACAGGGTGCGGAGCTGCTCCTCGACCATCGGCACGTCTTCAAGCAGGGCCACGGGCTGCCAACTCCTGCCCAGCAACTGGTCGGCCGTCTTGCCGAAGAAACGGCAATACACTTCGTTGACGAAGGTGAACGTGCCCTCAGCGGTCAACCGGCTGATGACTTCCGTCTGATCCTCGACCACCGACCGGTAGCGTTCCTCGCTTTCCCGCAGCGCGTTCTCGGCCCGCTTGCGCGCGGTGGTGTCGTGGATCAAGGCGAGGATGTGGTCGATCTCCCCGCCGTTGCGGCGGAAGCACCGAACGAAGACCGTGGTGTAGACGATCGTCCCGTCCTTGCGGAGGAACCGTTTGTCCTGGGTGTAATGCTCGGTCTCGCCCGCTACCATCCGGTTGAAATTCAGGAGGCCGGTCTCGAGGTCATCGGGATGGGTGGCGTCCGTCCATTTCATCGCGAGCAGTTCGTCGCGGGAGTAGCCGAGAATCTCGCAGAGGCGGTCGTTGACCTCCTGCCATTGCTTGTCGATTCGGGTGACCGCCATGCCGATCAGGCCCTGTTCGAAGTAGCTGCGGAACCGCTCCTCGCTCGTGCGCAGGGCCTCCTCCGCCCGCCGGCGTTCGGTGACGTCGCGAAACAGCGCCAGCAAGCAAGGTCGCCCTTCGTAGACGATTCGGCGGCCGGTGATATCGGCATAGAAGATGCGGCCGTCCTTCCTGAGAACCGGACGATCTTCGTTGATGGAGACTCGGCCTTCTGCGGCGGCCTGGAATCGCCGCAAGTCGTTGGGGACCTCCTCGGGCGGGTGGATGTCCCGGACCGACGCCCCCAGCAGTTCCTCCTCGGAGTAGCCGAGCATCCGGCAGAACGAGGCGTTGACTCGCACGAACCGCTTCGTTTCGATGTCGGTGATGAGGAGGCCTTCGACGATGCCGTCGTAGATCGTCTGGAGTTGCTGGTGGCTTTCCCGCAGGGCCTCGTCCGCTTGCCGTCGCTCCTGGATCTCCCGCTGGAGCTGCTGGTTGGCTGCCAGGAGTTCGGCGGTCCGCCGTTCAACGCGACGCTCGAGGTCCTCGCGGGCCTCGCGCAGCGTCTGCTCGTACTGCTTGCGCTGCGTGATGTCGCGAAGGATCGCCCACATGCCCGCAGGGCGTCCCTCGTCGTCCCGCAGGAGAATGGTCCTGAGTTCCACGGGAACAATCGTGCCGTCTTTCCGCCGATACTCCTTCTCGTAGACGTCGGAATAGCCGCGGACAAAGACCTGTTTCTCGAAGATCTCGTCCTGGAAGGCGTGCCACCTGGCCGGAGTCACGTCGCGGAAATTGAGGGCCGCGAGTTCCTCCGGCTCGTAGCCGAGCATCTGCCGGTAGGCCTCGTTGTATTCCTGAATCCTGCCGTCCATGCCGACGCTGACGAAGGCGTCCCGGATGCCCTCGTACAACCGCCGGTACTTCGTCTCGCAGCGCCGGATCGCCGCCTCCGAAAGCGGCTCGGTGGTCTTGCCAGCGTCGCTCATGGGGACCTCCCGCGGCACTCGCCGCCGGCGAACCCGGCAGGTTGTAGGTCAGGCTTTCTAGCCTGACACATGGGCTGTCAGGTCTTCTAGCCTGACACTTGGGCTGTCAGGCTGGAAAGCCTGACCTACAACATGTCTGGAAGTTTCCACTTAGTAGGATCATTGTATCCCGCCTGGCCCGGAAGGGGTAGGGTTGCCGTCGCGGGGCCACTCCCGTAGGATTCCCCCAGACGAAGCAGGACCGAACCGAGAGCCAATCTCAAACACGTCGGGCGTGGAGGCGAATCATGAGGCGGGCATTTGGACTCAGCATGGCGGTGTTTGGCATCTTGGCACTCGGCACGGTCGGACTCACCGACAGTTGGGGAAAAGAGAAGTCCGGTTCAGGCAAGTCAGACGAGAAGAAGATGTCGAAGCAAGCCAATCCAGAGACCGCCGACGAGGAACTCCCTTCCGCCAAGCTCCCCAAGACCGACGCCCAGTGGCGCAAGGATCTGACCCGCGAGCAGTATCGCGTGCTCCGCCAGAAGGGAACCGAGCGGGCCTTCACCGGGAAATACTGGAACTGCCACAAGCAGGGCATGTATCGGTGCGCCGGCTGTGGGGCCCTGCTGTTCTCGTCGGACGCGAAGTTCGATAGCGGCACCGGCTGGCCCAGTTTCTGGAAGCCGTCGTCGGAGAAGAGCGTCGCCACGGAGCGTGATTTGAGCCTCGGGATGCAGCGCGTCGAGGTTCACTGTGCGCGATGCGGCGGCCACCTGGGCCACGTCTTCAACGACGGCCCGGCCCCCAGCGGCCTGCGCTACTGCATCAATTCCGTGTCGCTGCTCCTCGACGAATCGAAGCCGCCGAAGGGACAGGCCCCGTCGAAGAAGTAGCCGCCGGGACGACGGTACCGCCCGACGGTCACGTCTGGCTGGCGAACGTCGCGGTCACGGTGGTGGTGATTCCTCCCCGGGGGGTGAAAGTTGCTTCCAGGGTCATGCGACGCGGCTGGAGCACGGTCGCCAGGTCGTCGAGGATCCGGTTGGTCACATTCTCGTAGAAGATCCCCTCGTTGCGGAATTGCTGGAGGTAGAGCTTCAGGCTCTTCAATTCCACGCACTTCTGGTCCGGCACGTAGGTGATCGTGAGGGTGCCGAAGTCGGGCTGGCCGGTCTTGGGACAGACCGAGGTAAACTCCGGACAGACGATCCGGATCGTGTAATCCCTTTGGGGATATTGGTTTGCGAACGTTTCCAGCATGTCGCGGAAGGACGCGCTCACGGAGGCGGCTCCTTGGATTGCGGGCAAGCTTATGGCATGATGGAAGGAAGTATGAAGGATGAAGGATGAAGGATGAAGTGGGGGCCCGCAAACCGGCGGTCGTTCTCCTCTCGGGCGGGCTGGATTCGGCGACGACGGCGGCCATTGCCCAAAG
>CAYSGY010000120.1:0-12492 GCA_964430315.1 uncultured Planctomycetaceae bacterium
GCACGGCGACCAACGTGGACAATAGCACCGCGTCCCGGACCAGCACCTCCGCCCCCGCCAGCCCCAGTTGCCGGATCGCCTCGGGGAAGAGCCAGTCGTAACAGATGGCCGCCCCGAGCTTCCCAATCTCGGTATCGGCCACGGGAAAGACGGGCTCGTCGTAGTCGGGCAGGTCGTGCGGGCTGGCGTGGACTTCCCAAGGGAGCCAGGGATGGACCTTCCGGTACTTAGCCAGGATCCCGTCGGGCCCGATGAGGTAGGTCGTGTTGAACACGTGGCCCGGCCACCGCGGCGATGACTCCAAGAACGTGCCGGTCTGGATGTAGACGCCCAGTTCCCGGGCCTTCTGCTGGTAGCGGTCGGTGTGCTCGTTGGGGATCGGCACGGCCAGGCAATCGAGCAGCTCCGCGGCGGTGGCGTAGATGGGGGCCGCGTGGGCGAACTCGGGAAAGACGACCAGACGCACGTCGAACAGCGGCTTGTAGCCCACCACCGCCTGGTCGATCATCTCAAGCATCCGATCGACGCGGCGGGCAATCTCATCGCAGTGGGTCGGATTCGGCTGATCGAGCTGGCACGCGGCGGCGTAGTAACGGTCGATAGGAGGCATCGGGCTGGTCTCTCTTGGGAAACGGCTGAGTCGCCCATCCTTTCACCCTTTGGCAGGCATGTCAACGGCCCGCCCCTTCCCTCGCCGGGCCAGAGAGGCGAAAATGGCAAGGGCTGGGATTGTCACACTTTGCACGAATGAGGGAGGGGACTGCAGTGTGTGTCCGACACCGCGATCGGTGGATGGCCGGGGTTCGGGGAACTGCCCTTCGCACGGCATTTCGCGCTGTTTTCTTGGGCCTCTGCCTTGCGGCCGCATGCGCGCCCGGTTCCGCGGCGGAAAACGCTACGGCCACCGGCGACCGCCTCTCGGAGGCCCTCTCGGCGTTCAACCGAGGGGCCGCCTTCCTGGAGCAGTATCGCTATGCCGAGGCCGCCAAGCAGTACGAAAAGGTCCTCGGGCTGTTTCCCGATTGGACCGCCGCACGCTTCAATCTCGGCGTGACCTACCTCAACATGCAGGAAGACCGCCGGCACGTCGACCAATCGCGCGAGGTCTTCGAGGAGGTGCTGAAGGCCGACCCCAAGAGTCTCCGGGCCTTGTACTGCCTCGGCATCTACTTTCAGCACGTAGGAGAAAACGAGCGGGCCGTGGAGTGCTTTGCGAAGGTGGCCGAAGCCGACCCCAACGACGCCTACGTCGCCTACAAGAACGCCGAGGTGCTCCTTGCAATGGGGCGAACCGAGGAAGGGACCAAGATGCTCCAGCGGGCCGTGGCCCTCGACCCCGGCTTCGTCTCGGCGGTCTATCGGCTCGCCACGCAGTACCAACGGGCCCGGCAGCCCGCCAAGGCCCTGCCCTTGTTCCAGCGGTTCAAGGCCCTGAATGCCGTCGAACTGTCGGGCGGATCGTTTACGGTCCGGCAGGTGTACGGCACGGCGGGCAAGTACTACACGGCCGTCGGCGTGGAAGGACTCCCGCGACTGCCGGCCGAGGGTCAGCCGCTGCGCCGCGTCGTCTTCTCACCCGAGGTCAAGAAGATCGACGTCGTGGGGAAGCCCTGGAAATGGTCGGGTGGGTCGGTCGCCGTGCCCGGGATCGCCGTCGGCGACGTGGACGGCGACGGAAGCCTCGATCTCTGCCTCACCGGGGCAGGCGACCGGGGTGAGGCCGTCATTCTGTTCAACGACGGGTCCGGGAAGTTCCGCCGCGGGCCTGTCGTGGCCGACCAGGCGGTCTCGCCCTGCTTCGGCGACGTGGACAACGACGGCCGCCTCGACCTCTGGCTCGGACGCGAAGGGCAGGACCTTCTCCTGGCCAACGACGGCAAGGGCAATTTCAGCAAGGCCCTCTCCTTCGATGTGGCACAGCCGCCCTCGGCTGTGCGCGATTCCCCTGATGTGGCACAGCCGCCCTCGGCTGTGCAGGATTCCTCAGCACAGCCGAGGGCGACTGTGCCACAAGCCAATGCCCTGACCGCCTGCGCCCGGCTCTTGGACCTCGACAGCGACGGCGATCTGGACCTGGTTGCGTTCCGGCTCCGGAGCGGGTCGATTCCCTCCGGCGGCGAGCCCACGGCCGCACCCTCCAACGCCCACAACAACAACCGCGACGGGGCCTTTCCCGACATCGCCGGGAAACTCGGGCTGACCCTGCCCGAAACGCCCGTGGCTACGGTCGTCTATGACGATTTCGACAACGACCGGGACCTCGACCTGGTGATCTTCCCGAAGTCCGGCCAGCCAATCGTCTGGGTCAACGACCGCGTGTGGCAGTACCACACGCTCCAGGCCGCGGACGTCGGGCTGGACGTGGAGGGCGTGGTGGGCGCCACCTCGGGCGATCCCGACAAGGACGGCAACCGCGACCTGCTCGTCTTCACCGGCAAAGAGGTGCGGCTCTATCGCAACTGCGGCAACTGGCATTTCGAGGCGGACAAGGAATTCGCCAGACGCTGCGGCCTCCTGGGCGGCACGGGAGGGCAGTTCGCCGACATGGATAACGACGGCAATCTCGATATCGTGATTGCCGACGCGCTGCGCCGCGACAAGACCCGCGGCCCCGCCCTGCTAAGGAACGATCCGGCCAAGGGCGGCTTCACCGACGTAGCCGACGAGGACCCCAGCGGGCTCCTCTCCGCCGTGCGGACCCAAGGCGACGCAAGCTGCGTGGCGGCCGATTTCAACGGCGACGGCAAGTGCGACCTCCTCCTGGCGGAGATGGGGCGGCCGCCGCTGTGGATCGAGAACGTCACGCCGGGCGGGCACTTCATCGCGCTGGATTTGCAGGGCGTCCGTCCCCGCGACGGCAAGGCCCGCTCCAACGCCTCCGCGATCGGCGCCAAGGTCGAGATCCGCGCCGGCGCGCTCATCCAGCAGTATGTGGTCGGGGTGCCCTCGGGCCCGACCGCCATGCCGCCGCTGCGGATCCACGCCGGGCTCGGGCCGAATACGCGGGTCGATTGGCTTCGGATCGTCTGGCCCGATTCGGTCGTCCAGGCCGAGATCGACGTGCCGGCCGACCGGCTGACCAGGATCGAGGAAATCCCGCGAAAGACCGCCTCCTGCCCGCACCTCTTCGCCTGGAACGGCACGCGGTTCGAGTTCGTGGCCGATTTCGGCGGCATGGGGGGGCTGGGCTACCGCACGGGCCACGCCACGTTCGCCCCTCCCGACGCCACCGAGTACCTGCCGGTCCCAGGCGTGGCGCCGCTGGAGGGCGAGTATGTGCTCCAAGTAATCGAGCCGCTGGAAGAGGTCGTCTACTTCGACGAGGCCAAGCTCCTGGCCGTCGATCATCCCGAGGGAACCGAGGTCCATCCGAACGAGATGGCGGCCGTCGAGGCCGCCGCGCCGCCGGCGGAGTTGCTCTGCATCCGCCGGGCGATCGAGCCGGTCCGGGCCGTGGACCACCGCGGGGTGGATGTGACCGACGAACTCCGCCTCGTCGATCGCCGCTATGCCGGGGCCACGGAGCTTGACTTGCGGTTCATCGGCTACGCCAAGGACCATTTCGTGGACGTCGATTTCGGCGACGGGCTCGCGCAGGTTTCGCCGCGCGGCCGGCTCGTGCTCTTCTTGCAGGGCTGGGTGGAATACTCGTATTCCGCCACCAATTTCGCCGCCAGCCAGGCGGGGCTGCGTTTGAAGGCCCCCAGCGTGTTCGCCTGGCGCGACGGTCGCTGGGTGGAACTCTGTCACGAAGCCGGCTATCCGGCCGGCCTCAACCATACGATGACCCTCGACGTGACCGGCAAGGTCTTGCCCGGCGACCGCAAGCTGCGGATCGCCACGAACATGGACCTCTCCTGGGACCGCATCTTCCTGGCCACGCACGACGCCGATTGCCGGCTGAAGGTCCGCGAGGTTGCGGCCCGCAGCGCCGACCTCCACTTCCTGGGTTATCCTCGGGAATACTCGCCCGACGGACGCCAGCCGAACCTGCTCGATTACGCGAACCTCGACCGGGCCGTGCCGTGGAAGGTGATGGCCGGCGACTACACGCGGTTCGGCGAGGTCGGCGCCTTGCTGCGCGAGGCGGACGACTGTTTCGTCATCATGGGCCACGGCGAGGAGTTGACCCTCCGTTTCCCGGCCGAAGCGTTCGGTCCCGTGCCGCCCGGCTGCCGCCGTACCTTCATTCTCAAGACCGACAGCTACTGCAAGGACATGGACCTGTACACGGCCCACGGCGACACGGTGGGCCCGCTCCCGTTCCACGCCATGACGTCGTATCCTTACGGTCCGGAGCAGCGCTATCCGGAAAATGAGAAGACGCGGACGTATCGCCGGGAGTATAATACTCGTACGGTCCCGGCCGTCCGCTATTGACCGGACGTTCCAGGCGGGGTATGCGTACTGGTGGGACGGGTTTCCAACCCGTCCTATGAAGCGAAGAGGCGGTGGGGGTGGCATGCTCTCACGACGCGAAGCGTCGCACTGAGCATGCAAGCCGTGAGAGCAGATTCCATGCCGACGCTCGGCTCTGCCGAGTGACGGCATGCCACCCAAGGCAACGAAAACTCCCGTTGTTCCCTGCCCGCTCGGTGCCGTTTGTCAAAGCGAAGAGGTATTCGCCATGAAACGATGGATTCTCGTTGCGGCGCTGTTGGCGGTGCAGCCGGTCCTGGGGAGCGAGTCGCGCCCGGGCAAGTCGGATCGCGGAGGGCTGCCGAAGATCTTCGGGGAGGCGTCGCGTCCGTCGAGTTCCTCCAGGACGTCGAGCAAGTCGCGCAAGGAGCCCAAGTACGAGCCGCCACCCTTCACCCTCACGCTCCCCTCCGGCACCGAGTTGACCCAGGCCCGGATGGATATCTCCAAGAATGAGTTGGAGAAGCTCTTCCCGAAGGACGCTTCGCTCTACCTGGAGAAGTTCGCCGGCGATAAGGTCCGAGGGATCTATACGTACAGCCAAGGGCGGCTCGACGGCCCGGCCGCCGTGCTCCACGAAGACGAAAGCCTGGCGATGCTGGCCAGCTACGCGATGTCGAGCCGCGACGGCACGCTGCGCCGGTGGGAAACCGACAAGCGGCGGCTCCTTTATGCCGATTACAAACGCGACAAGAAGGAGGGCCTGGTTTGCCTCTTTCGCGAGGACCTGCCGTGGTTCATTCAGGAATGCGACGGGGGAGACGTGAAGGCGGAGTACTTGGTGCGATGGCACGAATCCAAGCCCGAAGTTCTCTCCCGCAGTCTCCTGCAAGGCGACGACCTCCGCGAGATAATCTCTGCCCGGACGAAGCTCGCGGAACTCGAGTCCCAGATGGAGCGGAGCGAATCGGAGTTGAAGAAGACGCTGCGGGAGTGGTACGTGGATAAGGAAAGGGAGATCAGGAAACAGAAGGTCGTCAAGAAGAGCGCGGCCCGGAGAGATGAACAGCGCCAACGCGAAGAAGCCGCCCAGCGGAACGTGCAAATGCTCCTGCGCAACGCGATCCGCGGCGTCACGGGACGGTGAGGTGAGGGTGGGACAAGCTCATAGGGTGGGACAAGTGAAGTGCAGGCCCACCGGCAGAGCACATGCTTTGTTCTGGTGGGCCCGCGCTTCGCTTGTCCCACCCTACGACTGCTGCGCTTCGCTTGTCCCACCCTACGACTGCTGCGCTTCGCTTGTCCCACCCTACGGTTCACGGTCCGCCCTACGCGGCTGGCCGTTGTGGATCGTGCCCAAGGCGACGGGCCGGGCGTTGCCGCCCAGGGCGTCCCACTCGATGCGTCCGGAGACGCCGCCATAGGGCGAGAGTTCGCGGAGGGCGTCGCGGATTCGGGCCCGGTTCAGCCCGGCCTTGCGCACCGCGGCGACCACCAGCGACACGGCATCGTAGGCGGCGGCGGCCGCGTAGTCGGGCGGCTTGTGGACGCGGCCGGTGAACCTGGTGAGGAATTCCTGCTGGCCCTCGCCGGGGGCGTAGAGCAGGGGGAAGAGGACCCCCTCGGCCGCCCTCGCGGCCTGTTCAACAAATCGTCGGCGGCCCATCCACGGCCCGCCGAGTACCGTGCCGCGGTAGCCCGCTTCACGAAGCGAACCGACCAGGCGTGCCCCCGCCGCCGGACCGGCCAGGAGGACCACGGCCCGGGACTTCGACTTGAGAACACGCGTCACGACCGGCCCCGGGTCGCCGGGCGACGTGGCGTAGATGAACTCCTGGCGCGGCACGATGTGGCGTTTGCGGAAGGCGGCGGCGAGGCTCGTGTGGAAGACGCGGCTGTCGTGGTCGTCGGCCGAGACGACCACGAGGCCGTCCTGCAAGGCGTCGCGTACGATCCGATCGGCCAGCAGCGGCGCGAGCACGTCGTCGCCCGGCAGGCAGGAGAACATCCACGGCACGAACGCGGAATTGGCGGTCCGGTCGGTGCTGGCCGGGCTGACGATGGCCACGAGGGCCTTGGCGGCGACCTGTTCGGCCAGATGGGTGCTCGATCCGTCGATCCCGCCCACCACGGCCCAGACCCGATCGACGTAGACCATGCGGGTCAGATGGTTGGCGCCTGCCGTCCAGGGATTGTCGGACCAGGCGGCCACGAGCCGGAATGGCTTGTCGCGATAGCCGCCCTGCCGGTTGGCCTCGTCGACGGCGAGCTGTGCGGCGGACCACAAGTCGCCGCCTTCGGGATGGGCCGGATCGCTGGGGCCAAAGTAGCCGATCCGCACGTCGGCCAGACCCACCGGTTCGGGCGCGTCGCGCCCGGGCCCGGCATACTCCAGCGGCGTTGTCCGGCCGTCGTGGTGAACCGGGCGGGAATCGCCGGTCTTCTGAGGGCCCGAAGCGATTTCGCCGCCCAGGGCCGCGGCGGCGAAGAGGATCCACCAGAAGGCTGCGAATGGTGATCGCATTCTGGAAAAGGAATGAATGGTGAATACTGAATATGGAATACTGAACGCAGAATGGGGCGGTGGCGGGTTGGGTGGCATGCCCTCACGATGCGAAGCGTTGGGTGGGCATGGACGCCGCCACCACGCGGTCCATGCCGACCCTCGGCTCCGCCGAGTGACGGCATGCCACCCAGACGTCGTGATGGCGTGCCACGCCAATCGAATTCATTCCCGCTTGGAGACTTATTTCGCCGTGGGCGCCGGGCCCTGGGTTCCGATCAGCTCGCCGCGGTCGCCTGTGGCGCGTTGTTCGCCGCGCGGGATGGCCAGGTCGTCGCGCGAGTAGTAGTTCCATTTCCCGTTCTCGAACCTGGCCAGGTAGACCTCGCGCATGTTGTCCAGGGCTGCGCTGAGGACGATGTCGCCGGTCACGCCGGGCCAGGGCTGGGTGCGGTAGGCGAGCACGTCGCGGATCTTGGCGCGGTTGAGCCCCGCCACCTGGATCGCCCAAAGGAGCATGTTCATGCCGTCGTAGGCGTGGGCGGCGTAGGTCTCGACTTCCCCGGGGTGCTCCCCGAACTGCGTGGCGTTCTCAAACCGCTTGTGGAACCGCTCGCGGAAGGCGTCGAGCTTGGGGTCCTTGCGGTCGGGATTCCACGGGTAGCAACAGACGACGCCTTCGGCGTTCTTTCCCGCGATCTTGACGAACTCGGGACTCGCGCAGCGGTCGCACGCGAAGAAGGGCTGCTTCATGCCCCGGGCCCGCATCTGGTTGAGGATGCGGGCCCCGTCGACGGCGTCGCCCCAGTGGACCACGGCCTCGACGTTGGCCGCTTGGACCCGCTCCAGTTGCAGGGAAAAATCCTCGATGCCCACCTGGTAGGCCATTTCGACCGAGATGGGCCGTTCCATGCGCCGGCCGGAGTCGCGGAACTTGCGCATCCCGAACCGGCCGTACCGGTTGCTCGCGCGGATGATCCCCACCTGCTTGAGCCCGAGCTTCCGGTAGACGTAGTCGGCCAGCAGGTAGCACATCTGCCGGTCGTCGCCGATGGAGCGGAAGACCCAGGGGATGTTCGTCTCGATGAACGTGGGGTCGGTGTCGCCGGAGTTCATCATGGGGATTTCGGCCTTGAGCGCCACGCGGATCGCGATGTGGCTGTTGGCCCCGTCGATGGTGCCGAGGATGGCCCAGACTTCGTCCTTGTAGGCCAGGTCGATGATCGTATTGCCCGACGCGCCCCAGAGTCCGTTGTCGTTCCTGGTGACCAGATCGAAGGGGATGTGCCGCCGGAGGTAGCCGCCCTTCGCGTTGGCCTCCTCGACGGCCAGGATGGATCCCTGGAGCATCTTCTTGCCGAGGACCTCCTCGTGGCTCTTCCCCCCGGTCGCCACGGAGACCGTCGACTCGATCGGGCCGATGAAGCCGATCTTCACGGTCTTCAGGTCCCCGGGTTCGGGGATCGCCCGTCCCGGGCCGGTGTATTCCATCTGCATGACGAAATGCCGCTTGAACGGGACGACGTGACGGAAGGGCTCCACGTCGCGCGGGATGTGGGCGTAGGTTTCGTCGTTCTTCAGCGGCAATCGCGGAGCCTGGTAGGCGTTCAGCGCGTTGATGTCCCGGAGGATCTTGAGGGTCTCCTCATCGACGGCGAAGGGGGGCCGCCAGTCGCGGGAAGGCTGCGGCGGCTTGGCGGCGTCGTCCGCACGGACAACCGCTGCCAGAACCAGGACTGCGGCAAACGCGAGCACTGTGCATCGCATTGGCATCATCTCCTTCTCCCTGGGGACGCCGACGTTATCGTCCCCTCTCCCTTTGGGAGAGGGGCAGGGGGTGAGGGGATTCTCCGAAATGTCAGCCCTCACCCTAACCCTCTCCCAAAGGGAGAGGGGACGCTCCGAAAGGCCCTGCTTCCTGCCGCTACTTCTTGCCAGCGTCCGTACTCATGTTGCCCCCGTCCGCCGCGCGAAGCCAGTCGGGGTTTGCCTTGACGCCGGGATAGTAGCCGTCGCCGACGGCCCAGCCCAGCCCTTTGCCCGTTCCGACCCACAGGTCGTTGCCGTCCAACTCGACGGCGATCTGGAAATTGTGCGGCACGCTCTTTTCCATATCAATCTCTTTGAGGAGTCTTCCGCTGCGGTAGACCTTGGCCTTGCCGCGGAGGGTGTCCGGGTCGCGGGTGTAGGCCACGAAGGTGTCAGTGCGGAAGTCGGCGACAACCCCCAGGCCCTTGTCGTGGGAGAAATAGCACTCACCGGAGCTTCGGGCCTTGAGGTTGTTGGTGAAATCGCTCGGCAGCCCGGTCTCCTGGGCATAGAAACCGCGCCAGTGCCGGCCGTCGTAGCGGCAGGTGCCGAAATAGGTCGAGATCCAGAGTGCATCCTCCACGTGGCTGGCACCGGTGACGATGACGTGGAGGATCCCGTCGTCGCGGTAGAGGTCGATCTCCATCTCGCCGTCGGGATCGAGATAGGCCTTCCAGGGATTCCCGTGGCCCGAGTTCCCGATGGCCACGTCGTACTCCAGGCACCCGCTGCCCCAAACGCCCAGATAGACCTTGCCCTGGTCGTAGGAGACGGAGTAGTTCCAGATTTCTTCCATGGGGGCGTTCTTCTCGGTGAAGATGGTCCACTGGCCGGTCTTCACGTTGTAGCGGCTGGCGCCGGCGGTGGTGGCGGCCCAGACGTTGTCGTGCTCCATGCAGACGCCGTAGACCACGTCGTTCACCAGGCCGCTGTTGAGCTGGTGGAAGTGGTCAAAGCGTCCGCCGCTGAAGCGGGCCAGGCCGCCGCCGAAGAGCCCGAGCCACACGTCGCCGGTCTTCGGGTCGACGTCGATGGCGGTGACGACCTTCCACGGCAGGCCGTCTTTCTCCTTCCAGGAGCGGAACTTGCCGGTCCGCTTGTCGTAGCAGGCCAGACCGTCTTCGGTCCCGATCCAGACCCGGGGACCGTCGGCCTTCACCGCGAAGATGTGCTCGTTCGGCAGGCCGTCGGCCTTGGTGAAGTGCTTCCAATGCGTGTAGACGTAAGGAAGCTCGTCGTCGGCCGCGGTCTTCGGGGCAGGCGACGGGGCGGCGCCCGGGGCGTTCACGGCCCGGGCCTTCTTCTCCGCCCCGGCGACTGGCGCCTGGCACAGAGCGATCGCGGCAGCCGCCATCGCGGCTGGGATCATCCGTACTCTAACGATGGCTTTCATGCGTGGGCCTTCTCGGGCTAGCGTCGCCTACAGCGTCTTGAGGTACTCGATCAGATCGTTCAACTGGTCCTTGGTCATGTCGTTGGTCACGCCGTGTTGATCGTAAGGATTGTAGACGGTCCAGATTTCCTCCAGGGTCGCGGCCTTGCCGTCGTGGAGGTAGGGGGCGGAATCGTAGATGTTGTTCAGGTGCGGCGCGTCGAACTTGGCGTGCGAATCGAACGGTCCGCGCGTACCCACGTCGTGCATGTTACGGTCGGTGAAGAGCGGTGGGAAGTGGCAGGTGGCGCACCGTTCTCCCTTGGGAATCTCGCTTCCGTCGTTCCGCGTCGTCCGGTAGAAGATGGCCCGGCCGCGGCGCTGGGCGTCGGTGAGCGGGGCGCCGACCGGCCGGTAGCGGTTCGGTGGACGGGGGATCGTGCAGATGTAGCTATCCAGGGCGTCGAGCTGTTCGGGCGTGAACGGCGCCAAACGGGTGAAGAAGACGGAGAGCCTCGGCCCGCACTGCCGCGCCAGGCTCGGATTGACGCCCGACCACTTGAACGGCGCCGTGTCGAGGATTCCCCGCAACGTGCGGTTGTCGACCGGGTCCTTGCCGATGCCGCCGCCGGGACCGTCCTCCTCGATGTCGTAGGTGAGCCCGTCCACGTGCCCGTCCGGATGGCACGAATGGCACGACAACTGGCGGCGGAACGAGACCTTGGCGCTGTGGAACAGCCGCTCGCCGTAGCGGATCTTGGTGATTTGCTTCGGGCCGCCGAGGTCGATCTGCCCGATGGCCTTGCGTCCGGCCACGTCGATCACCGTGAGCGAATCGTCCAACGAGTTGGCTACGAAGGCCGTCTTGCCGTCGGGCATCATCAGGATGCCGCGAGGGCAGTCCTTCGTGGCGAGGTGGGCCGCGACGAACTCCGTCGCCTTCCCGAGATGGTTGGGAAACACTTCTTGCCGGTCGCGCGGCTCGGCGGCCTCCAGCATGCCGACGAGCTTCGGCAAATCGACGACCGCCACCCGATCCGTGCCGGAACTGGTCACCAGGGCGTTGCTTCCGTCGGGCGTGATCGCGATGCCGATCGGATCGGGGAAGCACATCCCCGGCTCGTCGAGCAGCACCTGGTCCACGCGGCCGTCGGCCCAGAGGATTCCCAGTCCGTTGGTGATCGTCCAGCCCTGCATCATCCGGGTCATGGGCACGAGGTTCTTGGTCCGCAGCAGCGTGACCAGGGCGTACCGGCCGCTGGGATGCCAGGCCACGCCCTGCACGAGATTTGCAGCGGGCACGGGGATCCGATCGGCGACGAGGGCCCGGTCCGTCTCGATCACCGTCACCTCGGAGACCGACGGCTTGCGGTAGGGGACGAACCGCGAGTACATGTTCGTGGCCAGGATCCTCGATCCGTCGGGCGAGAGGGCCAACGACCACGGCGCCCGGCCGGCGGATAGGCGCTTGACCTCCCGGAGCGACCCGGTGTCGATCACCGAGATATCGTCCGACGAGGTGTTGAGCACGTACAGACGCTTGCCCGAGGGATCGGTCCGCAGGCCGTGCGGCTCGTCGCCGACAGGGACGGTGGCGACCACTTTGCGGGCGTCGGCGTCGACGACGGAGACGGAGTCGTCGAGCCGGTTGCTCACGTAGGCCCGACGGCCGTCGGGACTGAAGGCCACGTCCATGGGCTGCCCGCCGACCGGGATTTCCGCCACCATGCGGCGCGCGGCGGGGTCCACCACGATCACCGAATAGGCCGCTTCGCAGGTCACGTAGAGTTCGCGGCCGCCGGGGCGAAGGGCGAGGTTGAGGGGCGTCTTGTAGCGGACCTCCGGCGCGGGCGGCGGCAACTTGGTCGGGTGGGCGATCGCGTCCAGCCCGGCGCGCAAATCGAACGGCTTGCCGTGGGCATTGACGTGGCAGGCCGCACAGGTCTTTTCGTCGGGCTTCGCAACGAGGCCCGCCGCAAGGGCCTTGGCCGGGTCCTTCATCACGACCTCGGGCGAGTACGCGCTGCCGGGGCCGTGGCACGCCTCACAGCCGACTCCCTCGTGGACCGAGTAGCGCTCCAGCACTCCGGCCGCCGGCCGGGAATACGCCGTGGCGTGGCACTTCAGGCACGCCACGCTGGTCTGAGGATCGCCGCCGACACCCATCGTCTTGGCGATCTCGTAGCCCTTGGGCGTTCCCAGGTCGGCGTAGGCACGGGCATGGGGACTGTCGCGCCACTTGCTGAACTGGAAGCCCATGCCGGCCGCGGTGTGGCACTCACCGCAGGCCGCCACGCCGGTAAACTGGTGGCTGGACGTCTCTTCTCCCCCTCGACCCCGCTCTCCCTCTCCCCCGCTTGCTTTCTCCGCATCTCCGCGTCTCCGCGTCTCCGCGTCCTTGACCGGCCGCGGCGGCGGCTCCAGCTTCTTGAGTTCCCAATCGGTCGGG
>CAYSGY010000121.1:0-12448 GCA_964430315.1 uncultured Planctomycetaceae bacterium
GGGCCGCCGATGTAGCAGGGAATCGTGGGATCCGGGCTCGTGCAAATGCAGTTGCAGTTGTTGGGCATGGGAGGTCCTTTCTTAATGTCCTTGGAATCTTGATGGTCTTTGGGTTTCGGTTACTCGTGACTGGCAAACGCCGCCGAGAGGCATCGAGGCTCAGTCGCCTTCGGCGTCAGGGGTCTTCCTCCGTCAGGTCGATGGTCACTTCGTTCGCGTCGCAGCACTCGTGGCCGCAGCAGCCGCAATCGGCGACGTCGGGGTTCTTGTTCATGGCCGTTCATTCTGGTTCTCGAGAGTCGGATCGCTTAGACCGGGGGCCACTTGTCGAGCGGGCACTTGAAGGCCCGGCCCCTGGCCTTCAGCGACAGCCGGCAGCCGCACTGGAGACAACGATTCCCCCGCCGCCGATCGCAGACATCGCAGATCTCCAGACGGCCGCGATACTGCTCCTCGCTCACCGTCTTGCACCCGTCGGCCACAAAATCCGCCAATGATCGAGCCAGATTCCACGCCTGCCGGACCAGCGGCGGCGGCTTCTGGGAAGCCTCGTCCACACCTGCTGTAGAAGGCTCTTGCATCATGATTGACCCTTGCGGCTAGAGGTCGTTTTGCTCCAGACTGTCAGCTCACGTTCCGCTGAGTGACTCGATGGACCGCTTCGTTTGCTCTGCCGATCCGCCAATAGCGCCCGCACGCTCGCACACGCAGAATCGCCTACGACGAGGGAGGTTCCCAGTGACCGGATAGTGTGGTGGTGTCCGAGCAACTCGCTATGTCAACCGAGAAGGTGATCGAAGGTATTTGCGGTTGCACGTATCCTGCGATCGCCACCTCGCCTAAGCAATTCTGCGGAGTAAGCCCCGTAAGGGTGATTTCATCGGGGAGCGGTTCGTGAAAATACACGCCGATGTAGCTACCGATGGGGCAACACCTGTCGCAAGCTTCGGCATAAATCCAGAGGTTGGGAGCGTGCGACGAGCCGTCCGGGTTCGGTCCTCCCGGTTCGTACTGGATTCGCAAGCTGGCGGAGAGCGAGCCGCATGGACAACTTTGCATGTAAGGGTTCTTTGTCATGGGCGTCATCTTCCTATCGTGTTAGGGGACGGTAGCGTTGCCGGGCCAAATAGACCGTGTCGCTGGAGCACTTCGAGTTGTCCAGGAGACTCAACGCAAAAAGGGCCCGTCCCCGGAAGACGCTTCCGGTGACGGGCCCGTCGGATACCTGGCCTGCAGCCAAGCTCGTCGTGACACCCAGTCGTGATGCTCTCAGGTTAGCCGAATCGCTGGCTCATCTTCAAGCGGCAAATTCGCCCGCGTCCCCAGGCAGGATGCCGTCAAGCGCGGCATCCAGGTGCCGTACCTCCCCGCGGGCTGGAAGAGCGTGGCAAACCGCTCGGCGGGTTCCATCACCGGTTTCGCCGCCGAATCGGGCTTGGGTGTCGGCCGCAGGCGCGCGAGCCAGCCGGCCAGGCGATCTTTCTGGCCCCAGGCCAGAAGCAAGACGCCGGCGATGGCCAAGCCGGAGAGGAAGCAGCGTGCGGAGCGGGACTTCCGTTTCTTCTGTGAGTCCTACTTCCCGTTCACATTTCACCTTGCGTGGTCCCCGGATCATCTGAAGGTGATCGCCAAGGTTGAAGAGGCGGTTCTGCATGGGGGGTTGTTCGCGATGGCTATGCCGAGAGGCAGCGGCAAGCGGACGGATGCCGCCTGAATCTCGGTGAGAAGCCGCTCAACGCTCGGTAGGCTTCAACCGGTGCTTCCCACGGTGCTCTCTTCTTGGCCCGTGGTGAGCGCCATGGTGCTATACTGCTTTCCGCTCCTCGCATCGATCTGCATCAATCTGCATCGAAACCGGGGCGGAAACGCGGCAGAGCATCGGTCTGCGCGACCGACGGAAGTGGCGGAGTGGGCTAGAGTTGCGGCCAGAAGACGAGACGCCGCAAGCGGTTACATCTTGCGGCGTCTGGACTTGCGTCGATTTAGAGAGAAGCGCACCCCACAGGGCTCGAACCTGTAACCTTCGGTTCCGTAGACCGATGCTCTATCCAATTGAGCTAGGGGTGCTCGACGACGACTTCAGCCACTTTCCGGGCAAGCTTCTGCCTCAAGGCATCTCCCGCCCGTCACGCTCCGGTTCGCCACGATTCTTCAATGAAGAGGCCGCCCCCTGGGGTTGCCCAGTGTTCCTGCAGCCACTTGGGGACCTGAAGCCAACAGGCCACCCCCCGAGGCCCTCTTCCATGACACCTGATTCTAGCCGCCGGGGCTCCCGCCGTAAAGCGGTCCCTTGAGGAGGCCACGGCACGACTTGGCTCGCCTCACTGAGTACCCGCGCGAGCGACGGCCCGTCGGTGAAGGGGGACGTGGTACCTTACCCCCGCCGACCGGGGGTTAACTCGGGCATCCTTCGGGTCCGTCGAACACCGTCCTGATTCCTTCGAGCGTCCGTTCGACCAGGACCTGGGCGCCTTCGGGCCCGACGATGTTGTGCGTGGCCTCCGCGCTGTAGCCGCCCGCGAGCACGGCCCGCGGGGTCGGAACGTAGTAGGCGTGCTTCCGGCCGCTGGTAACCAACTGGATCAGGAAGGTCTGCGGGGCGGGGCTGCGGGCCTGGATCTGCACGCCGTAGTCGAGATAGAGCTCGAACGGATTGGTGGCAATCGCCACGTCGCCCAGCCGGATCACGTGCATCTCCATCGAGAAGACCGGAGCGGCCTTCTTCTGGGCCTCGTAGCGCTCGACCACCAGGCCGTGGAAATGGCGATACCAGGCGTCGGTCTTGGCACGGACCTTCTTGGCGTCGATGGCGTCGCATTGCTCCTTGGACTTGGCATACTCGGCGTCGCTGATGATCCGGGCCGGCAGATCGACCTGGCGCACGAGGTGGACCAGCGGCACGTCGGTGCGGACGTCTCGGGCAACCACGCGGGCGACGTCGTCGAAGGCGTCGGCGATGCGGCGGCCCAGTTCCTGGGTCTGCGTGAGCCCGCGGAACCGGTCCCTCCGGCCCTCGCTCGACTTGCGAATCAGGCGGTTGGGGGCCTGATCGCCGGCCGGAGCGCAGAACCCGAGCACACAAAGCCCCTCGCCGTGACGCTCGTGGAGCAGCCGTCGCACGTCGTGCCAGAAGTCGGCGCTGAGCTTGTCGCCGCCGACCGATTGCGACGGGCACGCCAGGGTGATCGCGGCCGCCTTGAGCCGCTTCTGGGGGTCGTAGAAGCAGAGGACGTCGACCGTGTGGTCCTCGTAGCCCTCGATCCGGCGGAACTTGGAGTCGTTGGTCTCGCCGTACATCTTGCCGGAGCCGTCGGCGTACACCGCCCGGCGGTTGCAGCCGACCACGGCGTGCCCCAATCCCCAGGCCGCGCTCCCGGCGGCCCGGCCTTCCCAGGCCTTCACCACGGCCTGGGCCATCCGCTGGTACATAAACGGGACGTACTCCTTCGGCTGCATCGCGTCGCCGTAGTCCTTTTCATCGTACCGTTCCTGGAGGATCTCCGGCGCGGTATGCGTGTGGGTAGCGGCGAGGAAGAGCTTGTGGATGTCGAACCCGGGCAGGCGGCCGGCCACGTGCTTGCGGAACCCCTCCTGGATGCCCGGGCGGATGACGCACAGATCGCAGGAGACCAGGATCGCCTGGTCCACCACGCGGTCCCCCTCCCGCGATTCCAGAGCCAGCACGTTGGCCGTGCAGCGGCTCAGGATGCCGCGGGAGATCCGCACGGCCTGATAGCCGGTCAGGGGCACGGGCCGGTCGGGCGTGATGTCGGCCGTGGCCACCCCGATCCAGAGACTGGCTTTCGATGCGGGCTTCTCTGGGTTGTTCATCCCTTGCTCCTTTTCCACATCGAATCAATGAGTTCCACGGTCCGATCCACGAGCACCTGTCCGCCCTCCGGGCCGACGCGGTTGCTCTGCGGGATCGCACTGTAGCCCCCGCCGCCGACCGCCCGCTCGCTGGGAAGATACGTGCCCTCGCCGGCCAGTTGGATCACGAAGGTCTGCAAGGCCGGGCTTTGGGCCTGGATCTGAATGCCGTAGTCGGTGAACAGTTCAAAGCTGTTGGTCGCGATGGCCACGTCGCCCAGGCGGATGGCGTGCACCTCCGTCGGATAGGGCTCGTCGCGCCCGGCCTTCTGCCGCTCGTACTGCTCGATCACGTGTCCATGCCAGCCCACAAGGGTCCGCTGGCGGGGATCCTTGGAGAATCTTTCGATCTGCTCCTTGGCCTGGGCATACTCCTTGTCCGTCACGGTGCGCCTGGGCAGTTGGACCGTCTGGACCTTGTGTGTCAGCGGCACGTCGGCGTGCTGCTCTTTGACCGCCTCTTCAAAAGCCTCTTGCCAGCCGTGGTCGATGCGGCGGGCGATCTCTTCAAGACGAGTCAGGCCGCGCAACTGCCGCATCCGTTCCTCCGCGGCCTTGCGGAACATCAGGTGCGGCGACTGGTCGCCCGCGGCGCCGATCCACCCCAACACCGTGAGCCCCTCGCCGTGCCGGGCCCGGAGCAGCTTGCGCACCTCGCCCCAGTAGTCGGCGCTGACGGCCAGGTTGCCTTCGACCTCCTGGGCGGGACAGGCGACGTCGACCGCCGTGGCCAGGAGCTTTTTGTTCTTGTCCCAGAACAAGAGCACCTGGACGGCGTGATCCTCGTAGCCTTCGATGCCGCGGAAGTCCGGCCGGTCGGTCTTGCCGTACATCTCGGCACGGCCGTCGGCGTACAGGGCGCGGCGATTCTGGGCCACGACGGCGTGCCCCAGCCCCCAGCCCACCAGGCCCGGCGCGCGGGACTGCCACGCCTTGACGATCACCTCGGTCAGGCGGCCCAGAAGGAACTCGAAGTATTCGGCCGGCCGCATGACGCCGTCTTTGGGGAGTTCGTAGACCCCTTCGATACTCACCGGCGCGGAGTGCGTGTGCGTGGCCGTGAGGATGAGCTTGTTGACGTCGAAGCCGGGCAGGCGATCCTTGACGCGCTGCCGGGTCTTTTCGAGAATCCCGCCGCGGAGGACGGCCAGGTCGCAGGCGACGAAGATCGCCTGGTCGCCGACCTGCCCGCCGCGGCGTCCCTCCAGGGCCAGGGCCGCGGCAGTGACGGGCGACTCGACGGTCTTACCGATGCGGGTGTGCATCTGGCCGTGCAGGGCCACCGGCTTGTCGGGCGTGATGCTGATGCTGGCCGCGCCGATCCGCAGCTCACCGGCCGCTTGCGGGGCCGGTGCGGGGGCCGCCTCCGCGCCCCACAACGCGCGGCCCATCCCGCCCGCCAGCAGGCCGGCCCCGCCGACGAAAACGAGATGCCGGCCCAAAAACTGACGGCGGTCTATCCCGTGGCTCATGAAAGGTACTCCTGGTTCTCTGCGACAGTCCACGCGAATTCCCGACTCGGCGGTTCAACGCCGCGCCGGCTCGAACTGAAGACGGAAACTGCGTACGATACGTTTTCGATCCTTGCCGCGGACCGCCTCCAACGTAACCGTCCCGTCCTTGGCGGCCGAGACGTGGGCCAGGAACAATCCGTCGGCGGCGACCGGCGTCTCGCTTCCGTTGATCCGGAGGCTCGTTCCCGGCTCGGCCCAGCCGTGGGCATCGACGGCGGAGTCGTTGGCCAGCTCTGCGTGTTCCGGCGGGTTGGTCTGGAGAATCACCCGCGGCGAACGGTCCAGGTCGAGCGTTTCCTCGACGGCCTGGCGGCGCGCGGCGTAGAGCACCTCGGGCTGACGCGTGTAATCGCTGTAGGTCCGCACGACCTGGGAGGCGATCTCGACGCCGCGGCGCGTGGGCTCGATCAGCTCGGCTACGCGCGGGCTGAGGCCGGCGCGGAGCCGGGCGGTCTTGTCCTCCAGCAGCCAGAGGCATTCGTAATCCTGAATCCCGGCCCGCATCTGCTCCCACCGCAGGGAATCGAGCAGGCCGCCCGGCTTGGGATAGACGTGCCAGCCGTCGCCGCGATGCTCGCCCGGGGCGTTGATCGGGTCGTCGGTCCAGGCGTTGAAGCCCCAGTGCAGGTAGCCCTTCAGCCGGTAGCGGTAGTTCAGCCAGTGCAGCAGTCGGGACTCGATCAACGGGACGTCGACCGTCTTGTTCGGCAGGGAGCCGGCCTGGAAGATGCCGACCGTGTAGAGCCACAGCTCGTTGCCCTCGCGCTGGGCCGCCTCGAAGGCGTCCTGCCACGTGGCGAGATGGTCGAGCTTGGGCACCCAGACTTCGAGCCGGCCGCGGCAATGCGGCGTCTCGATGGCGTCGATGCGGCGGAGTTCCGGGGCGCAGCGGTGGACGAACTCGGACGCCTCGCGCCAGCCCGTCACGTTGTGATTCGAGGGCTCGTCGGCGATGTGGAAGAGCGTCTTGTCGAGCCACTTCTTCTCTCGGAGATGGCCGACCAGCGCCGGCAGGAATAACGGCAGATACTCCTTGCCCGACAGACGACGCGACTTGCCCGTGGCCTCGTCCTTGACGCTAAAATCGCTGAGCAGGACCTCGCGGCTCGACCAGCCGCCCTGACCGAAGTGGGCGACGAATCCGGTCTCCAGGCCGTCCATGCGGCCCGTGTCCCAGAAGACCTGCGCCCAGCGGTCGAACCGCGAGAAGTCGCAGCGGAGCTTGCCGTCGGCCGAGAGCGTCGGCTCGATCAGTTGGAGGCTCACGCGGAAGACGTTCTGCCGGTGATCGGCCATGTTCTCGGCATAGACGCGGAGCATCTTGAAAAACGCCTCCGTGTCGGCCGGGTCGATGCCGTGGTGACGCTTGAAGGCGCCCGTGGAATACCACTCCGTCACCAACAGGTGGCGTTCCACGGGAAGCGTGAGCGGGTAGACCGTCAGCACCAGCGGCAGCGACGCCTTGGCGGCGCCGGCCGTGACCACGACCTGGCCGCGGTACTCGCCCGGCTCGGCGCCGGAGGGGACCCGGATCGTCAGATACACGGCCTTGAGCGACCCCTTGGCGACCGCGGCGTGGCAGTCCTCGCTGAGGCAGTCCGGGAAACGGGCCGGGGCCGGGCGCGTGAGGTCCGACTTGCAGACCTTCCGCGTGTTCTTCTCGATCGCGATGCCCTGGACGAAACGCCACCGGACGTTTTCCGCAGGAATCGCGGCCGATCCGCTGCGGAGCCTCAGCGGCCCCACCGCGATGGTCACGTCGTCGAGGTTCTCGCGGGCCGCGATCGCGCACTGGGCCGAGACCACCTCGTTACGCAGGCCGAACACCCGGATCTCGGCCGGCGGCGACTCGGCACGGCCGTAGCCGTCCTCGAAGACCCGGACCGCGTCGCTGGCGGCAAACAGATCGAACGCCGGGACGGCTCCCATAGCGCTCGGGCAGAATAAGAGACTCCCCGCGACCAACACGACGACGAGACCGAAGAGGCGACGGGCTGCCGGCATGGCGGACTCCTTGTTGCGGTCCAAAGAGGGACAGGTACATTCTCCGGGCCGTCCGGGGATGATGCCGGGATTTCGTTGCCAAGTCCCCTCACCCCCTGCCCCTCTCCCGTCGAACGGGAGAGCGGAAGAGCTTCTGGAAGCCCGGCTCAGAACTCAACCTGTTCAGAACTTGACCTGCTCGAGGAACCGCAGGCTCTTCGGGATCTGCTGGACGACCGTGGGCGATTCGTCCTCGATGAAGTAGTACTTCACGCCGATCTTTTGGCACGCGCGGAGCAGGGGCGGCCAGTCGACCTGGCCGGTGCCCAGGGCCACGTCGTCGGTCAGGGCGGTCTTTCCGGCGTTCGGACCCGTGGGCACGCCCTTACGCAGATCCTTCAAATGCAGCATGAACCAGCGGCTGGGGTATTTCTCGATCAGCTTCACAGGGTCCTGCCCGGGGTGGACGGTCCACATCACGTCCATCTGGAACAAGACGCAACGGGGATCGGTCTCGGCGACCAGGAGGTCGAAGAGCGTGCCGTTGCCGTGCGGGCCGAACTCGTAGCCGTGGTTGTGGTAGTAGAACTTCATGCCGTGCTCGGCCAGGGCCTTGCCGGCGTGGTTGAACACGGCCGCGGCCGCGCGGCACTGCTTCTCATCGAACGGCGACTTGTGACCGATCCACGCGCAGCCGACGAAGGGGAGCCCCAGGCCCTTGGCCTCGGCGATCACGCCCTGGATGTCGTCGCGGAGCCGCTCGTAGGGGAAATGCTTGCCGATCGGCACGAGTCCCCGCTTGTCGAGTTCCGCCCGAAACGCGGCGGGCGTCAGTCCGCCGGTGTCGGAGACCTCGACGTACTTGAAGCCCCACTCCTTCGCCTTGTCGAGCACGGCCAAGGGGCCCTGCTTCTTCATCATGTCGCGGAGACTGTAGAGTTGCAGGCCGGTCGGCCCGCGGAAGCTCTTGCTCTCGCCGACGCCGGCCCCGAGCGCACTTGCGAATATCGCCCCCACGACGACGATCGCCGCAACGCCGCACAGAAATACGCTACGCATGTGTTTGGCTCCTGACAGACATTCGGAATGGTTGACGGATTCAACAAGCGCGCCGACTCAGCCCTCACCCTGACCCTCTCCCAAAGGGAGAGGGGACCGGAGACTGTAGGGAACGCCCTCTGTGGCGTTCCTCGAATCTCCATGGAGCGACTATTCCGCTTCACGGAACGCCACGGAGGGCGTTCCCTACAGCCTCGGAAGTCTGGTTCCTCCGAGAATTCCGGGGAGTCTCAGGCTCGCGAAGCTGGAGTACCGGTGCCTCTTCTCTGTTCCGCGGCCGTGCAAAGAGCGAACAGAGAAGAGGCACCGGTACTTTCCCTGCGATCTCCTGCGGCCTGACATTTCCCGGAAATACCGGATGAACCGGAAGTCTTCTCTCTCGGTCTTCCGCCATTATGCCCTCGGTCCTGGCGCGGCACAACATGCCTGGCCGAAGGGCAGGCGTTACTGGAGCCGGAGCGTGCCGGCCTGGTCCAACCGCCAGTTCTCGGCAAGCGTCCCTTCCCAGCAATGCCACTCGCCGAACTCGCTGTAAAGCGCGCCCATGTTGAAGGGGATCTTGAGACCGGCCGACGGCTTCAGGCCCAGGGCGTCGAAGGGGATGGCCCACTGGCCGCGCCAACCTTTGTCGTTCCCCGACCGCCCTTTGAGGATCTTGGCCACAAAACGGACCTCCTTGCCGAGCCGCTCGGCGGAGGCGGCCGGGGCGCCGGCGTCGGTAACGCTTTGAAGCGTGCCGCCGGCGTAGCCGCGGACCACGAACACGGCCGGCTTGCCGTCGGGCGTCTTGCCGCCGAGGCAGATCTCGACGCCGTCGTCCTTGCCCCACGCCGCTCCCCGGGTGATCTTCGCCGGCTCGAACATGGTGACGGTCGCCGCCACGTAGAGGAACCGGTCGTCGTAGCAGAACTTGAGCAGCACCGGGGCGCCGCAGGCCGATTGGCGCGAAGGGTCGCGGTCGAGCCGTTGGATCTTCCCCGGCCACTGGACCGGCGGTACCTCGCCGTCGAGCGCGGGGGCCTTGTCCACGCGCACGGCCTCGGCCGGCCAGGTCTTGCGTCCCGGCGTGGCCACCGGCGGCATGGCGTCGTCGATCGCGAAGGGCTGCGGCACGTCGTTCTTGCCGAGCCCGCCGTGGAAGATCACGTTGCCCTTCCAACTCCTGACCCCGTTGGGCTGGCTGATCGTGATCTTGCCCGGGGCAAACAGCGTGTTGCCCTCGAACGCGCAGCCGGCCGACGATTGGAACGACAGGGCCATGTCCTTCTCGGCGATGAAGACGTTGTCGCGGATCGTGATGTTCCGGGCGATGTGGTTGTGGGTCGGCCGGGCCACGCCCACCGAAACGTTCCGCTCGAGGACGCAGTCCCGTGCCCCTTCGTCGAGATAGTAGGCCGAGACGCCGAACCCCTCGCCGGTCTTCACCACGTCGCGGACCAGGTTGCCCCGGATGACGCAGTTGGTGAGGTTGCCGTAGATCGCGGCGCCGTCGTGCATTTCGCGCATGACGCGGTAAATCAGGTTCTCTTCGATCCGATGGTCCCTGCCTCCGGCGATGATGCCGCTGTAGGGCGCATCGTGGATTTCGTTGCGGTAGATCTGCATTGCCCGGCCGTACATCATCGACGCGGCGGCGCTCGGGTAATACACTCCGAGGTCGTGGATGTGATTCCTCGCGATCAGGGTCTCCGCGGCATCGAGCTTGACGCCGCAGGCCCCGGTGTGATGGACCTGGCAGCCGGCGATGCGGCACCCGGTCAACTGCTGCGCCGAGATGCCCAGCCCGCCGACGTTGCAGATCTCCAGCCCCTCCAGGACGCACTCGTGGGCCTGGGCCATGCTGACGGCGCCGTCGAACGCCCCGGCGCCAAAGCTCCCGGGCTTCAACGGCACCGTGGTCCCCTGGAGGGTCAAGCCGCGGACCGTAATCTTCGCTGCCTTCTTCTTCGGGGTGCCGGCGATGCGGACCAGCCGCTCCATGGTCGGGGCGACGACCTTGGCCTTGGCCATCTCTTCGCCCGGCAGCGGCCAGTAGACCAGCCGGCCCGCGGTCCGGTCCAGGTACCATTGGCCGGGCTGCGTCATCCCTTCACGCGTGTTCCAGATAATGTATCGCTTGAGCCCCAGGGCCCCGGGCGGCCAGATGCACTCGTTGGAGAAGATCAGGGCATGACGCCCGAGGTCGTTGCGGGCCACGCCGACCAGCGACTCGTTCCACATGTGATACAACCGGACCTCGGCGTTCTTCACGTCGAGCGATTCGGGGATGTCCTTGGGGTCGTAAGGCATCGTGGTCAGCTCTTCGTGCGTGGGTTTGCGCTCCCAGTGGCCCCCAACGGCCGGCAGGAGCGGCAGGTTCCACGTCCCCCGGTTCAAGAAGGTGCCCGACTCCGGGAACCTCGCCCGCTGGGGCATGCGCCCGTTGACAATCAGGGCCCGGAAATCCCATGTCCCTTCCTTCACCCCGGGCAGGTCGGCGGACCAGAGTTTGTCGCCGTCGCGGCGCCAGCCGGTCACGAGTCTTCCGCCGTAGAGGACGGCCTTGCCGGGCTGGTCGGCTTCGAGGGTCAGGCCGCTGTCCTGTGGGTCGAGTTCCAGGGGACTGGCCAGGAAATACTCGCCCGGCATCACGACGATGCGATGGGCACCGGCGCCCGCCTTCCGGGCCGCGTCCCTCGCGGCCCGGAGCGTGGCCAGCGGCTGCTCCTTGGTCCCGGGGTTGGCGTCCTTTCCGCCGGGGGCCACGACGAACGTCGCCGCGTGGGCGGAGACGCACAATGCCATTCCCACGACCGCAAGACACACGGTACGTTGCATGGTTGGTGTTCCTAATCCCGTAAGTGTGTTGCATCGGTCCCCTCTCCCTTTGGGAGAGGGTTAGGGTGAGGGCAATTCGACTCCGAGACGAATTCTCAAGATCCGTAGGATGTCTTACAATCCCCCGGGGGCGTCCGGGGCGCGGACGAACTTCTGGATGCGTTTGCCGTTGATGTCGCCCGCGTAGAGGTTCCCCCGGGAATCGACGGCCACGGCGTGGAGCCAGTTGCACTCGCCGGGTTTCTCCCGGCCGTCCTGGCCGACCGGCACGGTCCAGAGCTGCCGTGCCTTGCCGTCGGTCGAGAACCGCATGAAGACCTGGTCCTTGGGCGGCGGATAGTTGCCGTTCTGATACCACGCCTGGGGCGAAGAGCCGCAGACCCAGATCTCGTCGCGGGCCGTGATGGATAAGCCCCAAGGCATGACCAGGTGGGCCCACTGGTCGAGGAGCTTCCCCTGCTGGTCGAACACCTGGACGCGGCCGCTGTTGCGGTCGGCCACGTACAAGATCCCGCGCGAATCGACCACGATCTGATGGGGCAGGCAGAACTGGCCGGGCCCGCCGCCGTAGCCTCCCCACGCTTTGACGAACTTGCCCTGCGCGTTGAAATGGACCACGCGGCGATTGCCGTAGCCGTCCGACACGAAGACGTCGCCCGAGGGCGTCACCGACGCGTCCGTCGGCCCGTTGAAATGGGTCTCGTCCTTGCCCGGCTTCCCCGGCGTCCCGAGGGTCAGGAGGAGCTTCCCCTCCGGCGTCAGCTTCTTCACAACGTGGTCGAGGAAGTCGGTGATCCAGACGTTCCCCTCGGGATCGAACCGCAGGCTGTGCGGCCCGCGGAACGCGCCTTGCCCCCAATGCTTCACCAGGTCGCCCTGCACGGTGTAGACCTGGACCGGCACCTTGCCGCGTTCCAGGCACCAGACGCGGTCCTGCCGATCGACCGCGATGCTCGGCACCGCGGCCCGGGGACCGAACTCCGCAGGCCGTTTCGGCCAGGCCGGATCGACGGTGTATTCGATCACCGTCGGCTTCGGCGGGTAGTTCGGCTCGCCGGCCCGGGCAGTGACCGCGATTCCCACGAGCAAGAGACTCCGTAGGACGGGTTTCCAACCCGTCCCGGACGGCTTGGGATCGGGCAAGAAACACCTGTCGGGATTGGGTGGCATGCTCTCACGACGCGAAGCGTCGGGTGAGCATGGAA
>CAYSGY010000122.1:0-12359 GCA_964430315.1 uncultured Planctomycetaceae bacterium
GTCGAGGGTCGAGGGTCGAGAGTCGAGAGTCGAGGGTCGAGGGTCGAGGGTCGAGGGTCGAGGGTCGAGGGTCGAGGGTCGAGAGTCGAGAGTCGAGGGTCGAGAGTCGAGAGTCGAGGAATTAGCGAGTGTCGTTTTGGTGGCCGTTCAGGAATTACCCCGGGAGTTCGTTGGCGAGTCCCCTCACCCCCTGCCCCTCTCCCGTCCAACGGGAGAGGGGAGTTGTTCTTGGACGGCCGCTTGGCTCTTCTGCATATCTCGCGGGCTCCGAAGGCCGGCCCTGCCGGCAACATTCGGATATTTCCTCTGTGCCTTCTACGACCTACTCCCCACTGCCCACTGCCCACTGCCTACTGCCTACTGCGTACTGCCTACTGCCTACTCTACCGACGACTCATTGTGAAAAGCTCATACATCGGGCCGGCGATCTTGTCGGCGCTGGCCTGGCTGAGTTTTTCGGTCAGGACCTGGTCCAATTGCTGTTGGAAGACTTCCTCCGCGCGGCCTCCGTGGAAGTAGGCCGCCTTGTGCTGGGACTTGCGCATCGACTTGAGCATCTCCCCAAACAGGGTCTGCCCGACGAAATCGTTGAAGTTGCGGCGGAGTGCCTGGCTCTTGGCGTCCTGGCCGGGCGGAGTCGGCGAGACGGGCAGGGTCCAGGCGGAATCTGGTACATTGGAGCCGATGGCGGAGGTGCGCACAGGAGGGTTTCCCTTCGGTCTTCGCTATTCGATGATCAATCGGGCGTAGAGTCTTCCGTCGCGGTCGAGGCCCTTGATCACTTCGATGATGTCCTCCACCGGCACGTGGACGGCGTTGAGGGTCTCGACGAGGGACTTGAGCTTGGGCGTCTCGGTCTGGCTGGAATCAACGGTGACGAATCGCGCCGCGGTGACCGGCCCGCCCGTCTCCACCACAATGTTCTTGTGCGTGATCACGGCCGCGCCGATCTCCACGTCGCCGCTGATGACGATGCTTCCGGCACGCTCGTTGATCACGACCCGCGGCCCTACCTGCGGGTCGGGCAGATCGAGGGCGAGGATCTGGGAAATGAACTCCACCGGACTTTCGGCATACTGCCGCGGGATCTGCACCTCGATGTTGCCCGGGTTGACCGCCTTGGCCAGAAGCACGCCGGACGACTGGAAATTGAGCGGGCTGTGATTGATCAAGTCGGCCACATCGGAGGCGACTTGGAAGTCGGCGTGGTTCTTATCGAGCACGAGGGTGATCTTTCCGTCCTTGGAAAAGACGTTGAAGAAATCCTCTTCGAGCCGGCAACCCGAGTGGATCCGTCCGGCGGTGGCGTGCAGGGGATTGTCGAGCGTGATCGGGCCTTCGGCGGTGGCGTAGACGCGGGGGTTCTTGGGGTCGGGGCCCACGAGCAGGGTCGTGAAAAGGCGGCCTCCGGCCAGACTCTTCGCGGACCCGACCGAACTGATCATGCAGTCGATCTTATCGCCTTGCCGGGCCCCGGTGGGTGGGACGGTGGCGGTGACGAGCACCAGGGCGGCATTCTTGGTGTCCTTCAGTTCCGCCACACCCGTCTTGCCCAGGGGATTGCCGAGGAACTGCATGGCCTGAGCGAGGCTCCGCATCATGGGCAGCGAGGAACCCCCGTCGCCCGTGCCCTTCAGCCCGACCACGATCCCCAGTCCTTGCAGGGTGTTCTCCTCTTGTCCCTTCACGCGGCAGATGGTCTTGAGGGTCGCCTTGGCCTCGGCGTTCGGGCCGCCGGCCGCCATCGCCAGCAAGAGCGGCGCCACGACTGCCCAGGAACGATGAGAGATGAGGGATGAGAGATGAGGGATGGGAAACCTAGAACGATGAACGACTGGAATCCGCATTTCCATAACCATCGAGCCTCGTGACTGACCCATCACTTCGTCCCCCGTCCGAAACGCGTCGACGTCCATCGCTTGTCCCTCATCCCTCAGAACGGCTGGAACTTGTCCATGATCTTCTGGAGCCAGCCGCGGCGGATGCCGTCGCGGCCGTGTCCGGAGGAGACCCGCACGATGTGCTTCTCGGCCATCTTCTCGCTCTTCACCGTGTTGTTGGGCTGGATGTCCTCGGGGCGCACGATGCCGCTGAGGGAGAGTTCCCATTCCTCGTCGTCGAACTGGACCTTGGCGTGGCCCTCGAGGACCAGCGTGCCGTTGGGGCGGATATCGACGATGGTGCACTGGATCGACGACTCGAACGTGTCGCGGTTCTGCAGGTTTGCCTGTGCCCGGTACTTGTTGTCGAGGATCCCTGAGATCTTGGGATCGCCGTCGGTTTGGGGGTCGGGCACGACGGCGAAACCGTCGAAGGCGATCCAGTCGTTCAGGGCCATGGCCCCCTCGGCCTTCTTGCGCTGATCGACCTGTCCTTCGCGGATCATACGGGCCTTCTCTTCGATCACCACGGTGACGAAGTCGTTGAGCTTCCAGGTCTTGGCCTCGGGCGGGGCTTGATAGGTCCAAGAGGTGTCGGCCATGGTGAGCTGACGCCGCTGGGTCGGGTCGCCCATCAGGCTGGAGCTCTGCGCCCAGACCTGTCCCGCGGCGGCGAACGTCAGCCACCATGCCGCGACGGCCAAAGAGCGTCCGATGCGTGAGGCTTGGGGGCAGGTCATCTTGTGCTCCTTCCTGGGATTCTGGCCAGAGTGGCGGCCGGTCGCACCGGCCGATCGCCTTGCCCGGCCGGCGCCGTCTGCATGGCCCGGGCGTAAATCTCGACCTCTTGCAGCCCGCAAACCCGCGCCGTATAGGTCTTCCGATCCGACAGCGATTCCACCGTGACCAGTTCGCCGAGCGCCGCGTCTTCACGGGCCCGGGCCGTCACGCGGATCCGAATGCCGGCCGCCCGCGAGTAGACCGTGACCACATCACCCCGCCGCACCATGATGGGCGATCGGACGAGGGACGCCTGGAGGACGGTTCCGGCGGAGATGGCCTGCGTGGCCTCCGTGCCGACGACGTCGTCGATGGCGTGGAACGTGCCGGTGCGGTCCGCGCCCGGTTCGGCCCGCTGGAGTCTCACGTCCGTGCTCCGGAGGGTATCGCCCCGGCCCACGGCCCTGGCGGCGACCACGACGGGCGGGATCCTCTGCACCACCGCCGACACGGCGAAACGGCCTGTCCCCGACGCGTTGCTCGCGGCCACCTCGAAAGACTGGGCCCCGGACCACGGCGCCTGGCCGCCGCGCACGGCGATGGCCCGGCCGTCGACCGGAACGAGTCGGGCCTGGGCCTCCGCCAGCCGCACGTCGACGAGCCAGGTTTCGCCGGAGGAGGCTTGTTCCTCCAGGTACTTGGCGATTGCATCGCTCACGACCCGCTCCGCCCTCTTGACCGCGGAGGGCGGCACCGGGCGCGGCTCGGCCGGGCGGGCAGGCTCCGTAACCCCTTCGATGATCGTCTGGCTGGCGCCGGAGAGACGCAGTTCCGCCGAGCCGACGCCCCGGTTGCAGAGCAGATCCTGGAGCTCGCGGACGCGAAGCACCCGCTGTTGACCGGGGGGGGGAGCGGGAAACAGCTCGGTCTGCGCCAGCTTCTCCTGCTCCGCGGCGTCCGTTGCGCACACCTCGGCGAGATCGCCCACGCACACGATCGCGGCCCGCGGCTGGCATCGCGCGCGGACCTGCAACTCCACCGCAGAGGCTTCCCGCAAGCCAAGCGCTACGCATCCCAGCATGAAGATCGTCGCGACGTATCTGGAATTCATGGAAGGCCCCATCCGAGAACTGAAGAGCGCACCTCACGCGCGGCGGAGATTGGCAATGAGCTGCATGATCTGGTCGCCCGTCGACACCACCTGGGAATTGAGCTCGAAGGCCCGCTGCGTGGTGATGAGGTCGATCAGCTCGCTCACCGGCTCCACGTTGGAGGCCTCGAGCGTGTTCTGCCGGAGCACGCCGGACCCCTGCTGCCCGGGCTGGAGGGTCTGCGCGGTGCCCGAGGCGTTGGTCTCGGCGTAGAGACACTCGCCCATCTTCAGCAGCCCTTCCGGATTGATGAACATGGCCAGCTCGATCGTGCCGACCTGGGTGAGGGCCGTGGTGTTCGGCTGCCGGACCGACACCTTGCCCTCCGGACTGACGACGATGGCTTGCGCGTCTTGAGGAATGGTGATCGGGGGCTCCAGCAACCGGCCCGTCTCCGCCGACCCCTGGCACATCTGGCCGTTGGCGTTCAACGAGAAGTTGCCGGACCGCGTGTATAGAATTTCTCCCGTCGGGTCCATCAGCTTGAAGAACCCGAGGCCCTCAATGGCCACGTCGAGGGAGTTGCCCGTGTTCTTGAACGCCCCTTGTTTGAAATCGGTCTGGATGCTCGACACCCGGGTTCCAAGCCCAATGGCGATTCCCGTGGGCGTGAGTTGCCCCGCGCTATCCTCCGAGCCCGGTAGCTTCTGATTCTGGTAGAAGAGGTCCTCAAAATTGGCCCGGGCCCGCTTGTACGACGTGGTCTCCGTGTTCGCCAGGTTGTTGGCAATCGTGTCCAGCTTGGTTTGCAGCGACGTCATGCCCGTGGCGGCGGTGTAAAGAGTTTGAACGCTCATGGCTCTTGCAGGGATTAGGGATTAGGGACTAGGGATTAGGGATTGGGGATTGGGGATTGGGGATTGGGGATTGGGGACCGATCAGACACCCTCCGCGTAGCGGGCGGGCTTGCCCGCCGCTTGGTCGTCGCCCTACGTCACCCCGGGGATCCAAATGTCCCCCGCGTGCGTTCTGCCATCACGGATGCCGCCTCTCCAGCAACTGCCTACTGCCTACTGCCTACTGCCTACGAACTCCGCATCACTCGCGTGACCAGTTGGGAGAGCATCTGGTCTTGGGTCTGCATCATGTTCACGTTGGCCTCGACCGCGCGGGACGCCTCGATCAACTGAACCATCTCACTCGTGGGACGCACCGAAGAGGCCTCGAGGTAGCCCCACGCCACGTCGCGGTCGTTCTCCTCCACGGGCTCCGTTTCGGCGAGGGACTTGAAGAGGCTCTCGCCCACTTTCACGAGGTCGCCGAGGGACGCGGGCTGCACCATCGCCAGCATCTGCGCGGAACCGCCCTGCCGAAGCGCGCCGCGTGGGGTGATCTCAAAGGGGCCGTTGCCAGGCTCCACGGTGATCGGCGTGCCCCCGTCGCTCAACACGGCGTAGCCCTGCTGGGTGATGAGATTGCCCTCGGCCGTGAGTTGGAAGTCCCCGGCGCGGGTCAGGTACTGCTGGCCGTCCTTCTCGACGAGGAAGAAGCCCTTGTCGCGGATCGCGACATCCGTCGGGGCCCCGGTTCGCTTCAGCGGCCCCGGTGCGAAGTCGGTTTGCGTGAGCCGGAGCATCACGCCCCCGCCCACGTCGTTGACCGAGCCGGAGCCTGGATAATCGCATCCCTGGTCGATCGCTTCGGCGTAGCGGGCCTGAAATACGGCGAGATCGCGTTTGAATCCGGCGGTGTCGACATTCGCCAGGTTGTTGGCGATGGTCTCCAGGCGTTGGGTTTGCGCCCGGGCCCCCTCGGCGGAAATGTAAAGACCGTAAGGCATGGCGGAGCGGGTTTCGTACCAAGGATCCCTTGCGACTCCCGGAGTCTCGAAGACTTGGGAAGAACGCACCTGCCGATCGCAGTCGATGGGCCACCGCTCTTGAGCAAACGGTGTGCCGCGGACGACGCCCGCTTAACCTGAGATACGGGCCCACGACGCAAGTGCTTTCCACTGCCCGACATGCGAGCGAAAGACGGAGGGGCGGCGGCGCCGACCTGGATCGGCACACCACCAGCGGCTCCTGCCGGTCCACCACGCAGAAACCGCCGAAGCGCCCCTGCTGCAAAACCGCAGACAAGACGCTGGACGCGAACGGCCTGAGGAAATGGGAAAGGCAAGAAACCGTACCCCGATCCCACAATTCTGAATGGGACCCCTCTCCTTTTCTTTCCCCTTTTCCCACGCCTTTTCCTTCTCCCTACTCCTCGTTCCTGCACTTCCACACGGCTGGAGTGTTAGGAACATCCACACACCCCCCTCCGCAGTGGAGCGCCCGGTCGTCTGCGCGGCATCCGCAGGCCGTATCCGCGGCGTCCGCTTCTTCGTGACCCTTGCTGTCTTCGGGAGGCCATCATAGATTGGAGTCCCAGGATCGTGATCGTGCCCTTTGAGGAGGATGGAGACATCGCCCAGACCCACCCATCGGATCACGTGTTTCAACAGTGCATCTCTCCGGCCTGCGGGGCGACCTGCGGCGTCGAGGAGGTCCGCGTTGCCTGCCCGAAGTGCGGCAATCTGCTCGACGTGGCCTACGCCTGGGACCGTGTCGGCCCGCCTCGCTCGCTTCGCGAGTTGGAAGCGGCCTGGGCCCGTCGCGATGACCCGCACTGCTTCAGCGGCGTGTGGCGATTTCATCGCCTGCTCCCATTCGCCCCGATCGACCAATGTGTGACGGTCGGCGAGGGGCAGACCTTGCTCCACGCCTCGGAGGGGGTGGCAAAATACGTCGGTGTCCGGCCGGGCCGGCTGTTCTTGCAGTATGAGGGGATGAATCCCTCGGGGAGCTTCAAGGACAACGGGATGTCGGCCGCGTTCACCCACGCACGTGTCACCGGCGCCACGCGAGCCGCCTGCGCTTCGACCGGGAACACCAGCGCCTCGCTGGCCCTTTACTGCTCGGTGACGAAGCTGATGAAGGCGGTTATTTTCGTCGGCTCCGGGAAGATCGCCTACGGGAAGCTCTCCCAGGCCCTCGACTACGGCGCGCTGACCGTGCAGATCGCCGGCGATTTCGACGACGCCATGGCCCGGGTCCAGGAGGTGAGCCGCCAGTTGGGCATCTACCTGGTCAACAGCGTGAACCCGTTCCGCCTGGAAGGCCAGAAGACGATCATGTTCCGCATCCTCGAAGCGCTCCGCTGGGAGGTGCCCGACTGGATCGTCTGCCCCGGCGGCAATCTCGGCAATTCCAGCGCGTTCGGCAAGGCGTTTCACGAGTTGGCCACGCTTGGGTTGATCGACCGGGTGCCACGTCTGGCCGTCATCAACGCGGCCGGGGCGAATACGCTTTATCAGCTCTATGAAAAGCAGGGCGTGCGATGGAACCGGGGCGACCCGCGCCGGGATGCCGTCGACGCCTACTACGGCGACATGAACGCCACCGGCAAACGGGCCAAGACCATCGCCAGCGCGATCGAGATCAACCGGCCCGTCAACCTCCTGAAGTGCTTCCGGGCCCTCGAAGTGATGAACGGCGTGGTCCGCGAGGCCACCGACCAGGAAATCCTCGACGCCAAGGCCCAGGTCGGCGCAGGCGGCCTCGGTTGCGAGCCGGCCAGTGCGGCGAGCGTCGCCGGCGCGAAGCAACTCGTGGCCGAAGGCATCATCGGCCCCGACGAGCGGGTCGTGTGTGTGCTCACCGGCCATCAACTCAAGGACCCCGACGCCACGGTCGCCTACCATACCACCGACCAGGAGCTGTTCAACAAAGTCCTCGGCAGCCGCGGCGTGCGCCGCGCGGCCTTCGCCAACCGGGCCGTGGCCGTGCCCAACGACCTCGGCGAAATCGTCAAGGCGATCCAGTTGTATAGCTAGGGATCGGGGGTCGGGGGCTAGGGATCGGAGACGGCGGGGAGGAGGCAACTTGGGGGGGATCGTCGATGCGCCTTAGCCGCGTGGAAATCGAGAACTTCAAGCAGTTCGAGCAAGTCAGCGTCGAGTTGCGGCCTCTCGACTGCCTCGTGGGGGCGAACAACTCCGGAAAGACTTCTCTGCTCCAGGCGTTGGCGTTGTTCGATTTTTGCGTACATCATTGCCTGACGCGCAAGAACGGCTCGCTGGAGATTCGGAGACGCACGATCCCCCCGGATGAGTTCTACGTGTTGCCCGTCTCCAATCCGATGGACCTTTGGACTGACCGAAAGACTCAGACCGGAGGGAAACAGAAGATCATTGCGATCCGAGGGACCTTTGAACGGGGTCCCACCGTGACCGCTACGCTGAAGTTGGACTACAACCGCTTCGGAGTCGGCATCGAGAGCTCCGACGAGTCCCAGGAGTGGCTTGCGCTGCTCGCCGAACATCGGATCGCCTACCTCCCGGTCTTCTCGGCGTTTCTGGCCCAAGAGGAGCGGAGGACCAAGGCCGTACTCGACGATGAACTGGCGCGCGGCCGGGTCCACAGCGTCATTCGCAACCTCATTCTCGACCTGAAGCTCCAGGGCCACCACGATCGTTTACTGGAGGTGTTGCGACGGGCCTTCCCCACCTTCCAGGACATGAACATTCAATTCGACGAGGTATCCGACCGGTACATCTCCGTCACGTATCAGGAAGCCGGGCGGGCCAAGGAGTTCGACGTTCTCTCGGCCGGAAGCGGCTTTCAGCAGTTCGTCTACCTGTTCGGGTTCATCCATTTGCGGGAACCCCACGTCGTCTTGCTCGATGAGCCCGACACCCATCTTCATGGGACGCTCCAACGCGCTCTGCTAAGCGAGTTGAACCGGCTCGTGGAATCGGGAAAACAAGTCCTCCTCGCGACGCACTCCCGCGACCTGATCCGCGAGTTCAGCCCGGAGCACGTGCTGTCCCTGGAGGAAGGGGGCACGCGGCGGCTTCACGTGGCCTTCGACGTGTACGACGCCCTAGGCCGGCTCGGCTCTCTCGATCCCACGCAGCTTCCCGTCATCCAGGCTTACCGTCGCGTTCTGATCGTCGAGGACGAAGCGGATCGGGATCTTCTCTTCGTCTTCTGCGGCAAGTGCCTCGGTTCCTCGCTTTGGCAGGAGGTGGCGAGGCGACTCTCGATCTGCTTCGCCAAGGGGAACCCGTACAAGCAGCCCATCGAACGGCTGCGGCAACAACTCCAGCAGATGATCGCGCTGCGGGACCGCACGCTCGATGCGTTTGTGGTCGCCGATCGGGATTACTGCCCTGACCTCGAACAGCTTCACCAACACCTTCCTTCCGAGCACATCCAATGGCATGTCTGGTCGCGGGCAGAAATCGAGAATTATCTGCTGTGCCCCGACGCCATCAAGCGGCTCCTGCGGGCGGATCCTCGGCAGCGAGTGCTGGACGAGTTGGCGTTCCAGGCTGAATACGACCGGCTCCTGGATTCCTCGCTGGACTCAGCCAACGACCACCTCGTGGAGGCGTTCAGCGAGTACCGTAGACGGGTTGATGAGAGATGGGATGCGGCAACGATGTCGCGCATGGCACGTGAGTACCTTCGCGAGCATTGGGAGGCAGAGAAGGTGGCCCTTGTTGACGCAAAGGGCGTCGTGCTTCCTGGCGTGAAGCGTTGGCTTCAGGAGAACCGGTACGGTCAGTTCTCGAATAAGGCGTTAGCGGAGGCCCTCTCGCCGTCGGAACTCCCTCCCGAGGTCCATGAATTGGCGAGGAATCTGGCCCAATTCGCCGGAGTGAAGGTGCCCCAAGGCGATTCCCGAAAGGCAACAGGATGAACCCGACACGTATCGCGATTCACGGGGCGGCCGGGCGGATGGGCCAGCGGCTGGTGACGCTCGCCAAGGCCGATCCGGCGTTGGCTCTCGTCGCCGCGGTCGATGCACCTTCCCATCCTCGCCTTGGGGAAGACGCCGGCTTGTTGGCCGGAATCGGGGCAATCGGCGTGCCGGTTCGTGCCGAGATCGACGTGCCGGTCGATGTGGTCATCGACTTCTCGGTGCCTCAAGGCACCCGGGCGATCGTGCCATGGTGCGTGGACCACGGCACCCCTTTGGTCGTGGCGACCACGGCACTCGACGACGCCCAGACCGCCGCGCTCCGCACCGCCGCTCAACGGATCCCACTGGTCTGGTCGCCCAACATGAGCATGGCCGTCAATCTGACGATGAACCTCGCGGAAGTGGCGGCCCGGGCCTTGAGCGACAAGAACGCCGACGTCGAGATCCTCGAACGCCACCACCGGTTCAAAGAGGACGCCCCAAGCGGCACGGCCTTGAAGTTCGGCCAGATCATCGCCGGGGCGATGGGTCAGACCCGCCATCGCCACGGCCGCGAGGGCCGGCCCGGCGCCCGCCCCCACGACGAAATCGGCTACCACGCAATCCGCGTCGGCGACAATCCCGGCGAACATACGATCGTCTTCGCCGTGCTTGGGGAGAGCATCGAGTTGACGGTCCGGGCCACCAGTCGCGACTGTTACGCGCTGGGCGCGCTGGCGGCAGCCAAGTACCTCGTCGGCAAGACGCCGGGGCTGTACAGCATGAATGACGTGCTCGGACTGAGCTAAGACGCTCCCGCGAAGTGTCCTGCAGCACCCGCTCGTCAGATGTATGCGAATCCCTGTCTACAGACTGGATGCAATTTCCCGGGTGTGTCACCTATTCGGGGAATGGCTATACTCGTCATTATGGGGTCCAGGCATCCGCGGGCCTGAGACGCCAGGTGGTGGCTTGCCCCCTGGACAGACTGCCTTGAGGCTTTGGGTTCCATAACGTCTTTTATCTGAAAGACTTATCGAATCCGTCGTCGTGGCACTCTGGCTTTACTTCCAACGGTGCGCAGCCTTGGGCATTCGCGCGACCGTGATCCGAAAGACGATTGGCTCGAACGCGCGATCAGGGCGCAATAAGTCCGGAGCCGTGGCGGCGGTGGCTGGAAATTGCCCACGATGGACAATGTGGGTTGTGTGGGAAATTCTGAGATGAATTTTTTTGTTGAGTCGTCTAGAGTTCCGGTGTAGCCTAAGGAGATAGGTTCCGCGTTGGGAGAGCGGCGTTAGCGGACTTGGAATGCGGGTCGTGAGAGGAATCGACCGGGTTCCATGGGCGAGGGTTCGACACAGCGCGGGAGTCGTCCCGTCGTGGGGATTCTCCCAAGCGGGAAGTCGTTCCAGGGGACAGGACAAGGGAGGTGAGTCGTGAAACGGATCGTGGGTTCTGTCATCGTCCTGGTACTGGTTGCAGCGGTCTGTCCGTCCGCGTGGGCCGTCGAGGAGTCCTCCGAGGGCGCGCTGTCGGAGTCCGACGATCTGGGGCCTCTGGCCTACGCGACGGCGAGTCCCGGAACGGCGACGAAATGCCCTGCGGTATCGACGCAGTGTCCCGTCAAGGTCACGAAGTGCCCTGTGGTCGACACCCGATGTCCGGCGAGTGGGACGAATTGTCCGCAGTCGGCCACGCGCTGTCCTGCCACGGCAACCGTGTGTCCGAAGGCTTCGACCAAGTGCCCGGAGACGTCGACCCGGTGTCCCGCGCAGTCGACCTCGTGTCCGGTCAAGGTGACGTCGTGTCCGAGAGTTTCGACACGGTGCCCGTCGGGAGCGACGAATTGCCCCGAAACCGCGACGAAGTGCCCCGCGACCACGACCCAGTGCCCTGTGAAATCGACGACGTGCCCCGGCGGCCCGACGGTCTGTCCGGTCGTTTCGACGCAATGCCCGACGTCTTACACGAGATGTCCGGTGTCGAACACGACCTGCCCAACGAAGACGACGACCTGTCCCACGTCGAACACAACGTGCCCGGCGGCATCGACCCAGTGCCCGGTCGTTTCGACGACGTGTCCCAGCGGTGCGACGAACTGTCCGGTGGTTGCGACGCAGTGCCCGGCGACGACGACGACGTGTCCGCAGTCGAGCACGACGTGTCCGGAGTCGGCGACGACTTGTCCGACGGCGAACACGCAGTGCCCGGTGACGAGCACGACATGCCCGGTCGTTACCACGGAGTGCCCGGCGGCCAGTACCCAATGTCCTGTCGGCAGTACGACCTGTCCAGCGGTGCCTACCTCCTGTCCTGCGGCGGCGACCACGTGTTCCGGCGAGACGACTTGCGCGGCTGCTACCCAGTGCCCGGTGGTATCGACCGTGTGCCCCGCGACCGGCGATACCACATGCCCGACGGAATCGACCCGGTGTCCGAACCTGGCGACGTTATGCCCGAGGCAGGACACGACATGTCCGCAGACCGATACGGTTTGCCCGCAGGTGAGCACGCTGTGTCCCGCCGCGTCGACGGAGTGTCCGATTACGCAGACGGCGTGCTCCGGGGGCCAGACGACGTGCAGTGGGGCCGCCACAAGCTGCGCGCTCGCTACCGTGTGCCCGGAGATCGGCACGACCTGTCCGCGAATACGAACGAGTTGCCCGGCGACGGAGACCATCTGCACGCAGGTGGTCGATACGGTTTGTCCGGCGATGTTGACTGCCTGCCCGAGCGTCGACACGTTCTGCCCGGGTGGGGAGACCGCGTGCGTTATGGTGGATACGGTCTGCCCGGCGAGGCAGACGTATTGCCCGGAGAATGAGACGACGTGCAGCAACCATACGGATACGATCTGTCCTTGCGATGAGGGAGCGGCCATGCTGGGCCGCAAGGGCCCGACGGGTCCGGCGGCAGGCGCGGCCGTGCCCGCAGTTCT
>CAYSGY010000123.1:0-12249 GCA_964430315.1 uncultured Planctomycetaceae bacterium
CCGGCTTCCTGGAGGGCGTGCAGGAGCTATGCGACCGGGCGGGCGCGTCGCTCATCTTCGACGAGATCACCGTCGGTTGGCGGCTCGTGCTCGGGGGCGCGCATCTCCGCTACGGCGTCACGCCCGACGTTGCCGTGTTTGCCAAGGCGATCGGCAACGGCCATCCGATGGCCGCGATCCTGGGCCGGGCCGACGTGATGCAGGCGGCCCAGGAATCGTTCATCTCCAGCACCTACTGGACCGAAGGGGTCGGCCCGACGGCGGCCTTGGCCACGATCCGCAAGATGCAGCGCGTGGACGTCCCGGCCCACGTGGCGGCCATCGGTCTGCGGTTCCGCCGGCGTCTGGAGTCGATCGCCGCAAGGCACGGCGTGGGCCTGAGACTGGCCGGCCATCCGCCCCTGACGACCTTGGCATTCGACTCTCCCGAAAGCCTGGCCTTGCAGACGCTGCTCACGGTGCGGATGCTCGGCCGGGGCATTCTCGCCGGGGGGGCGTTCTACGCGAGCCTGGCCCACACCGAGGAGCACGTCGACCGCTACTTGGCGGCAGCCGACGAGATCTTCGCCGAGCTTTCCGAGGCGGCCCGCCGCGGCGACGCCGCAGCCCGAATCGGCGGCCCAGTGCGCCACAGCGGCTTCGCCCGGCTCGCGTAAGAAGAAGGACCCTGTGGCACAGCCGCCCTCGGCTGTGCCACATGCCTGTCTGGAAGGTCTGCACAGCCGAGGGCGGCTGTGCCACACGCCTGTCTGGAAAACCGCCGCTACGCGAGCTTGAGCTTCTCCATCAGCTCTTTTCGTCCCTTTTCATAGCTCGGGTTCCCCTTGGTGCGGTTGCTCTCGCCGCACCCGTCCCACCAGACCGACGGCAGGACGTTCTCCCGCCCGCAGATCTCCTGGGTCGTGGGGATCCGCTCGAAGATCAAGCGGAACAGGTCCCGGGCCTTCATCGTGCTGCCGAACTCGAGGCCGAGCTTCTGGAGCATGTCGAGGTCGCGCTTCTCGTTGCTCAGGCCGCCGGAGCCCAGCACGTTGACGCAGGCGTTCAGCTTCGGGGCCCGGTTCGGGCAGGGAGCGCACATCATCCAGTCGGCGCTGCGGGCCATCTTGATGGGCAGGTCCGGCTTCCTGGTCAGGATCAACTCCAACAACTCCGGGAGATTGTCTTCCGCATACGGCGGACGCAGCCCGCCCCCGTACTGGCACACCGCACAAAGGAGGATGTGCGGCCGGATCGTCACCTCCTCGGCCCGCGCGAGGGCCTCGATCGACTTCTTCTTCTCCTCCTGCATTTCCTTTTCCGTGCGGGCCGGGATGAGGGCGGTGATGCCCTTCTTGACGCCCTTCTCGTAGTCGCCGCTGGCGGCCTTCGGGCAGCCCTTCCAGGCGTCGGACGTGACCTTCTTGTAGCCGCAGATCCCGGCCACGGTGGGAACACGCCTCAAGAGCGTCAGCAGGAGGGCCCGGGCGGGCATCGTGCAGCCGGGGGGAAGGTCGAGGATCGTCAGCACGTCGAGGTCCCGCTTCCGGTTGAAGTCCCTTCCTTCCGGCGTATCGTCCTCCGTGCCCGGGTCCTGGTAGCAGTAGACGTCGCCCGCATTGCAGGCCAGCGTGACGGGCACGTCGGGGTTCTCGCGGATCACGCCGCGTACGCGACGGAGCTTCTCGCCGCACGCGCCGGGGTCTTCGCTCCCCACGGAGCACACCAGGCAGAGAAGTTGATAGGGCCGCAGCTTGAGAGCCGGCCCTGCGGTCTGCGAAGCGGAGGGGCCCGGGCCGTCCGCCGCGGCAGCCAGCGCACACGGCCCCAGGCAAGCCACTCCGCCAAGAGGAACCGTTTGCAGAAACTCACGACGTTTCATCGCCTTGCCCTCCCAAGTAGGTCAGGCTTTCCAGCCTGGCGACCAATAGGCCAAGCTCCCCTCTCCGGAACCGGCCAGAATAGGCGTGCCCAAGAGAGGCGTCAAGAGTGGGAACAGGCCGTGCCACATGGCACAGCGCAACTCGCAGGAATTCGTCGTTTTGGGTGGCATGCCGTCACGCGGCGAAGCCGTGCCTTCGGCATGGATGCGTCACGGCGGTTCCCGTGCTCACCCGACGCTTCGCGTCGTGCAAGCACGCCACCCTGGCCTCCCAGAATCACAGACGACGATTCAACCGGCGTAGCGGCCGATGCCGTTGATTCGGGCGGTGAGGTCGTCGACGATCCAGTGGCCGATGCAGGTGTGGATGCTCTCGACCATCGCCATGTCGTCCAGCGCCACGTGGATCCCGGCCTGCTGGAGCTGCTTCAGCTTGCCGCCGCCGTAGCCGGTCAGCCCGAAGGTCACGAGGCCGTGATCGTTTGCCCACTGGACGGCCTGAAGGACGTTGGGGCTGTTGCCCGATCCGCTCACCGCAATCGCCAGGTCGCCCGGCGAGGCGTAGTGGACGAGTTGCTGAACGAAGATCTGATCGTAGCCGCAGTCGTTGCCCAGGGCCGAGAGCCAGGGGATGTTGTCGGTGAGGCTGAGGATCTTCAGGCGACGGCCGGCGATCTTGGCCAGGTCGTCGGGCGAGACGGAGTTCTTTCCCCAGTCGGCGGCGAAGTGGGAGGCCGTGGCGGCCGACCCTCCGTTGCCGAAGACGAAGACGAAACGTCCTTTCTCCCACGCCTCGTATACCAGTTCGGCCAGACGTTCGACGTCGGCCCTGCTGACCCGATCCAACTCCGCCTTGAGGCGAGCGAAGTAGTCGCCGACTCCCAAATGTACCCCCAACATGAAGCGCAAACCTCCTTTGCTTGTCCGGACACACGACTCGACTCTTGACTCGTTCCCACGCTCTGCGTGGGAACGCCAGCCCCGCCGCTCCGCGGCGCCTGGAGAGAGGGGCCCCCGGGCGGCCCGAACTCCGTTCCCACGCGGAGCGTGGGAACGAGGGCAGGAATACGGTCTACCCCCCCCGATTCTAACGCATCGGAGGCACGCTGACACCCCCCTTGTGTCCACAGGTGATTGCGGGTGGCCGGATCTTTACTATCATAGAAGGGGGGCGGGCTCGGCCTTTCCGTGTGAGACGCGGCTCGGGCCCGACGATTCCGATCTCCGGAGGTAGGGTTATGATCGCTCCGACGCGCCGAACCGCACAAGTCACGTCTCCTGCGCCGTCCCGCCGCGGCTTCACCCTCGTCGAACTCTTGGTGGTGATCGCGATCATCGGGGTGCTCATCGCCCTGCTGCTGCCCGCCGTTCAGATGGCCCGCGAGGCGGCCCGGCGATCCCAGTGTCTCAACAATCTCAAGCAGCTTGGCCTGGCGTTTGCGAATTACGAGGGGACGCACAAGGTCTTCCCGCCGGGTGGACTCTCCACGGCGGCCGGCAATTTCGGCCACACCTGGCTCGTTCGGCTCCTCCCGTACATCGAAGAGGAGAGTCTCTACAACGAATTCGACCAGGTGGGCGCGGTCACGGGCCTGCTCTATTCCGACACGTTGCCCTGGAGCCTCCACAATCGCGACCTGCTCCGCGGTCAGCGGTTTCCCTGGATGTTTTGCCCCTCCAGCAGCTTGGACCAGCTTGTGCTCACGAAGTACGCCGCCGAGAGCGCGAACGTGATGAGTTCGACCTACGTGGGCATCTCCGGCGCGAGAGACCATTCCACGACCCGCGACAAGAACGCCACCGGCGCCCCCGGCTACATCTCCTGGGGCGGCATCCTCATCGCGGAGTCGTTTGCCACGGCGACGAACCCCGTTGCCGTCCAGAACGCCGGTGTTCCCATCTCCTCGATCAAGGACGGCACCTCGAAGACGATCATGGTCGGCGAGCAGTCGGGCTGGTGCACCGACGACACGGGGGCCAAGGTCGACTGCCGCAGCGACTGCGGCTACGGGTTCACGATGGGCGTCAGCCGCAACGACACGTGGGAGCGGCAGTTCAACCTCACCTGCGTGATTCACCCGGTCGGGGAGACCTCGTACCTGGCCTACGGCGTGGCCGGCGACTGCGGCCCGAACCGCCCCCTCCAATCCGCCCACCCCGGAGGCGCCCAAGTCCTCATGGCCGACGCCTCCGCACGCTTCCTCTCCAGCAGCACGGACCTCCAGATCCTCTACAACCTGGCGAATCGCGATGACGGCAAAAGAGTCAATTTGGACGAGTAGCAGGCCCTGGCTCTTGGCGGCTGCCCTCGGGCTGGCGTGTCTCACGGTGGCCGGCTGCGGGCGCAAGGGCGACTACGGGATCGTGCGCGGCACGGTGACGTTCGAGGGCCAGCCCGTTTCCGAAGGCATGGTCGTCTTCTTCGAGCCGGAGTTGATGGTCTATCAAGGCGCACGCATCCAGCCCAACGGCTCGTACTCCGTCGCCATGAGCAGCGGGCCCGGCATCCTGGTCGGCGACTACCAGGTGGCGATCATGCCCCCGGTGATCGAAAGCCCCGGCTCCAAGGCGTTCGGGCCGATGACGGTCAAGGAGTACCGGAACATCCCCCTCAAGTATCGCAACCCGCGTACCAGCCCCCTGAAAGTCTCCGTCGTCGAGGGCGAGAATCCCCCCTTCGACATCGACATGAAGCCGTAGGACGACGACCATGACGAGAGTGATCCTTCCCTGATAGGGCCCTCGGTGTCAAGGGGCTCCTAGTTGTCGAGCCGTTCTCTTGCTTGCGGCTGCGCCGAATGACGGCATGCCACCCAAGCCGTGGAGCCTGCCGAACAATCCGGTGAAAGCGATTGTACCGGAGAGTGCAGGGCAAACCGGTGTTGCCGGCAGCGTCTTCGTGGAGTGATTCATCCAGGAGAGAAGCTAGAGTTGACGTGACACCCTGCGCCCCGTTCCCACACAATGATCCATGTCTACACCGCTGGAAGACAACCTGCTGGCGCGATTGGAGAGTCTCCGTCAGATCGTCCGGGGCCAAGAGCCCGAGCCGCAACCCGCGGCCGAGGTGTCGGACGACGGCCGGCCGGTGCGATATTCCGACGTCGTCCCGGAGCGGCTTCAGGCCCTGATGGGCCGGGCGAAGGCCTCGGGGGCGTGGCAAGGCGACGAGGGCTCCGCGGCGTGTCGGGCGGCGGACCGCGAAGAAACCCCTGAGCAGGTGGACCCCGACAACCCCTTCGTCCCCCGCGAGCCGGCCTCGTTCCGGCAGGCCGGTCTGACCGAGAGCGAGGTGGAGGCCCTCATCCTCAAGTTCCTCCTCTCGCGCGGCGACGCCACGGGGCGGGAGATCGCCGACCAGGTGCGATTGCCGTTCGTCCTCCTGGATCAGTTGCTCCGGCAAATGAAGTCGGATCAGCTCGTCGTGCATCGTCGCTCGGCGCCGATGAATGACTACGAATACCAGATGAGCGACCTGGGACGCGAACGGGCCCGGCGATACTCGCAGCACTGCACCTACTTCGGTGCTGCGCCCGTGTCCTTGGCCGACTACGTGGCCTCGGTGGAGGCCCAGTCGCTCACCAACCAGCATCCCACGGCCGACGACCTGCAACACGCCTTCGGCGACCTGGTGCTGAGCAAGCAGATGCTCGACCGGCTCGGTCCCGCGGTCAACTCGGGCCGGGGGCTGTTCCTCTACGGCGCGCCGGGCAACGGGAAGACGAGCATCGCCGAGCGCGTGACGGCCGCCTTCGGCAAGTTCATCTGGATTCCCCGCGCGATCGGCGTCGACGGCGAGATCATCCGAACCTTCGATCCGGTGAACCACGTCGAGGCGCCGCTGGAGGCCGGCTCGGGCATCCTGGACCGGCGGGCCATCGACAAGCGGTGGGTCCGCATCCGCCGGCCCACCATCGTCGCGGCGGGCGAGCTGACCATGTCGGCCCTGGAGGTCACGGTCAACACGTCGACCGGCATCTCCGAAGCGCCGCTCCAGATGAAGAGCAATTGCGGCACGCTGGTCATCGACGACTTCGGGCGGCAGCGGATGAGCATCGACGAACTCTTGAACCGCTGGATTGTGCCCCTGGAGAAGCATTACGACTTCCTCGCCCTGCCCAACGGCAAGAAGATCCAGGTCCCCTTCGATCAGCTCATCGTCTTCTCGACGAACCTCGAGCCGAAGGAACTGGTCGACGAGGCCTTCCTCCGCCGGATCCCCTACAAGATCGAGGTCTACGACCCGACCGAGGAGGAATTCCGCCGGCTCGTCACGATCCTGAGCCAGAAGCTCGGCATCGAATACCGGTCCGGGCCCGTCGACTACCTCATCGAGAAGCACTACAAGGGAAAGGGCCGCCCGTTCCGCTTCTGCCATCCCCGCGATCTGCTCCTCCAGATCCATAACTTCTGCGCGTATCGTGGCATGCCGCCGGTGCTGTCGGACGAGGCGTTCGACATGGCGTGCGAGAACTACTTCGCGATCATGGCGCAGTGACGGCCGGCAATGGTCGGATTCCTCGCCGCAGGGTCGGCGGGTGGCATGCTTTCACGACGCGAAGCGTCGGGTAAGCATGGAAACCGCCGCGGACGCGTTCATGCCGACCCGCGGCTTCGCCGCGTGACGGCATGCCACCCATAATCCGTTCCCAATCCGTTATTGCGCCCGGTGCGAGCAAGGGTTGCTTCGGTCGGGCGTTTTGGGTATCGTGGGCAATACCTGACGTTCGGGCGTGTAGCCACGTTTCTGGAGGAGTGACCCCCATGAGCGATTTCCTGACGCGACGGAAGTTTCTGGGAACCACCACCGCGAGTGGAGCGTTGCTGGCGACGGAGTTGGCGGCCTTCGGCACGGCGGCCGGCCAACCGGCGGCCGCCCAGCCGGCGGCGTTGCCGAAGCTCCCCCCGGCGAAGATCTACAAGGTCTTCGCGGGCCGGGTCGCCAACGACGCCTATCTGACCCGCCCCACCGAGGAGCTCGCCAAATTCGACAAGTACCTCGCCGAACTGGAGAAGAAGCTGGGCGACGTGAAGTTCATCGGCGGCGACCTCGTTCCTCCGGCCGACGTGGCCAAGGTGGCGGCCAAGCTGAAGGATGCCGACGCCCTCTTGATTATCCACCTGTCCGGGCACGGCGGCGACGCGCCGGTCTTGACGAAGCTGGTCGACGTGGGCCTGCCCACGGCCCTCTTCTCTCAGCCCTTCAGCGGCCACGGATGGATGTACTTCCCCCAATGGCACAAGCAGGGCAAGAAGGTCGTCCTCTTGCCGAGCAGCGATTGGGGCGAGCTGGACAAGGCGGCCGGGCTCCTGCGCACGGCGGCTTGGATGAAGCAGACGCGGATCCTCGCCATCGACGGTCCGAACGGCACGGCCGCCGCCTGTTCGGCCGAGCAGGTGAAGAAGAAGTTCGGCGCGGACCTCGTGACCGTCCCCAACGCGAAGGTCATGGAGATCTACAAGACGATCGATCCCAAGGCCGCCGAGGCGGAGGCCCAGGAGTATTGGCTCAGCCAGACCCGGGAGATCATCGAACCGAAACGGCCGGAAATCGTCGATTCCGCGCGGCTCTTCCTGGCGACCAAGGAACTGATGATCCGCGAGAAGGCCCAGGCCGTGTGCAACCGGGCCTGCATGGCGACGCCACGGGCATGCCTGACTTGCAGCAAGCTGAACGACCTCGGGTTCGTGGGGGCGTGCGAAGGCGACATCGACTCGACCCTCACCATGCTGATCTTTGCCTATGCCTTCCGCGTGCCCGGCTTCATCACCGACCCCGTGATCGACACCGCCAAGAACGCGGTCGTCCACTTCCATTGCACCTCGGCCACGAAGATGGACGGCCCGTGCGGCAAACGCTTGCCCTTCCGAATCCGAAGCCAGACCGACAGCAAGGGGGGCGTGGCCCTGGAGGTCGAGAACCGCGTCGGGCAGCCGGTCACCTGTGCCAAGCTGGTGAACCTCGATACGATGCTCGTCTGCCCGGGCAAGATCCTCGAGACCGGCCGCAGCCCGCTGGCTTGCCGCACCCAGTTCACCCAACAGGTGGCCGACGCGCGACGCCTCTTCCTCAACTGGGGCGCCGACGTGATCCAGGGCGACACGATGACCCTCCTGCACCGCGCGGTCTTCTATGGCGACCACATGAAGGCGATGCAGGACCTCGGCGACCTGATGGGATTCAAAGTCATCGAGGAAGGGGGCGCCGCTTAGAGACCTTAAGGGAATAGGTTGACCGGTTCCAAGGCCCACGGGTCGCAGCCCGTGGGCTTTCCTACCCACCATTGTTTGGAGTCTCCTCATGAGTCATCCCACCAAGAAGTCCTCCTCACGTCGCGAGTTCCTCGCCCATGCCGGCCGGATTACGGCCGTTTCGGCCCTGGCGGGGGTCGCGGTTCCGCACGTCCACGCGGGCGAGAGCAACACGATCCAGGTCGCCCTGATCGGCTGCGGCGGGCGTGGCACGGGCGCGGCCGCCAACGCCCTGTCCGTCAAGAACGGCCCGATCAAGCTCGTCGCCATGAGCGACGTCTTCGAGCGCAAACTCGACGGCAGCTACAAGAATCTCAAGAAGCAGTTCGATCAGCAGGTCGACGTGCCCGAGGACCGCCGCTTCCTCGGCTTCGACGGCTACAAGAAGGCCATGGATTGCCTCAAGGCCGGCGACGTGGCCATCTTCGCCAGCCCCCCGGCGTTCCGCTGGGTCCACTTCACCTACGCGATCGAGAAGGGCCTCAACGTCTTCATGGAGAAGCCGGTGACCGTCGACGGCCCCAGCACCCGCCGGATGCTGAAGCTCGGAGAAGCCTCGGTGGCCAAGAACCTCAAGGTGGGCGTGGGCCTCATGGTCCGCCACTGCCGGGGCCGGCAGGAACTTCTCGAACGGATCAAGTCGGGCGAGATCGGCGACGTGATGTCGCTCCGGGCGTACCGCATGGGTGACGGCGGCGGCATGACCGGCCGGAAGCCCGAGAATATGAACGAGCTGCTCTACCAGATCCAGCGTTTCCACTCCTTCCTCTGGGCCAGCGGCGGCGTCTACAGCGACTTCTACATCCACCAGATCGACGAGTGCTCCTGGATGAAGGAATCCTGGCCGGTCCGCGCCGAGGCGCTCGGCGGCCGCCACTACCGCGGCGAGAACGTCGACCAGAACCTCGACACCTATTCCGTCGAGTACACCTTCGCCGACGGCACGAAGCTCTACTACTACGGGCGGCAGATGCCCGGCTGCGTCAATCGGTTCGCCAGCTTCGCCCACGGCACCAAGGGAGCGGCGGTCATCTCCACCTCGGCCCATACGCCGGGCAAGGTCCGCACCTTCAAGGGCCAGAACATGACCAAGGAAGAACTGATCTGGGCCTACCCGCAGCCCGAACAGAGCCCCTACCAGCTCGAATGGGACGACCTCATCGAGGCCATCCGCCAGGACAAGCCGTACAACGAGGTGAAGCGCGGGGCCGAGGCCAGCCTGGTCACGTCGATGGGCCGGATGGCGGCCCACACCGGCCAGACCGTGACCTTCGAGGAGGCGCTCAACTGCCAGCACGAGTTCGCCCCGAAGGTCGATCAGCTCACCGACGGCGCGCCCGCCCCGCTGGAACTCCGCCCGGACGGCAAGTACCCCGTGCCGCAGCCGGGGGTCCTCAAGAACCGCGAATACTGAGGATTGGCGGGGAAGCAACGGACATCTTCGGCAGCTTGGGTGGCATGCCGTCACTCGGCGCAGCCGAGGGTCGGCATGGAGGCCGTCATGGCGGCTTCCATGCTCACCCAACGCTTCGCGTCGTGAGAGCATGCCGCCCCATCCACAAACCAAACGCGGTTTGCCAACCGTGCGGGCACCCGATATCATGGAGGATTCGCCGTGCGGCCAGGAAGGTGGCCGAGGGTGCTGCGGAAGGCGGGATGATCGTTCTCGACGTTCAGAATGTCCGGAAGCACTATGGGCCCGAGCCGGTGTTGGCGGGGGTGACGTTCGAGGTCCGGCCGGGCGAGCGGATCGGGCTGGTCGGGCCCAACGGTTCGGGCAAGACCACCCTCTTGCGGATCCTGGCAGGCAAGGAGGATCCCGACGGCGGCAGCACCGCGCTGCACCCGGCCATTCGTCTGGGCTATCTCGAACAGCAGCCGGAGATCGTGCCGGGCCGGACCCTCTGGGACGAGGCCCGAAGCGCACTGGATCCTCTCCTCCGCCTTCAACACGAAGCGGTCGAGGTGGCCCATGCCATGGCCCGGGCGTCCGACGAGTCCGAACACCGCCGCCTGGCCGCCCGCTTCGATCAGCTCCAGCAGGATCTCCATCGCCACGACGCGTACAATCTGGACCACAAGATCGAACGCGTGCTCGACGGACTGGGCTTCCCCAAACGGACGTTTTCGCAGACGGTGGAGAGTCTCAGTGGGGGCGAGCAGAACCGGCTCATGCTCCTGAAGCTCCTCCTCGCCGAGCCCGACCTGATGCTCCTGGACGAGCCCTCGAACCACCTCGACATCCATGCAACCGAGTGGCTCGAAGAGTTCCTTGCCGGCCACTCGGCGGCGATGATCGTCGTGAGCCACGACCGCTACTTCCTCGACAAGGTGACCAACCGAACCCTGGAGTTGTTTCACGGCACGGTCGAGAGCTATTCCGGCAATTTTTCGGCCTACTGGCAGCAGAAGGCGGAGCGGCTCCTCGTCGAACGCCGGACCTACGAGCGGCAGCAGGAGGAGATCGCCAAGGCGAAGGAGTTCATCCGGCGCCACCATTACGGGCAGAAGCATGCGCAGGCGGAAGACCGCCGCAAGAAGCTCGAGCGGATCGTGCCCGTCGATCCTCCGCGCGAGATCACCGCCCCGCCCATGGCGTTTCCGCCGGCCGAGCGGAGCGGCGACATCGTCCTCAGGGCCGAGGGCCTGGCGAAGTCGTTCGACCGGCCGCTGTTCGAGGACCTCGCGCTCGACGTCACGCGCGGCCAGCGATGGGCGATCCTCGGCCCGAACGGCTGCGGCAAGACGACCTTGCTGCGGTGCCTCCTCGGCGAGGAGGAGCCCGACGCCGGCCGAGCCATCCTCGGGACGGGCGTGGCGGTCGGGTACTTCGATCAACACCTCGGCGGACTGAGCGACTCCGCGCAGGTCGTCGACGCCGTCCGGCCCGGGGCACGTGGCTCGGTCTCTCCGAGACCGGAGCCCGGCGTCTCCGAGAGACGCGACCACGTGGAGAGCCCCTCCGGTCGTCGCGCCTCCAACGAACTCAACGAGCAGCAGCGTCGTTCGCTTCTGGCCCGGTTCGGAATCGTCGGCGACACGGGCCTTCAACGAGTCGCCAGCCTCAGCGGCGGCGAGCGATGCCGCGCCGCCCTGGCCCGGCTCGCCGCCCAGGAGGCCAACTTCCTGGTGCTCGACGAGCCGACCAACCACCTCGACCTCTGGGCCCGCGACGCCCTCGAAAACGCGCTGCGCACGTTCGACGGCACCGTGCTCTTGGTGAGCCACGACCGCTACTTCATCAACCGGGTGGCCGATCATCTTCTGGTGGCCGAGCGCGAGCGGTTCCGCATCGTCGAGGGCAACTACGACGCTTACGTGCATCTGGTCCAGAGCGGGCAGTCGGCCGGCCCGGCGGAATTGGCCCGCGATGCCGCCCGCACACGCGAGGAAAGACCGCCGAAGCCGGAGAGCAAGTCTTCGGAAGCTCCGGAACCCCCTCGCCGTAAGCGGAGGTTCCCATACCGCAAGGTGGAGGACCTTGAGGCGGAAATCCACGAGCGGGAGGCCCAGGTAGAGAGTCTCCACGCCGCCCTGGCGCTGCCTGAGACCCATCGCGACGGCCAGAAGGCCCGGCAAGTCAAGGCCGACATCGCGGAAGCCCAGGAGGCCCTGGAGACGCTCTACGCCCACTGGGAAGAGGCTATGGAACTTAACTGGTGATCCCATCCCCTCAATCCCCGCCGAAATAGGGGAGCCAGATCGCGCGCATGAAGTCCAGGTCTGAGGTAGAGTTACCGTAGTGGCCGAATCGTTCGTTCGCCATCCCCTTGCGAGAGGGGGTGTCCTCAGGACAAGTTCTACGAGGGAAGGGGCCTTGCCATGATCGTCTGCATCGTGGCCATTGCGGTGCTCAACATCGGATTGGGATTTGCCTTGGCGGTCTACCTTGCGCGTGAGCACCACGGTGGCACGCCCGGCGTGACGGTGGATTGCCCGTCGGAAGCGCGATCGCATCGCGCCTCGGCGTCTCAGGGAACTGCAGGGGGTATCCCCTCGGGGGGCCCTGTCGCCGCAGGCGATCGCGGCGTCATTCCCCAGACGGTCGAAGGGCTGAAGGCCCAGGTCCAGCAGTGCAACGAGCGCCTTGCTGGGCCTTGAGCCGCGGGCCGTCGGCGCCCCGGCCGGGGATTCTT
>CAYSGY010000124.1:0-12167 GCA_964430315.1 uncultured Planctomycetaceae bacterium
CGGCTGCGCCGAGTGACGGCATGCCACCCAAGCTGCCAGAGACGCCAGTCATTCCCTGGCCGATCCTTAGCGCCTTTGGCCCGCCACCGAAAAGGTCCCCTCTTCCGTGACTTCGGTGCCATCGGGCCAGCGGACCCGGGCCACCACGGTGTGCCGGCCCGGGCCGAGGGTCTTGGTGTCGGCCATCACCCGGAAATGATGCGGCATGACCAGCCCGATCTTCGGGTCGCCCATGGCCGGAAAGGCAGGCATGGGCTGCCACGGGCCCTGGTCGAACCGGGCCTGGGCGGTTGAGCCGTTCGGGGCGTCGTAGCAGTTGAACAGCAGTCCGACCCTCGGACCCGCGGGCAGCGGCTTCTCCAGCCCGGACCACTCCCCTTGCCGATCGACTCGCGACTCGCACGACGAGCAGTACCGGTGCGTGATCCGCGTTCCGTCGACCGACACGATGCGGTAGCCTCGCGGGACGCCGTCCACGCCGCGTTCCATTCCCTCTCCGCGGTTCCACCAGCTCCCTGAGACCGAGATCGAGGCCACGTACTCAACGCCCTTGACCGACGCCCGCTCGTTCTCGTGCATGTGTCCTTGCAGCACCAGGCGCACGCGGTGGGCCGCGAACAGGTCGGTGAGCACGTCGCGATTGGTCACTTCCCAGTAGGGCGCATCGGGCGAGTTGTCTTTGCGTCGCTCCGGATAGGTCGTCACGATCGGGATGTGGATTCCGACCACGGTCGGCCGGTCCTTCGGCTGGGCCGCCAGGTCGGCGCGGAGCCATGCCAGTTCGCTCCCCTCCACGGCCCCGTGGACCGCCTTCCAATCCTTCCCGCCCGGGATCGGCTTGTTGCCGTCGAGCATGACGCAGTGGATGCCGCCCCAATCGAACGAGTAGTACGTGGGGCCGAACAGCCGCTGGAAGTCGTCGCGGGGATTCTTGTGATCGAGCATCATCTCGTGGTTGCCGGGCCCGTTGCGCACGGGCATCTTCGCCAGCTTGAGGCATTCGGCATAGACGTCGCCGCTGTGGCCTTGCAGGCAGATGTCGCCCTGCGACCAGAGGAAGGCCGGCGTGGGCTGCAAGGCGTTGATCTCCAGCAGACTGGCTCGGAACTTGGAGACCCCTGCCTTCCGGTTCTCCAAATGGATGTCGGTGACGAAGACGAAATCGAACCGTTTGGGTTGCGGAACGGCCCGCAGCGCGAAATCGGCGTGGCCTGCCGCGGCGGCCTTCTCCGTGGGCACGAAGAACGACTCGGTCCAGAATCCCGCAGGCGTACTGACGAAGACGAACGGCCCGCTGTCGGGCCCCACGGCCAGCTTGTAGCGGCCCTCGGCGTCGGTCCGGACCACGCGGCAGCCGTCGGAGACGAGGACTCCGGCCAGCGGCTTCCCGTCGCCGCTCACGCCCCCGGCCACGTTCCGAATCTCGACGGCTTGCTTCGCGTCGGCCGGCAGGACGCCTCGCGGCCCGAAGACCATGGAGCATACCGCCCATCCGAACAACAACACGGCGAAGCGCTTCGTGGAATTCATGGCGTGTCTCCCAGGCGGGAATGGAGTGAGATGAAACGGGACGGCAGGTGCAGCTTGCCAAAGCCTATCGCCCGAAATCGTCGCCCGTCAAGTCCCCGCTGCGTCGCCGCCGACGGCACACGCCGCCGCACCTCGGCCGGACCGTCTGTCGCGCGACCGCCGCGATGGGTGTGCTACGCCCCAAGCCAGAAGGCCCAGGCGAACAGCGGAAGGACCTGGACGCAGACCATCACGATCGCCAGGGCGCTCCAGATGCTGATCCGGTCCTCGGTGGAGTAGACCAGCGCCACGGCGATCGCCCCGGTCAGGGCAACGGCCGACGTGCGGAGGATGGCCTCCCGCTGGTCAAACTGCGGAGGCGGCGTGGAATTCCACAGGACCAGGAAGCCGGTCCACGCCAGGGCAATGCCGCGCACCAGGACGACAATCGCCTTCTTGACGGCACTCTTTTCAGGCTCGGCGAGCCGCTGCTCCCGCTGGGCAAGAAGTTCGGGGATGCGGTCCTCCTCGGCAGTGTCCTCCGAATCGGTTTCCTCCAAAGCATGCTCACAGCTCGGCCGCCGCCCACCCAGGCCCCGCGCCCCGCAAATCAGGCACCGATGGCACGCCGGGCAGAACGTGTCCGAAGCCTCGAACGTTGCGCCGCAGCCCGGACACGTCGTGATTGCCATGGTCCCGCTCCTCGTCGGCCACCGGGAGAGCCTCCTAAGCAGGCCTGACGGCCTCGGCGGCTTCGGGCTCCTTCTTCTTTCCGGTGAGATCCGCCAGGGTCTCGGGCAGGTCGACGCCGCCGATGTCCTTCATCACTTGCATCATCGGGGGAAGGGTCCGGGCCATGTTGTGGAGCCAACCGGCCGTCGCGCCCGTGCCGCCCTGTCCGCCGCCCTCCCAGACCACGACCTTGTCGAACTTGATGTTCGAGATCGCCTTGGCCGAGGCCTCGACGAGGTTGTCGAAGTGCTCCAGCATCATGAGTTGGAAGGCCTGCTGGGAGCCGCCGCAGGCCTCGATGATCCGCTTGAGCCCGTCGCCCTTCTTGGCGAGGATCTCGAACTGGCCGCGGGCCTCGGCTTCGAGCCTGGCGAAGATCGCGGACGCTTCCCCTTGGGCTTCGAGCCGGCGTTTCTCCGCTTCCGCCTCGGCCTCGACGACGATCTTGGCCTTCTCGGCCTTGGCCGGGGCTTCGAGTTCGGCCCGGCGCTTGGCCTCGATCTCCTGGGCCTCGGCCAGGGCTGCCCGGGCCATGGCGAGGTGCTGGGCTTCGAGCACCGCGGCCTCGGCCTGACGTTTGCGGGTCTCGCCCACTTCGTAGGCCTCGGCCCGTTTGACCTGCAACTCGGCCTGGGAGGCGGCCACCTCGGCCTTGGCGACGTTCTCGCCGACCGTGGCCTGGGCGTCGGCATTGGCGAGCTTGACCCGCATTTCGCGTTCGGCATCCTTCACCTGGGCCTCGCGTTGGAAGGCGGCGGTCTGCTCGCCGATCTTCTGGAGCTTGTCGAGTTCGGCGATCCGTACCCGCATCTCGCGTTCGGCGTCCTTCACCTGGGCCTCGCGTTGGAAGGCGGCGGTCTGCTCGCCGACCTTCTGTTCCTTCTCGAGCTCGGCGACCCGCACAGCCTGGTCGCGCATCGCCTCGCGGGTGCCGATTTCGCGGATCTTGTTCGCGTTGGCCACTTCGACCGCCCGTTCCCGCTCGGCCTCGGCCACGCGGATGGCGCCCATCTTCTCGTTGTCGGCCACATCGCCGCGGGCCTTCTGGATGGCCTGCGTGGCCGCCTTCTGGCCGATCGCCTCGATGTAGCCCGACTCGTCGGTGATGTCGGTGATATTGACGTTGATCAGCACCAGGCCGATCTTGCGCAGCTCGGGCTCCAGGGAGTTCTGGATGTTCTGAAGGAACTTGTCGCGGTCGCGGTTGATGTCCTCGATGTTCATCGAGGCGATCACCTGGCGGAGCTGGCCGAAGATGATGTCCTCGGCCTGCTTCTCCATCTCCTTGTTGGTCAGCCCGAGCAAGCGGATGGCCGCGTTCTGCATCAACTCGGGCGTGGTGCCGATCGCCACCGTGAAGACGCTCGGAACGTTGACGCGGATGTTCTCCGCCGACAGGGCGCCGCGGAGCGGGATCTGGATCTGCATCGGCTCGAGGTAGAGCCAGTCGTAATCCTCCAAGAGCGGGCGTACGAAGTGGGCCCCGCCGTGGATGCACTGGGCGCTGTCGCCTCCCGTCTTTTTCTTGCCGTAGATGACGAGCACCCGGTTGCTCGGGCACCGCTTGTAGAAGCGGGCCACCAGCACCAGCGTGCTGAACACGACCGCGGCGAACACGATGGCCGTCACGGACAGCCAGAAGCCGGTGCCCCGCCCGACCGCCATTCCCCCCTGAGCCAACAGAAACAGACTGTGCATTGCCGTCCCCTTCGCAGTGCTACAACGGCCGGACTTCGACCGTCTCCGGATTGACCACGCCTACTACGACAACTCTAGCCCCTGTTGCGAGCGCCTCGCCGGCCGTAATGGCCAAATACTCCATGGTCCGGTTTTGCAGGTTGACCTGGATCTTCCCAGCCCCCGACCCGGCGCCGGGGATCCGGAGATAGACGGTGGCCACCAGTCCGACCGCGTGCCCCACGCGAACCGTCCCCTCCGCATGGAGCGTGGCCAACCAACTTATCAGCCGGTACATTCCATACATGGCGGCGACGCCGCAAGCCAAGGCGACCAGAAGGACGGTCTGTACCGGCAGGTCCATGGAGTCGGCGGTCAGGCCCCCGAGTCCGAAGAAGGCCATCGCCGCCACAATTCCGCGGAACGAGAGCATGCCAAACAGGCGGGACGAGCCGTGCCCGTGGGACGACGGATGCTGGCCGTGATCGGCCCCCGCGACATGGACTTCCGCTGGGGCGTCGGCCCCCGCGCCGCCATCGCCGTGGAAACCACCGCCTGCGTCGGCGGAGAAATCGCTGCCCAGGTCGCCTCCGGCATCCTCCGGAGCGTCGAGATGGAACGAATCGCCCCCCAGTCCGATCAACGTCGTCACGGCCTGAAGCACGAGAATCGTGCCCCCAAAGGCCGCACAAACCATAAAAACGGTGGTCACGGCTTACCTCCCTTCGTGCGAGGCCCTCTCTTCAAGAGCTTATTCGCCCGAACGGCGAGATTCTTGCCGAGGCGCAACCCAAGATACTTCAGCATGTTCGGGCAGATGCCTGGCGGGCCGCCGACGACCCGCCGCTACCCTACTATCATGCGGGACGCCGGGGCCCGTGTCAAACGGGCCCCGAACGCCCCAGTCAGGGTTGAAACGCAAGAGAAGCCGTCACCGAACTGCCGGAATCTGACTTCGCAGGCACGATCGGTGCGCCCGATTCGCGACGCAACGCCATGATCTGACCAATTCGCCGCTTGAAAAAGCCCACGGGCTGCGACCCGTGGGCTTTGGAACCGGTCAAACTCAATCCTTCACGATTTCTTAGCGCTACCCGCCGTGTGCCGCCAGATCGCTCAGCTTGACGGCCTGCAACTGTCGGCGAACCTCGTCGGTGACCTTGCGAAGGACGGCGTGGAGGCGATCGCCGGCCGAATGGGGAAAGCTGGCCTTCAACGGCACCGAAGCGGTCAACGGGCCCTCCACCGCTTCGATGACCTCCAGCAGGGAGATCTCCTCCGGCTTGCGGTCCAGCATGAATCCCCCGCCTCCACCACGTGTGGATTGCAGGATTCCTTGCTTGGCAAGGTCCCGGAGGATCTGCAAGAGGAAGCGTTCGGGCATCTTCCCTTGCTCGGCAAGCCGGCTGCACGACACAGGCGCCGCCTCGCGGTTGTTGGCCAGACGCAGCGCGGCGTGAACGGCATACGCAACGCTTTGGGAAAGCTTCATGGGTTCGGTCTCCGAGTGTCTACGAGTGAGAAGAGAAGAAAAAGATGAGCAGGGCCAAATCGCCTTTCAGGAAACCCGTATCCGGAACCTCCGAGCGAGAAACCTGCTACCGCTGGAATGCAGTCGGGTGGGCAGCCACCATGCCTCCGGCCAAACACGCTACGTCACCCATCCGAACGTCCAACTCACCATCTCCTATACCATAAGTATGACTACCCGATAAGTAACCCTAACGAATAATTGAAGGAATCTTGACGAAAAAACCGACTTTCTTGGTCCCACTTGGCGACCGAATCAACACTAGTCGCCTCAACCTAGCCAATTAGAGTTAAATCGGATGGGTTAGTCCTTATACATCTTCGAAGGGGTTGTTGAGTTCCGCCGTGCTTTCCGCTAGCCCGGATTATTCATGGCCAAACACTAGCCCGAAGCGCAAGCGAGGGAGGGGCAACGAGTTACCCTCGCTTGCGCGTCGGGCTAGTGTGACGCAGGGTGCGTCGGGACTCTCGAGGCGTGAAGAATCCGGGCTAGGGGAAAAGGAAAAAGCGTGGAAAAAGGGGAAAAGAATGGGGAGAGGATTCCCATTCAGAATTGTGTGATCAGGGCACGGTTTTTTGCCTTTCCCATTTTTCCAAATCTTTCCCTTTTCCCCTCCCCTATTCGCACTCTATTTCGCTGAACACTCACCCAACTGGAAATTCGACGGTGCGACTCTGGCGGAACCGGCCACGGGTGGGGCTGCAAAGGCCAACGAATTTCGCATAATACGCGGGGAACGCTGTTTGCCGGGAGGACCGTTCATGGTTTGGACCACCTTGCTCTTCGGTGTGATTCTGACCGCGATCGGAATGGGTGGATACTACGGGGTTGAGCAGGCGAGTTGGACGGCAATGATTCCGGCCGCGTTGGGAGTGCCGCTCCTCATATCGGGTCTGCTGGCCCTGAAGCCGGCCTTTCGCCAAAACGCAATGCGAGCCGCCGTGTTCATGACGCTCTTGGGGCTTGTCGGGACGGCCCATTCGTTGCTTCAACTCGCCCAACTGGTGCTCCGCGAGCCGGGCCTTGTGACGGGATCGGTCACGGCGGTTCTCTGCGGCATGTTTCTGTGGATTTCCCTCAAGGCATTCCTCGAAGCGCGTCGGCGACGGCCCGACCCCAAACCGTCGCCGGTTGCGCCCGTGTCCGAGAGCGCCGGCAAGGACGCCGAGGCATGAATGACCGACGCGCGCGGAAATCGGACCGTCTTCTCCGGGTACTCGCCAGGCACGAAGAGATTCTCATCGTAACTCACAACAACCCGGACCCCGATGCGATGGCGGCCGGTTGGGCCCTGTGGCTGCTGGCCAAGGAGAAGTTCGGGGGGAACGTCCGGTTGCTGGCGAGCGGCTTCATCGCCCGGGCTGAGAACCGGCACATGCTCGACCTCCTGAAGCCCCCCCTGGAGTTGGTCCGCGAAATGGCCTATCCCGCCGGGGCGGCGGTAGTGCTGGTCGACTGTCAACCGGGGAATCAGAACCACTTGTTCGATGAGGCCGACGCGAAGATTGTGGCGGTGGTCGACCATCACCCTGGGGCTGGCTGGCGGGCGCCGTTCCGCGACGTGCGGCCGAACATGGCAGCCTCCTCGAGCCTTGCGGCCTCCTACTTGCGGGAACAGAAGATCGCCCCCGGCGCGCGGCTCGCCACCGCCCTGCTCTTCGCGATCCGCACCGAGACCCGGGGCAGCGAGACCCACTACTCGCGGCTCGACCGGGCCGTGATCCCATGGCTTTCCGAGCGGTCGGATCCGGGGCAGTTGGCGGAGATCGAGAGCGCCCCGTTGTCGCCGGAATACTATGGCGACCTCGTCCTTGCACTTCAAGGCACGTTCCTCTACGAGGACACGGCCTTCTGCCTGCTGCCGCGGGCCAGCGGGCCGGAGATCGTCGGGGAAGTGGCGGACCTTTTGATCCGCTGCCGGTCGATCCACCGTGTCTTGTGCGGTGCGGCGGTGGACAACGATCTTCTCGTGTCGGTCCGGACCGACCTGGAAGACGAAGACGCAGGCCTCTTGGCACGGGACACCTTGGCGGGGATCGGCCGCGGCGGCGGACATCGCCGTCGCGCCGGGGGAAAGGTCCCGAGTGTCGGGCCGAGAGTCACCGAGACCCTTCAGGAGGAACTTCGCAACCGCTGGATGACCACCTGCGGCATCGACCGCCAGCGCGGCACCCGCCTGGTTTCCTTGCGGGAAATCGTGGAGAATCTTTGAGAGTGGAAAGCCGAAAGCGGAGGGCGGACGGCTCGAACGCACATCCCTTCTCGTCCCTTGCAGGAAACCACGGAGATGATGACTGCCATATCCCGACGTCGGGCGATCTTGAGTGCCGGGGCCGGAATTGCCGCGGCTTACGCGAGTCGGCCTCATCCAGTCGTCGCCGAGTCAAGACCGAAGGGTTCTTCCCATGGAGAAGCCTTCGGCTACTGCTTCAACACCGGGACCATCATGGGGCAGAATCTCCCCTTGGAGAAGGAGGCTGAAGTCGCCTCCGAAGCCGGCTACCGCGGGTTCGAGCCGTGGATTCGGAAGATCGAGGAGTTCCTCAAGGCGGGCGGGTCGCTGGCCGACATGCGTAAGCGGATCGCCGACCTCGGCCTTACGGTGGAGAGCGCCATCGGGTTTGCGAACTGGATCGACGACGACGACGCCAATCGGGCCAAGGGCATGGAGCAGATGAAGCGCGACATGGACCTTGTGGCCCAACTCGGGGGCAAACGAATCGCCGCTCCGCCGGCCGGCGGATACAAGAATCCCATCGAACTCCAACGTGTGGCCGAGCGTTACCGGCAGGTCCTCGAAATGGGCCGGCAGGCGGGCGTCGTGCCGCAACTGGAGTTGTGGGGCGGTTCCAAGACCCTGCGGCGACTCGGCGAGGTGGCCTACGTCATTACCGAGGCCGCCCACCCCGACGCCTGCGCCCTGCTGGACATCTTCCACATCTACCGGGGCGGCTCCGATTTCGCCGGCCTGCGGATGTTCAACGGTGCGGCGATGCACATGCTCCACGTAAACGACTACCCGGCCGATCCGCCACGCGACGAGATCACCGACGCCGATCGCGTCTTGCCCGGCGACGGCGTCGCCCCGATCGTCCCGATCCTCCGGGACCTTCGGGCTGCAGGCTTCCGCGGCATGCTGTCGCTGGAACTCTTCAACCGGGAGTTGTGGAAGCAAGACCCGCTGGTCGTCGCGCGAACCGGGCTGGAGAAGATCAAGGCCCTGGTGGCGAAGACGGGCTGAAGAGGCATCAGGAACGGCGTTCCAGATCCGGAAGAACGCGTTCAAGAACGTCCCACACCGAACACCGCGGCCCACTGCGCAGAGCTTCGTCGATCAGGGCCTCGTTTCCCGAGAAGGTGATCCGGGTCGATTCCCGCACGCTCGGTGTCGAAACGTGGGGAACCGTCGCAAGGCCGCGGTCGGATGCGCTCGCTTCCACTTCCTTGGACTCGAAGGGGTCTCGCCCCGGTGCCCAATCCGGGCTCGAACGGTCCTCCGCGGCAGTCTCCTCCAGGCCCAAGAGGACTCGGTCGACGGCGTCGAGGGGATTCCGGACGGCCGCCAAGCCTGCGGCGAAATCAAGTGCCGAGGATTGGGCCACAAGGCCGAGGCGGGGCATCGATGCCAGCGTCTGCGGGAAGTCGCCCCGGATTTCGATCCAATGCTGGAAAGGCGCCGACTCGCCGAGGCCGGCCGTGTCGTCGCCGGCCGACAGGAACACCGCCCCCAAAACGCTCCCGGAAGCCACGTTCCAACCCATATCGGCCAGGATGCCGAGGTCGATCGAGCCGGGATTGTGGTTCGGACCGCTGTACATCGGGCTCATCAGGTCGTACTTGTAGAGGGTCTCGTCGGTGTGCGAGAGGCTGGATCCGGGCTCTGCCGGGTTCGGCGCGTACATCTTGGGACGCACCCCGCCGTTGCCGCTGATGCCCTTCGCGCCGTTCCAGTACAGGTCGTTGCTGACGGCGGCCGCCTTCCTGTCGGCGTTGCTCATCGCCGTCATGTCGGTGCCGTTGCCGCGTTCGAGGAAGCGGTCGTAGATGCCCGGATAACCGTTGTAGTAGCCGCCGTCCCAGGAATTGAACTGGCTGAGGAAATCGAGGCCGTGTCCCAACTCGTGCAGCACGACGGAGACGAAATCGAGATTGCTGCCGCAATTGCCGTCGGTGCCGTAATACCACTTCGTCGCTCCCATTACGTAGGAGCCATCGACGTCGGAGTTGAAGGTAGCGACGATCTCGGAGCTGCCGGAACCCAGGTCGCTCTTATGAAGGTGATTGGCCAGGGCATCGCCATAGGCGGTGTTCTGGACCCCGCCGCCGAAGTTCCAACGGATACGGTTCGGACCCGCATGGGCCAACTCGGCGCCGAACGGCGTGCCTCCCAAGGGGTCGAAGTACGCATCGACCGTGATCGTCTCGCCCACATACGACCTAGGCAAAAAGCTCGACCAGATTCCGAGCGCGTATTGGAACGCGTTGCGTCGAAGGGACCCGAGCGTGGGATCGTTGAATCCTTCCCCCGCCGCGTCCAAGTAGTTGGCGACGAACCGGATGTAGGCGGGCGCGGAGGCAACCGTGATCGTCTTGGTGTAAACGTTGTCGTTCTCATTGGTCTCGGCAACGGCTTTCCCGGTGTCGATCTTGATCTGGATCGTGTGCTGGCCCGCGCTCAACTGGCCGATCGAGTAGTCGATCCCCGAGGTCCAGTATCCGGGGTTCAGCGGCGGGGCGGTGTTCCAGGAATTCCTCAGCTTGCCGTCCACGTACAACTGGCTGATGAACGGCGCCGACGTGGCCGCGTCGCCGTTGTTCAAGACGGTCCAGTCGACGTAGAGGTAATCGTTCGTGGTCAGCGAACTCGCGTCGGTGTTCGTGCCGGTGACGGTCGAGACGACGATCGCGTCGGACCAACCCGCGGGCCGGTACGGCGTGAGATTCGGCAGAATGGCCGTGACGCTGACGGTCCGGCTGTAGACGTTGTCGCTTTCGTTGATCTCGGCGACCTTCTTGCCGGTGTCGATCTTGATCTCGATCTTGTGTTGGCCCGCGCTGAGCTGCCCGAGGGAGTAGTCGGTGGCCGACGTGTAATACCCGGCCGCCAACGGCGGGTCGGTGTACCAGAAATCCCGCAGCTTGCCGTCGACGTACAACTGGCTGATGAACGGCGCCGACGTGGCTGCGTTGCCGTTGTTCACGACGGCCCAGTCAATGTAGACCGTGTCGTTGGTGGTCAACGAGGCCGCGTCGGTGTTCGTGCCGGCGACGGTGGAGACGACGATCTTGTCCGACCAGTGGGCCGGCTGGTAGGGCGTCAGGTTCGGCTTGAGGACCGGGGCCTTGACCGTGATCGTCTTGGTATAGGCGTTGTCCTTCTCGCTCGTCTCCAGAACACTGCCGCCCGAATCGAGCCGGATCTGGATCGTATGCTTCCCCGCGCTCAGTTGCCCGATGGAGAAGTCGCTCACGAACGTGTAGGTATTGGCATTCAGCGACGGGGCCTGGTACCAGGTCTCTCTCACGGTGCCGTCGACGAGCATCTCGATGTTGAACCCCGTCGCCACAGGCACCTTGCCGCCGTTGATGCCGGCCCAGTCCACGTAGAGGGTCTCGTTCGAGGCCAGCGTGCTGGAGTTGGTGTAGGTGCCGGTGACATTCGAAACGACGATACTGCCCGACCAGCCCGTGGGTTTGTAAGCCTTGAGGTTCGGATTCGTGACCGTGATGGTCTTCGTGTACGTATTGTCGGACTCGTTGCTCTCGGCGACGGCCTTGGTCGTGTCGAGCTTGATCTGGATCTTATGCTTGCCGGCGCTCAGTTGCCCGATGGAGAAGTCGCTTACGGCCGTGTAGGTGTTGGCGTTCAACGACGGATTCTGGTACCAGGTCTCTCGAAGCGATCCGTCGACGTACAACTCGATGTAGAAGACCGCGTTGGTCGCCGCAGTCCCCTTGTTGATGGCGGCCCAATCGACGTACAGGGTGTCGGTGTAGGCAAGCGCGGTCGTATCCGTGTGCGTGCCGGGGACGTTCGAGACGACGATCTTGCCCGACCAATCCAGGGGTTTGTAGGGGGTCAGGTTCGGCTTGGCGACCGCGCCGAGCACCGCAGCCCCAGCACTGCCCCCGCCCCCGGTGGCGACCGTCATCGAATCCATCGGCAGTTCCGAAAGCCCTGGAAGAGGAGACGCGGAAGCAAGCCCGCGATCCTCGAGGAGGGAAGACGCCGCATCGGAGACCGACAGCAAACCCGGACTGCACACCGCCGGACCGCCTGTCTGGAGATCGGCCGGGGCGGCAGCGGCCGTAGAAGACCGCAAGGACTCCTCGACTCCGCCGGCCGCAACGCTCAGAAGCATGCGGTCTTCGAGACATTCGAGACGCAGCAGGCGGGGATGGATCGGACGACGCGATCGCCGGCCGGCTTGGGGGGCCCTATCCGCGACGAGGCTGCGTCTCGGTGGAAGTCGCGGATCCCAAACCGCATTGCCCGTGCCGGCCATCATTTTGGCCCTCGCTGACGTGGCCCTGCAAGACAGCTCCCCGATTCCTTTCGGCCGAATCTGGCTCCCGAGTGGTTCCGTTGGGGCTACCCAATATTATTTTATCATCGACCATTCCACCGGGGAAGATGCCGCCACGCCGCAAGGGTGATATCTCGCATGCAGGAAGGGATGCCTTGTCCCGGCCCCTTATCCGGACAGGTAGTCCTTCA
>CAYSGY010000125.1:0-12127 GCA_964430315.1 uncultured Planctomycetaceae bacterium
CGAGCCCCACCGATTGCAGTTTCACCGGTTCTGGTGGGGCTCGCGGCGCTCGACCCACCCTACGGTCTGCCGTCTCCTCCCTACCGGTTCCCGAGCAGGACCACCTTCATCGCGTCGCCGCCGAGCGCCACGTCGAAGGCGGCGGCCATCGCTTCGGTGGCGAACCGGTGCGAGACGACGCGGTCGATGGGAATGCGGCCCGCCGCGAGCAGACGCAGCGCCGCGCGGAAGTCGCGGGGCGCGCCCCCCGTCACGCCGGTCACGACGAGTTGCCGGTAGTGAATCACATTGGTGTCGAAGCGGACCCCGGCGTGGTCCTTCGGCAAGCCTCCGAACAAACAGAGCCGTCCGAAGGGGGCCAAGAGCCCGAGCGCTTGCTCCTGCACCGAGGCGACGGAGCAGGCCGTGATGACCACGTCGGCCCCGCGTCCCGCGGTGAGGTGCATGAGACGCTCGCGGACGTCCTCCGCGGTCGAGTTCACGACCGCCGTGGCGTCCAGCTCGGCGGCCTTTTCGAGCCGCTCGGGCTGGACGTCGGCGACCAGGACCGCGGCCGCCCCGGAGAGCCGGGCGAGCATGAGGTGCATCAGGCCGACGGGCCCGGCGCCGAAGATCATGACCGTATTACCAGGCTCGATCCGCGAGGCCCGGTTGGCGTTCACGACGCAAGAGAGCGGCTCGGCGAGGGCCGCCTGCTCGAAGGGGAGGCCGTCGGGCAGGGGCGTCACGCTCCCCTGCACCACGGCCTCGCTCGGGATGCGGACGAACTGCGTGTGGCCGCCGTCCATGGTGATGCCGAAGGCCGTGTAGTCGGGACACATGTTCGGCAGGCCGCGGATGCACTCGTCGCACTGTCCGCATCCCATGTTCGGCGCCACGCCGACCCTCTGGCCCACGCCGAATCGCGTGAGGCGCGAGCCGACCTCCGTCACCACCCCGGCGAACTCGTGGCCGAGGATGAGCTTCTGTCCCGGTGCGAGCTTCCGGTGCCCGTTGCGGATAATCCGCACGTCGGTCCCGCAGATGCTCGACGCCATCACGCGGACCAGCAGCTCGTCCGGACCGATCTTGGGAACGGGAACCTCTTCGATCCGGTAGCCCACGTCCTGGGTATAGGTGGCTGCGATCATGAGATGCTTGTCGCTTGATTTCGGTCTTTCGGGCTCACTTCATGTCGACAGGGCCACGGGTCCGGAGCGACTCGTTGGCCGCCAGGACCATTTCCACCGCCTTGAGCCCGTCGTGGCCCGAGACGGCCGGCTCCTCGCCGCGCTCGATGCAGCCGACGAAATGCTCCATTTCGGCCAGGTAGGCGTCCTTGAAGAGGTTGCGCCAGCTCTTCACGGCGCGACCGACCACGGTGCCGTCGATCATCACCTTGGTGGCCGTGCGTTCGGCCACGTGCCCGAGAAGCAAGAGGCCCTTCTCGCAGAGGATTTCGACGCGGGCATCGTATCCGTAGTGGCAGGGGCAGGTGCCGTCGACCTCGCCGAGCGTGCCGTCCGCCAGCCGGAACACGGCGAGGATGTTGTCGTAGAAGTCGGGATGCCCGCTGCGGGCGTCGGGGCACTTGAAGTTCGCCGCCTCGGCATAGGCCCGAACCGGCTCGCTGCCGGTGAACCATCGCAGCGAGTCGAGGTCGTGGCTGTTGACCTCCGCGATGATCCCGTTGCTCTTCTTCAGGTCGAACATCCAGGGGGAAGGGAGTCCGGGCCCGCGGCCGGTCGACTTGATCTTCATCACGCGGCCCAACTCGCCCGAGGCGATCATCTCCTTGGCGTGCCGGAACCCGTCGTCGAACCGCCGCATGAATCCGATCTGGAGCTTCACGCCGGCGAGCTGGACGGCCGCAAGAATCTGTTGGCACTCCTCCACCGTCACGGCCATGGGTTTTTCCAAAAAGACGTGCTTCCCGTGCTCGGCGGCCGCCACGGCGATCTCGCAATGCAGGAACGTGGGCGTGGCGATCACCACGGCGTCGACGTCGGGCCGGGCGACCGCCTCGCGATAGTCGGCCACGCAGGCCGAGACGCCGACTTCTTCGCCCAGCCGGTGCATCCCCTCCTCGTCGCGGTCGCAGAGGGCGACCAGCCGCGTCGACCGGATGCGCTTGGACAGGTTCCTGGCATGGATCGCGCCGGCCCTGCCGGCGCCGATGACGCAGAAGTTCATGATGTTCTCCGGCTGTCCGATGGGACAAGGACTGCAGGGTGGGACAAGTTGTAGGGTGGGACAAGCGAAGCGCCGTCCCACCAAGACCTATCGAGACTCCCGGTGGGACGGCGCTCCGCTTGTCCCACCCTACGGTCTGGTTCCACCCTACGGTTTCATTTCTCCACAATCAGTCGCACGAGGATATTGATGCGGGGGACGTCGGGGTGACTCGTCTCGAGGACGATCCGGCCGAGAGAGGCCGGGTCCGGACCGAGCGAACCGACGGCCCCGGCCGCGGGGTGAATGCGGATCGTCAGCGGGATTCTGCGGACCGTGCCTTCGCTGAGCGGCGTGCCCTCGCCCACCTCGACCCCGAGCCACTCCGGGCTGACCCGCACGAGCTTGGCCGTCACGCGATCGGCCAACGGACCGCGAACGACGAGGAACATGGGCCAGTGCCCCTGGTGGTCGCCGCGAACGGTCCCGAGCGAGAGCACGCCCGACGCGGCATCCCAGCCGGGACCGACCAGCGACACGTCGGTGCCGACCAGCCCTCGGACCGGAATCGTCACCGTCGGGACGGAGCGAGCGTTGGTCTTGAGGACGAGTCGGTGGCTGAAGCTCCCCGCGGGCAAGCCCGGCTTCGTGGCCACGCGGACCTGGTATCCGCCCAGCGCGTCGGCTTCCTCGCGGAGTTGGCCGTCGGTCAGGGGCTCGACGGCGACGTCGAAGTGCCTGGCCGCGGCCGGGTCGGACCACTGCCACCCGGTCACACGAAGCGGCTCCTTCGAGTAGGCGTACACACGGACCGTGCCTGCCGCCGAAGCGTTGGGCGGGACGAAGGTCAACACCACCTCCGCCGGCGCTGCCCGGACCGGCGCTCCAAGCCGGCCCGAAACCCAGAGCGTCACTTCCGGCCGCTTGGGATCGTTCGTCCCCAACGTGACGCTCGCGCGGAACGGACCGGTGTAGACCTTCGACACCCACTCCAAGGTCACTTGGTCCGACCGGCCGGGGGCGATCGTCGCCGGCTCAGGCAGACGCGCCGTGCAGATGCAGGTGCAGCAGCCGCAGGTAATCTTCCCTCGGGTCAGGAGCAAAGGCTGGTCGCCGGCGCTGGTGACGACGAATGTGTGGCGGCCGGTCGCGTTGACGTCGATCACCCCGAAATGGAATTCCTCGCCGTCCACGCGGATTCTCGGTCCCGACGCCGCGGCGACGTCCCGGCCAACCACGGCGGCCAGAGCCACTGCGACGAACTTGCACCACGGCCTGATCATGGAAAACCTCGTAGGACGGGTTTCCAACCCGTCCCGGTTCGCGTACATGCCGGTGACGGATGCCGACTGGTGGACGGGTTGGAAACCCGTCCTACATGGGAAACGGTCCCCGGCTCGTCACTTTCCCTCCACAACCTGGAATCCGGTAATCGCGGCGAACTCCTTGAAGAGTGCCCGCAGGTCGCCGTAGAAGACGACCTGATGACAGCCCCAACTTCCCCACCAGTTGCGGAACGACCCTTCCTTGGGATCGGAGGGGAGCAGGTAACATTGCCGGGGATCGTCGATCCGGACCACCATCTTGTTGCGGCAGATGCAGTTGGGGAAATCGCGGTAGAGGGCGTTCCCGTCGAGCACCGTGCCCGTATAGATCGAGGCCTTCCTGCGGCCCACGTCGAACTTCGCCACGGTGACCGGCTCGTGGGTCGGCCAGGTGACCGTGGTGGCCTCGGCGATGGCGTCCGGGTCGGTCGGCCATTTCCAGGTCCCGCTGTGGATGTGGTCGCGGATCAGGTAAGGGATGCGGTCGTTGCCGTGGGGATTGATCGGCGCTCCGCAATGCCCGACGACGATCACGTCCTTCGGCCGCTCGCCCGTTGCCGGGAAGGCCCAATCGTTGAGCACGTCGCCCACGTAGCCGGGCCGGCCGTCGGTCAGGCCGCAGCCGATCGTCTGCGTGACGAGGCAATCGACGTGGCTCTGGCAACAGGCGGGGATGCCCTCCTTGGCCAGTTCCAGAATGGTCAGCGGGGTCCAGGCGTCGACCTTCTTCTCCGAGAGGGTCAGCGTGGCGCTATCGTAGGTCACTGCCACGGCCTTGTACTTCTTCACCAGGGCCCGGATGGCCAGGCAGAGCTTCGCCGACCGGAGCACGTCCTTGCGCGTGACCTTCGTCATCTCCGTCGCTTCCCGAATCCACAGGTCGGCCAGCGCCTCCTGGGCCTTGGGGTCGACCTTCTTCACTTCTTCGAGGAGTTCCGGGGACCGGATCAGGATCAAGTCGATACCAAGGTACTCCTTCAGGCGATTCCGGTACGCGCGGTCGTACTCGTTGACCGGCGAATTGCCCCACACGCCGGCCATTCCTTCCTGGTCGATGGCATTGATCTTGTCATAATCCTGAATGCTCAGAAGCTTCGCATTCCTGAGCTTCTCGACGACCTGCCGGGCCTTGACCTTCTCCGGCGAGTCCCCCCGCGCGGCGAGCGGCCCGACCGAAACAATGGACCCGATCAACATCAGATAGAAGAACCGCGTCCGCATGGCATCTCTCCTTGCCCACGTTTGCCGCGTCGCTCCACTTAGTAGTGCCTTCCTCCCTGGTTGTCAAGACGCGGCCTGGAGATCTTGAGACCGCGCGCCCCGCCCGCTATGCTGGGAAGGAAACGTCCCCGCCCGATCTCCAAGCCGGAGCCACGAGGCAGTGCCGACCAAACTCGAACTCAGCCCCGTCACCCGGATCGAAGGCCATCTGGCCGTCGCGACGGATGCCGAGGCGGTTGCCGGTCCGTCGGGGAGACGGGCCTGCAAGATCGTCCGGGCACGGTGCCAGGGAGAGATGTATCGCGGGTTCGAGACGCTGCTGCGGGACCGCGATCCGCTCGACGCCCAGCAGATCGTCCAGCGGATCTGCGGCGTCTGCCCGATCCCGCACGGATTGGCTTCGATCCGGGCCCAGGAAATGGCCTACGGCGTGAAGCCCAGCCCGAACGGCCGGCTCCTCCAGGACCTCATCCTGGCGGCCAACACCTTCCAGTCGCACATCCTTCATTTCTACCAGTTCTGCGTGCCCGATTTCGTCGACGCCGCCACGGTGACGCAATACGCCGGGCAGGACCGCGCGCTGGTCGGCCTCAAGGCGTGGGTGGCCGGAGGGCTGGCCCGGGCCGGAAAAGGGCTCGAAGCCTATCCCGCCTCGCCTCTGTTGCCGCACGACGATCTCCCCGACCGCGCCGAGCCCGAACTTGCCTTCCGGCTCTTCGGCCATTATCTCGAAGCCCTGGAGATGCGCCGGCTCGCGGACGAAATGGGCGCGGTCTTCGGCGCACGCATGCCGCACAGCACGTCGATCGTGCCCGGCGGCTGCACCCAGACGCCGACCGAGGAGCGGATCGGGAGCTATCGGTCGCGGCTCCGGCGGATCGCCGAGTTCGTCGAGCGTGCGATGCTGCCCGATGTGATCGCCCTGGCCCGGGCCTTTCCTCGCTACTGGGACTTCGGCGCCGGATACGGCAACATGCTCTGCTACGGCGGTTGGGATTCGAGCGACGCCGGCCCGCAGCCGTTCGCCCCTGGCGCGATCGTTGCCGGGAAATGGGAGCCTCTCGATAAGGAAGCCATTGCCGAACACGTCGGGTTCTCCTGGTTCTCGTCGCCCACCGGGCTCCATCCGTCGCACGGCGAGACCAAGGCGGATCCGAAGAAAGCCGACGGCTACTCTTGGATCAAGGCCCCTCGCTACAAGGGCCAGCCCATGGAAGTCGGTCCGGCCGCGAGGATTCTCGTCAACTACCGGTCGCCCCGTCCGTGGCCCGGCCGGCAGGAGGTCGACGATCTGCTCCGGCGTCTCGGCGTGGGACCGGAGAAGCTGGTTTCCGTGCTCGGGCGGCTGACCTGCCGGGCGCTGGAGACCGTGCTGCTGGCGAGGCACGCCACGAAGTGGCTCGACCGGATCGAGCCCAACGGCCCGCCGGCCCAGGATTTCAAGCGGGTGAAGACCGGCACGGGCTTCGGGCTGGTCGAGGCCCCTCGGGGGGCATTGGGCCACTGGCTTGCGATCGAAGGCGGGACCGTCCAACACTATCAGTGCGTGGTTCCCACCACGTGGAACTGCTCGCCTCGGGACGATGCCGGCCAGCCGGGCCCTCTGGAAAAGGCCCTCGAAGGACTGGAGGTCGCGGATGCCGAGCAACCGGTCGAAGTGGGCCGCGTGATCCGCTCGTTCGATCCCTGCCTGGCGTGCGCTGTCCACTGAAGACATGGGACCGAGTGAGAAAGGGAAAGTGGAAAAAGGGGAAAGTGGGAAAGGAGGAGGGTTGTGTCGAACTGCAATCGTGGGGGACGCGGCGATGTATTCCGTGCATACAATCTCCTGATCGCACCTCCCTTTCCATTTTTCCCTTTTCCCACTTTCCCTTTCCTTACACGTTCCTTTCGCTCGACATGACCATCACCCATGCTGCCAAACGAACCAACTCGACGCGAATTCCTGACGTTCGGGGCCGCCCTGGCGGCTGCCGGCGGGCTTCCCGGGGCCTACGGCGAGGTGTTCGCCGCGGGCTTCGAGCGGCTCGCGCACGGCTCGCCGCTGGTGCTGTGGCTCCAGGGGCAGGCGTGCAGCGGTTGTTCGGTCTCGCTGCTGAATGCCGATCGTCCGAAGATCTTCGAGGCGATTACCGAAAGGGTTCGTCTGGCCTTCCACCCGACGATCTCCGCGGCCCAGGGCAGGTCCGTTCTCGAAATCCTCGAGAAGGTGCAACACGGAAAGGAACCGTTCGTTCTCGTGGTTGAAGGGGCGATTCCCGTCCGGATGCCCGAAGCCTGCCGGATCGGCGGACGCCTCTTCAGCGAAGTCCTCCTGCCTCTGCTCCGCCGGGCCCAGTTCATCGTGGGCGTGGGAACGTGTGCGAGTTACGGCGGGATTCCTTCGGCCGACGACAACGACACGGGTGCATCGAGCGTCCGGGAGTTCATGAAGAAACATGCGATCCCGGTGACGGGCCGGCTGGTGAACTGCCCGGCCTGCCCGTGCCATCCGGCGGAGGTGCTCGGCACGCTCGCCCACCTGGCGGCGAAGGGCTACCCGGAGGTCAAGCCGGACGTGCTCACGCCGGCCATGTACTCCTCCGTGTGCCTGCATTACCAGTGTCTGCGTCTGCCGCAGTTCAACGCGCGGGTCTTCGCCATCTCGTTCGGCGACGGCGACGGCTGCCTCTATCAACTGGGCTGCCGGGGACTCGACGTAACCGCCGACTGCGAAAGCCGCCGCTGGAACGGCGGTGTGAACTCGTGCCTCGAGGCCTCGGCCCCGTGCATCGGCTGTAACCAACCCCTTTTCGGCAAGACCCGGTCCTATGCCTTCTACAACAAGGACTAAAGACCCCGCTCAGGAGTCGGGGCCTCGTGCCCCATGACTCCCATTCTGAATTCAGTATTCCGTATTCCCTATTCATTTCTCCGTTCGTGAGTCTTGCCTGATGGAGGATCATGACGTGGACCGATGTCGCTCCCTTACTCGGCGTGCCTTCCTACGCCGGTCCTTGGCCGGAGCATCGCTAGGCGTCTGCGACGCAGTCCGACGTGTCGGCGCAAACGAGGAAGACGGCCGGCCGAGGGTGCGAATCGGCCTGGTCACCGACCTGCACTACGCCGACAAGCCCGCCGCCGGCACGCGGCACTATCGAGAGACCCCGGCCAAGTTCGCCGAGGCGGCCCGCCGGTTCCGCGAGGAGAGCACCGACCTGGTCGTCGAGTTGGGCGACCTGATCGACGGCTCCGGTTCCCCTGAAGTGGAGAAGGAGTATCTCAAGCGGATCGTCAAGGACTTCGCCGCCATCCCGCGCCGGCACCGCTACGTGCTGGGAAACCACTGCGTCGGGACCCTCACGAAGCCCGAGTTCCTCGGCCTTGTGGGTCAGGAGCGATCTTACGACAGCTTCGACCTGAACGGCACCCATTTCATCGCGCTGGACGCCTGTTTTCGAGGCGACGGCCAGCCCTACGGGCGGAAGAATTTTGACTGGAAGGATTCGCTCCTCGCCCCGGCCGAAGTCGAGTGGCTCCGCGACGACCTGCGGAAGACCCCGCACAAGACCGTCGTCTTCATCCACCAGCGTCTCGACGCGGCGCCTCCGCACGGCGTGAAGAACGCCCCTGAAGTCCGCAAGATCCTCGAGGAATCCCGGAAGGTGCTCCTCGTCCTCCAAGGCCATTCCCATCAGAACGACCACAAGCATCTCGGCGGAATCCACTACGTGACCCTCGCCGCCATGGTCGAAGGGACCGGGCAGGAGAACAACGCCTACGCCCTCCTGGACCTCCTCCCCGGCGACGCAATCCGCATCCGGGGCTTCCGAAGGCAGAAGAGCTACGGACCATGGTAGGTTCAACGAAGGCGTGGCATACCGTCACGCGATCGGGTAGCATGCTCTCACGACGCGAAGCATCGAGTGAGCATGGAAGCCGTCCCGATGACTTCCATGCCGACCCTCGGCTGCGCCGAGTGACGGCATGCCACCCAACCGCTTCCCTGGCGGGATGCCAAATGGTATAAGCACACATCATGATGAAGAGGCATGCGGACTCGCTGATTCCCGCCAAGCGAATCGAACGAGCCATTCTGCTCATCCGTGGGCACAAGGTTATGCTCGATCGCGACCTCGCCGAACTCTACGGCGTGAAGGCGATTGCACTCCGCCAGCAGGTCAGCCGGAACCGTCCCCGATTTCCCCCTGACTTCATGTTTCGTCTGAACCGGGACGAGGCGGAAACGTTGGTATCACAGAATGTGATACCTTCCAAGCGGAGTCTGGGCGGGTCGCTCCCCTATGCCTTCACCCAGGAGGGCGTCGCCATGCTGTCGAGTGTGCTCCGGTCTGTGCGATGGAGGAGGTGAACCGTGTTCAAGCGTCTGCTCTGTGTTGTGATTCTCGTGGCGGCCGTGTTGGGAGGCGTGAGGCCCGGGGGAGGGGCGGAGCCGCAGGGGAAGCGGTACGAGCCGACGTGGGAGTCGCTCGACACGCGGCCGAATCCGGCCTGGTTCGACGACGACAAGATCGGCATCTTCATTCACTGGAGCGTCTTTTCGGTGCCGGCGGTGGCGTGGGTCTATCCCGACAAGCGTTACGGATTCGGCGGCCACTCGTGCTGGTATGGGATGTACGTCGACCGGCTCTACCCGCTCTCCCCGCCCGAGCAGGCCAAGATGGAGGCGTTCCACCGCAAGAACTACGGCGACGTGCCGTTCAAGGCCCTGGCCCCGCTTTTCAGGGCCGAGGCGTTCGACCCGGACCAGTGGGCGGCGCTGTTCAAGCGGTCCGGGGCCCGATACGCCTTCCTGACGTCGAACTTCCACGACGGCTACTGCCTCTGGCCCAGCCCCTACAACCGCGGCTGGAACAGCGTCGATGTGGGGCCGAAACGCGACCTGTTGGGCGATTTCAGCAAGGCGATGCACACCGCGGGCCTGCGTGCGGGGTTCTATTATTCGCTGGGCGAGTTCAACCACCCGCTCTACCTCCAGGCCAAGCGGCCCGGCGGCGATCTGACGCCCTTCGTCCGCCAGCACATGCAGCCGCAGTTGCGCGAGGTGGTCTCGCGCTACCGACCGTCGCTCATTTACTTCGACGGCGAATGGGAGTTCCCGATGGACCGCTTCGAGATGCAAGGTTTCCTGGCCTGGCTCTACAACGACGCGCCGTGCAAGGACGACGTGGTCGTGAACGACCGCTTCGGACGCGGCTCGCGGGGCAAGCACGGGGGCGTGTACTGCTCGGAGGCCGGCGTCCGGGAGAGCGGCACGGACCATAAGTGGTGCGAAGACCGGCCGATCAGCCGCGGCAACTGGTCGTACAACCGCCTGGAACGCCTCGAAGACTACCTGGGCCGCCGGGACCTGATCCACCTGCTGATCGAGACGGTGGCCCTGGGCGGGAACCTGCACCTCGATGTGTCGCCCTGCGCCGACGGCACCATTCCCATGCTCCAGCAAGCGCGGCTCGTCGAGATGGGCGAATGGCTCCAGGTCAACGGCGAGGCCATCTACGGCACGCGGCGATGGACCGTGCCCCACGAAGGACCGATGGTCGAGTCGGTCAACCCGCGTCTGGACATAAACTGGAAATGGATCGAAACGCGCGAGCGGCCCATGGTCTTCTACACGCGCAAGGGCGACGCCCTTTACGCCCTCTGCCTGGCCTGGCCGGGAAAGACGCTGAAACTCCAGTGCCCAATCCCGACCCCGCACACCCAGGTCCGAATGCTCGGCGGCCCAAAGCCTCTCGATTGGAAACCGGGCGAGAAGGGCATGATCCTCCAGATACCCGACCCGCCCGACCGGGAAGTCCTCTGCCGCGACGCCTGGGCCTTCAAGCTGACCGGCCTGAAGAACCTCGAGTGAAGTGCTCGCAGATTTCATCCCGGAGTTGGGTGGCACGCCGTCACTCGGCGCAGCCGAGGGCCGGCATGGACGCTGCGCTGGCCACTCCCATGCTCACCCGGGAGGGCGAGGCTCCTGCCGAGCCGCCCTGCGTACCCGATCATGGTTGTCTGTTGCAGGCTCGGCAGCAGCCTCGCAAGCGTGCCAATGCCAGTGCTCTTGACACCATGCTCGCGACGAACGAATACTCATGTAGCCGTCGAAAAGACACTGGCAGAGCCAGTGCCACCCAGCCGCTTTGTGATGGAAGAGCCTCTTTCATTGCAAGATCAATTCCGAAACCCCAGACAGCCTACGGCTGTCTTCTCAGGAAGTGCAGGATATCATGAGACGTTTGCATACGACTGTGGGACTCATTGCTATTCTTGCGTTCGCGACGGCGCACGCAGCCTCTGACACTGCCTCAGCGAAGAAGGCCCTCAGATGGAAACTCCGGGCCGGGCAAGAGTTCCGTGTGCATTCGGTGCAGTCCAGTGACGGCACGATCACAGGCGACGCAGGTCAAGAACACGAAAAGGTTGAATCTGTCGCCGACGAGCTTTGTCGCGTAGAGGCTGTTGACAGCCGTGGAACTGCTGATCTCACGATGACTATCGAGCGGGTGAGGTTGAGAACCCGGTCGCCCCGAGGAAATGTCGATATTGACACGAACGAGAGAACTGAGAAGCTGCCGATGGATATAGCGCTCACGGCGGAGTTGGCGAAGAAAATCATCAGCGAAATGAAAGTGCGGTTCTCTGTTGATAACCGTGGACGTATCGTAGCAGTGAAGATTAACGAGGAGGCGGTTAGAGTGTGGGCATCCATTGTTCCCGGATGGTCGGATCGGTTTTCTGAGAAGGAAATCACTAAAACGCTTAGACAAGTCCTGCCGGTTTTCCCAGAGAGTCCTTTGGCGGTAGGGGACACTTGGAACGATACATTGGAGTTCAGTCGACCACACGGCACCGGTTTCCAAAAAGTGTATGTCAAGTACCGCTATGCTGGGCCCACAGCCCACAACAACCGCACGGTCGACAAGATCGTCACCGAGGCAACGCTCGATTGGGGCGACGAGAAGTTGCCGCACGGGGTCACAGTCAAGGTGGTGTCGCAAGAGAACCCGGGAACCATCTACTTCGATAATCAAACGGGACGGCTTGTGGAGATCGAGAACACGCAGCGAAGAGCGATTGAGTACCGAAGAGAAGGTCGCACTATACGTGAGCAGGTTAGTGCCACCTCCAGAATAGAGATCGTCCCTTGTCCTTCGCAATAATCTAAACTGGGGACAGTCACCGGTTTCTGGGGTGTATCATACCGCCTGAGCAAACGGATAAAGGGGACAGGCGCATATATTGGATAAGATAGGAAATGCTGCCATTCACACGTCATCCAAACTACCCAGTATATGCGCCTGTCCCCTTTAGATCCTTCTCCCCTTTAGATCCTTCTCACGACGCAAGTGAGACGAGGGATATCCAGGCTCCGGTGCGCCCATGACCCGTCAGGCCCCTGACCGCCAATGCCGTCGGGGGCCGTTTCTTTCCTCCCATGG
>CAYSGY010000126.1:0-12065 GCA_964430315.1 uncultured Planctomycetaceae bacterium
GTTCGAGAACCTGCGTCCCCGTTGGAGTGAACGTGGGCACTTACTGGCGGCATGACGCACCGAACTGGAAATGGCGTTGGGTGGCCCCCAGTCTTGTAGCCGAGCTAAGCCGATCGTAATGCTGCCAAATCCTGTTGTCGATCAATGTCCCGAAGGAATCGGCGCACGCCGAGATTGGCAAAGCGACAGAACGATAGGTTTCATCCCACGCCCCGCGGCGTTCGGTGCATTCGGCCTGGGAGCGGACGCCACACGCGGGCCGTGGGCGAGAGCAAGCGGCGGGCAAGCCCGCCCGCTACGCGGGTCTTCTTGGGCAGATCTTCAACTCCCAACCCCCAACTCCCAACCCCCAACTCCCAACCCCCAACCCCTCACTCCCCCACCACCGTCACGACGATCATCCGCTGGCGCGGGCGCACGTCGCATTCCAGGTGGAAGATCTGCTGCCAGGTGCCGAGGACCGGGGCGCCGTTGGCGACGGGCACGGTCAGGGAGGGCCCCAGCAAGGTTGCCTGGAGGTGGGAGTGGCCGTTGCCGTCGTGCCAGGCCTGCTCGTGACCGTACTGGCGGTTGGGCGGGATGAGCCGGTCGAGCATCTCCGGCAGGTCACGCTCCAGGCCCGCCTCGAATTCCACCGTGCCGATCGCCCCCGTGCTCCCCACGGTGAACACATTCGCTAATCCGTTGCGAATTCCGGAGTTACGCACGATATCAACAACCTGCTCGGTCAAGTCGTCCATTTGCCGGTGCCCGGCGGTTGCGATCGTGAACTGCTCCTGGTGGACCATGGTGCCCATCCCCCCTTTTTTTTGGAGTATGCCTCTCCATCGCGGAGAGATACTGCTTTTGACCCAGGCCGTCATTCTAGCGAGAATGGGGCGGGAAGGCGTGTCGGTGGAGCTTCTCTTCGTCTGGTATTGATGGAGGATCTCCGCAAGACAATCGCGGCGAAGGTCGGAGTGGAAACGCCCTCACCCTAGCCCTCTCCCGGAGGGAGAGGGGACAACATTGGGATATCGTCCCTCGTCCTCGCCGAGCACCGAGGCATTCCATGAGTCAGACCGCGGCAACGGGCAACGGCACGAGCCTGCTTCGGATGGAGAACGTGAGCAGGCGATTTGGCACGGGAGCCGTGGCCGTGGAGGCCCTTCGCGATATCTCCTTCGGGATCCACGAAGGGGAGTTCCTCGTGATGGTCGGCCCGAGCGGATCGGGAAAGACGACGATCCTGAACATCCTGGGCGGGATGGACTCGGTGAGCGAAGGCCGGGTCTGGTTCCGCGACGAGGACCTCACGGAGTTCACGCCCGCCGAGCTGACGCGCTACCGACGCGACTCGATCGGCTTCGTGTTCCAGTTCTACAACCTCGTGCCGAACCTGACCGCCCGCGAAAACGTGATGGTGGCCACGGAAATCAGCCGCGATCCCATGGCACCGGAGGAGGCGTTGCGCCTGGTCGGCCTGGAGGACCGGACGGAGCATTTCCCGTCGCAGCTTTCGGGCGGGGAGCAGCAGCGGGTGGCGATTGCCCGGGCCGTCGCGAAGAACCCCGTCCTCTTGTTGTGCGACGAGCCGACCGGGGCGCTCGATTTCACCACCGGCAAGCGCGTGCTGCGACTGCTGGTGGACCTGAAGCAGACGCTCGGCAAGACGATCGTGCTCATCACCCATAATGCGGCGATCGCGGCGGCGGCGGACCGGGTCGTGCGGCTCCGCAGCGGGCAGATTGTCGAGGTCCACGAGAACTCCTCACCCACCCCGCCCGAGGAGATCACCTGGTGACCGCCTTGAATCGCAAGCTGCTGCGCGACTTGAAGGCCGCCGCGGGAATGCTGCTGGCGATCACCGGGATCATCACGGTCGGGGTGACGTGCTACGTGGGCCTCGGCTCGTCGTACCACAACTTGTCTGAAGCGAAACGGCGGTACTACGCCCAATGCCGCATGGCCGATTTCTCGGTGGAACTCAAGAAGGTCCCGATTTCGGAGCTCGGCGCGGTGGCCGAATTGCCGGGCGTTGCGGAGATCCGGCCGCGGATCCAGTTTTTTGCCGCCGTGGATTTGGAGGACGTGCGCGAGCCGCTCAACGGGTTGGTCCTCTCGCTGCCCGATCGGGCGAAGCCGATCCTCGACGATGTGGTGGTGCTCCGCGGGAGCTACTTCACCGATCGACGGGAGAACGAGGTGCTGATCAGCGAGTCGTTTGCCAAGGCCCACCGGATCACGCCGGGCCAGTGGATCCACCTGATTCTGAACAACCGGCGGCAAGAGGTCTTCGTCGTCGGCACGGCGATCTCCAGCGAGTTCGTCTACATGCTCGGCCCCGGGGCGATCACCCCCGATCCGAAGCATTTTGGGGTCTTCTACCTGAAGCACACGTTCGCCGAAGACGTCTTTGACTTCAGCGGGGCGGCGAACCAGATCCTGGGCCGGCTCGACGCCTCGGCCCGGGACCGCTGCCCGGAGTTGCTCCGCCGGATGGAGAGCCTGCTGGCGTCCTACGGCGTATTCACCACCACACCGCTGGCCGATCAGTTCTCCAACCGCTTCCTGAGTCAGGAAATCCAGGGCCTGTGGAGCTTCGCGCTCATTACGCCGACCATGTTCCTGGCCGTGGCCGCGCTGGTGCTGAACGTGTTCCTCACCCGGCTGACGCGGCAACAGCGCACCGTGATCGGCACACTCAAGGCGCTAGGCTACTCCGACCGCGAGCTCTTTTGGCACCTTCAGAAGCTGGGCGTGGCCGTCGGGCTGCTGGGCGGACTGTTGGGATGCGCGTTGGGGTTCTGGCTGGCCGGGGCGATGTCGAGCATGTATCGCCTCTTCTTCCAGTTTCCCGAGTTCGAGAACCAGTGGTGGCTCGGCACGCACTTGACCGGCCTGGGGATCAGCGTCGGCTGTTCGGTGCTGGGGAGCTTGCGGGGGAGCCGGGCCGTGCTCCGGCTGCATCCGGCCGAGGCGATGCGTCCGGCGGCGCCGCGTCAGGGCGGGGCCGTCTGGCTGGAACGCGTGGCGTGGTTCTGGAAGCCGCTCAGTTCCGGTTGGCGCATGGTCTTCCGCAACACACTCCGCAGCCGGGTCCGCACGATCGCCGGACTCTTCGCCGCCGCCATGGGAGCGAGCGTGCTGGTGAACGCCTGGATGATGGCCGACTCGATGACCTACTTCCTCGACTTCCAGTTCCGCCATCTGCTGCGCAGCGACATGGACCTCTCGTTCAAAGACGAGCGGAGCGACGACGCCCTGCTGGAGGCGGCCAGGCTCCCGGGCGTCGACAAGGCGGAGCCCTACTTGGCCGTCGCCTGCACGTTCCGCAAGGGGCCGCGTGAGAAGAAAGCCTCGATTACGGGGCTCATCCGCGACGCCCAGTTGACGGTGCCTCGCGACCGACGGGCCCGCCGTGTCCGCATCCCGGCCGCCGGGCTGGCCATGAGCCGCACCCTGGCCGAGATCCTGGGCGTGAAGCCGGGCGACACGGTCACGATCGAGCCGATCCAGGGGCTCCGCATCGCCCGCACGGTCCCGGTCTGCGAGATCGCCGACAGCTACTACGGCTTGACGGTCTACGCCGACATCCATTACCTGAGCCGGCTGGTCTACGAGGAGTCGGCCCTCAGTGGCGTCCAACTGGCGTTGGACCGCGACCCCGCCCACCTGGCCGCCCTCTACCGGGAACTGAAACGCCTGCCTGCCCTGGAAGGCGTGGCTGCCCGGGCCGACGTCGTGGCAGGCATCGAAGAGACGGTCCTCAAACACCAGTGGGTCGTGATCGACGTCATGATCCTCTTCGCCGGGATCGTCTTCTTCGGCAGCATCGTGAACGCCTCCCTGGTGAGCCTGGCCGAGCGCCAGCGCGAAGTGGCCACGCTCCGCGTGCTCGGCTACGGGCCCTGGCAGATCGGCTCGCTGTTGCTGCGCGAAAGCATGATCGTGACCGTGATCGGCACCGTGATCGGGATGCCGATGGGCTACCTGCTCACGTTGGCGACCATCTGGTCCTACAACAGCGAGATGTTCCGCGTACCGATCATTACCACGCCGGGCACGTGGCTCTGGACGCTGGCGCTGGCGGTGCTGTTCGGCCTGACGGCCCACGGGTTCGTGCAGCGCGCGATCCACCGGACGGCATGGCTGGATGCACTGAAAGCACAAGAGTGAATGGATCGCGGCACGAGTGCCGCGGCTAAACCCCCGATCCCTGACCCCCGACCCCCGATCCCTGCCATGAAACCTACACCCCGCGTTGCCACCGTTTGCGTCCTGGTCGCCCTGCTGATGGTCTGGCTGCTCTCCGGGTGGCTTTGGCCGGGGATGCGGGTCGATGTGGTCCGCGCGAAGCGCGATCGGATCGTGCAGTTCGTCGACGAACGGGGCGTCACGCGGCTGCCGGAGACGTACCTGATCACCACGCCATCGGCGGGGCGCGTGGCGCCGGTGGAGTTTGGCGAAGGAACGCCGGTGAAGAAGGGACAGGTGGTGGCCCGTTTCGTCCCCATCGACACGGACCTCGACGTGCGCGAGGGAGAGACGGCGGTCGACCGGCTCAAGGCGTCGATCGAAGAGGCCGACGACACCAGCGTCGAGAAGACCGCGTTGAAGCAAACGGAGGAGTTCGTCAAGTCGATGGAGAAGACCGTCGAGGCGGCAGCCGAGCGGATGCGGTCGGGCAAGGCCCGGCTGGAGTACGCGATCAAGGAGTTGGAGCGCGTGCGACAGCTCTTCACCCGCGGGGCCCGGACCGAGGACGATCTCGACCGCGCCCTGCTCCAGCACGTCCAGGGCGACGCCGACTACCGGCAGGACGTGCTGGTCCACGCCGCCATGCTCGCCATGCAGGCCGCCACGAACCTGCTGCCGGAGATGGTCCAGCAGTACATCGCCCGCAAAGGGCTCACCAAGGCCGTACTGGAAAAGCAGTTGGCCGAGGCCAAGGTCCGCCTGGAGGGGGCCGAGCTGAATCGGACGCGGGGTTCCATGACCAGCCCGATCGACGGCGTGGTGCTCGCGCGATTCGTCACCAGCGAAGGCCATCTGCCCGCCGGCACGCGGCTGCTGGAAATCGGCCGGCTCGAAGACCTGGAAGTCGAGGCCGACGTGCTCAGCGTCGACGTGGTGGGGGCGAAGCCGGGCGACCAGGTCGAGATCTACGGTCCGGCCATCGGCACGCCTTCGGTCTGCGGGACGGTTGCGCGGGTCTATCCCGCGGGGTTCACCAAGGTGAGCTCGCTGGGAGTCGAGCAGCAGCGCGTCAAGGTCATCGCGCGATTCAAGGCCGCGGACCTCGATCGCGTGCGTCAGGAAAGGAACCTCGGGGTCGGCTACCGCGTGCGGGTGAAGATCGAGACGGCCGAGCGGCCCGACGCCCTGGTCGTCCCCCGTTCCGCCCTGTTCCGGGGTCCCTACGGCGCGTGGCAAGTCTACGCCGTCCGGCGCGGGCATGCGGAGATCGTCGACCTCCAGGTGGGCATTCTCAACGACGAGTTGGCCGAAGTGACCGGCGGGCTCTCCGAAGGGGACCTCGTGGTGCCCTTCCCCGACAGCAACCTGACCGACGGCGAGCGTGTGACCCCCGTACTCCGCGCCGAACGTCCCTCTCCCGCGATGCCCTCCGCACAGACCTCACGCACCAACGGCGATTGACCCGGCTCGTAAGAAGCGGGGGACTCCGAGCCGGGCCGTGTCGGCCCGGCGGCATGCGTCAACGGGCAGGCGGGGAAGGGACGGACAGATCGATCCGGCCCTCGATGAAGTCGACCGTGAGCACGTAGCCCCGCAGGAAGTCGAACCCCAACAGTCCGTCGAGTCGAGCGGTCGGGGGAAGGGCATGACACACTACGGCAAGATCGAGCCTCTCCTGACCTAGGGCACGGATTCTGCGGATCGACAGGAGAGGGACATGCTCGATCCCGCTGGCGGTTGTGACGTCGGTTGTCCTGCCCTCGGCCCCCGCCTCATAGCCCACTTCCGCGAGTGCCCGAGGACTAATGAGGGTCTTCGCCGCGCCCGTATCCAAAGCGAGACGAACGATACCCATGCCCGAGGGCCCCTCGATTTCCGCGTAGACAACCAAGAGGCCCCACCGAGCGTTGAACGGCACGCTCATAGGATGATCACGGCGTCTTCGGGATACGTTCCTGTGAAGAGAACGGCAAACCGCGACGGACGCAGCGTCATGACCTGCTGATGAAGTTCGTCCCGATCCTTGCTGTGGGCGAGGACCCGCCCGCTTTGGACCTCCAATGCGTCGTTGGTCTGCGGGTCTTCGATCAACACCCACTCGTTGGGGAACTGCATCTCGATTTGCGCGAGCGGTAAGGCGTCGCTCATCGCGGCCTCCTTTCTCACACGGATCCCTGCCCCACGGTCTTCGGCGTGCCGACGATTTTTTCGACCGTGGCGAGGAGTTGATCGAGGCGGAAGGGCTTGTAGAGGACGTTGACGACGCCGGCCTGGCGGGCCTTGACGATCGTGTGACCCGGATCGTAGCCGAACCCGGTCATCAGCACCAGCGGCAGCGGCTCGACGTCCATAACCTCCTGGAGCTTGAGGAGGAATTCGTAGCCGGTCATGTCGGGCAGGCGGATGTCGGCGATGATCGCGTCGTAGCCCCCTTGGGCGAGCATGGCCCGGACCATCGACATGGCCTGGGCCCCGTTGGGGGCTGTCTCCACGGTGCAGCCGTGGCGGTCCAACAGGGCGTGGGCGGCCGTGCGCACCGCGGCGTCCTCGTCGACCAGGAGGACCTGGCACCCGAGCAGGGCTTCGCGTTCCGGCTGCGGCGGGGCGGGGTGCGCCGTGGCCGGCGCCATCGTCTGGCCCACCTCCTGGATCATCTGCTTGATGTCCCGGGCATTGCGCAGGATCCGCTGCAAACGCTCGACCACCTCCGGATCGTGGCCGATGTACCGCTCCATCACGTTGACCGCCTGGTTGAGGATCTCGTCGACCGGCAAGGCCACGGCGCTGTGGATCGCCTCGACGCTGGCCGCCGCGGTCGAGGCCTTCTCGGCCACGAGCAATTCGAGAGTGTTCAGGGCCGCCGCCACGTCTCGGGTGAAGATCTCGAGGAATTGCAGGTCGTTCTCGTTGAACGACCGCGACTCGGGGCTCTCCACGTTGAAGGTGCCGATGACCTCGTCGTGCCACATCAAGGGGACGGTCAGCGAACTCTTGGCGCCCTTGGCGCCGGGAAGATAGAGGGGATCCTCGGTTGTGTCCTCGCACAGGTAGCTCTTGCCCGTGGCCGCCACAAAACCGGTCACGCCGTTGTCCTGCGCCTCCGCGTAGAGAACCCGTTCGGCCGCCTCCGGTTCCATCCCCACCGCGAGGAGCGGCTCCAAGCGGCCGGTCTTCTGGTCCAGGAGCCGGATTTCCACCACCTCGTAGTTCAGCAAGTCCTTGGTGAACTGGAGAATGTTGGACTTGAGGAGTTCGATCCGGTCGTCGACCGACATCCGGAGGAGTTCCTCCGCCGAGAGATCGGCCAGTTGCATTCCCGCCTGGTGGATGGCTGCCAGCTTCTGCTGCTGCTGGACCTCGATGGTCACGTCGCGGACCGTAACGATGAGGCGGTTGGCGGCCTCGCCGGCCCGCCCCGCCGGGGCAACGTGGAGTTGAAAGTAGCGGTTGTCGCCGACCCGCAACGTCGTGAACGTGGCCGTACCGGTCGCCAAGGCCGTGTGGAACGGGCAGAAATCGGGGCCGAGGATTTCCGGGTCCCCTAGGGCCGCGTAGAAGTTCTGGCCAACCACCTCGGGGCAACCGGTCCACTCCTGCAACCGCCCGTTGCACCAGAGAATCGTGCTCTCCCGGTCGACCAAAACGACGCCGGCCGGCATTCCTTGCAGAATCTGCTCATTCTGCAGAAGCCGGCCGATCTCGAACGCCTCCTGAAGATGGTCCGATCCGACATACGCGCCGTCGAACCGTTCCCGGGTCAAGAGATCCAGGGCGGCCGCAGGGTTGGGCGATACGACAACTTCGTAAGCCTCTGCCGACGGACCGAGCAACCGATCAATCGCTTCCCGCGTGTGCCCAATGACGAGGATTCGCGGTTTTGCCGACAAGGTTCCTGATCTCCCAGGGCAATCCCTTGGTGCCCACCGCCCCCAAAGTGGTCCCGGGGAATTATAGTCCCAGGACGCGGCGGTTACAACCTTTTTGCCACAGTGTTTCTCCTGGATGTGAATCGGTTGCGGCCCGCCGGGCGATTCAGGATGGCTCCGCCGGAGGCCGCCGATTCCGTGATGCGACGAGGATGATGCCGCGGGTATGCCGTTTATTCAACGGCTTTCTGCTGGATGGATGAGGGACAGCTCGCGGCCCGCAAGCGTCATCGGGAGCGTCGATCGTCCGGGCGAGAAACGCACCGAAAGCGTTCGCCACAGTTTGCACGCCGGCTTCTACACTGTGCCCCACGATAGAAGTCGCACGATCGCTTCCACTCCACCTTGTCGACGGATCCACTCGGAGGGCGAGTCGCAGAGCACTTGACTCGTCCCCCAGTTTACGCCGATTACCATGATGGAGGGTCCCTGTCATGTGGCGAACCATGTTTATGGCTTTTGGGGTCTTCGTTTTCCTCCTCGGCTCCCAGTCGCTGGTCGTCCAGAAGTTTGTGCTCAAGTCGCGCGCGGCCGTCGTACAGACCGATTGGACCGGCAAGTCGGAAACCGTGCCCGGCCCGCAACGAGTGATCGTTCCCACGGAATGGGCCCCGTGGAGTCTCATGGGCAGCGGCGCGGTGGTTTGGCTCTATGCCATCGCCATCTCGAACCGGATGAAGAAGTAGGTAGTCCGCAGAGGGGGGGCGTAGGGTGCTCTTTGAGTACCAGCACCGCAACGGGTCGCAGGGTGGTGCTACGTGCTGGGAGGGCGAGGCTCCTGCCGAGCCTGCCACAAGCGTGTGTCTTCTCCCGGCACGATGGCTCGGCAGGAGCCTCGCCCTCCCGGGGACTACACGAAGTGATCTCGCCCACGAAGCCCGCGACTCAGTTCTCCATGACCTCTTTTTCCCGGACCCTGGCCAGTTCGTTGGCCTGGTTCTCGTAGGTCTTGGTGAACTCCTGGACCTGCTCCTTCACGGAGTCGCGCTGGTCCTCCGAGAGTTCCTTGTCCTTCTCCGACTGGTCCGCGAGTTTGTTGCCTTCGCGGCGGATATTGCGGATGGCTACCTTGGCCTCTTCGCAGAGGTCCCTGACGCGGGCCACCATCTTGCGGCGGACTTCCATCGAGAGCGGTGGCACGTTGAGGCGGATCACGCGCCCATCGTTCTGGGGATTGAAGCCCAGGTCGCTCGCCTGGATCGCCTTTTCGATATCTTTGATGGTGTTCGGGTCGTAGGGCCGGATCACGATCTGCGTGGGCTCCGGGGCGCCGACCGAGGCCAGTTGCTTCATCGGCACGGACGATCCATAGACCTCGACCCGCAACGAATCGACCAGCCCCGGGTTGGCGCGGCCCGTGCGGATCCCGGCCAGCGCGTGCCGCAGCACACCGATGGCCTTCTCCATGCGTTCTTCCACGTCGAGCAGGATGTCGTCTTCGGTCATGGCTCGAACTCCTGAGCGGATTGCCTGTAGGTCAGGCTTTCCAGCCTGACGCATCTCCGCGTCGAGTCAGGCTCGAAAGCCTGACGTACTCTAGCCGCTGGTGCTGCGACTGACCAGGGTGCCGACCCGCTCGCCGCGGATGGCGCGCTCGATGTTGTCGGCCTTCTTGAAGTTGAACACCAGGATCGGCATATTGTACTGCTGGCACTTGGTGATCGCTTCGTGGTCCATCACGCGGAGGTTCTGGCGGCGGACGTCGTCGTAAGTCAGTTCGCTGTAGAGGACGGCGTGGGGGTTCTTCTCCGGGTCGTGGCTGTAGACGCCGTCGACCCGGGTGGCCTTCAGAAGGACGTCGGCCTCCAACTCCAAGGCCCGCTGCGCCGCTGCCGTGTCGGTGGTGACGAAGGGGCTGCCGGTGCCGCCGGCCAGGAGCACGATGCGGCCCTTGTCGAGGTGGTGCCGGGCGCGGCGGCGGATGTAAGGCTCGGCGACGCCGTCCATGCGGATGGCCGTCAGCAGGCGCGTATCGCATCCCACGGACTCCAGGGCGTCTTGCATCGCCAGGCCGTTGATGACCGTGGCCAGCATGCCCATGTAGTGCGCCGTGGCCTCCTTGATCGCGGCATTGGCCGAGGTGAACTGGGCGCCGCGGAGGATATTGCCGCCGCCGAGGACCACGGCGATCTGCGCGCCGGATCGCGAGGCCCGATGGATTTGCTCGGCCAGATGGACCACGGCGTCCATGGCGATGCCGCGTTCGCCGCCCAGGCAGAATCCTTCCCCGGAAATCTTGAGGATCACCCGGCGGTACCGTGACTCGCTTCCCGGCATGCCCTCGTCGGCCATCACCTACTCCTTCCCGAGCTCCCAATGAACGAACCGCGCGAGCTTCATCCCGGCCGCCTTGGCCAGCTCGCCGACGGTCTTGCCGCCGTACTTTTCCTTGTTCGGATGGATCTGCTCGGCAAGGCACTGCTGGGCGTAGTAGTCCTTCAGTTTGCCTTCGGCGATCTTGGCGATGACCTTTTCCGGCTTCCCCTCGTTGCGGGCGGCCGTGGCGGCGATTTCCCGCTCCTTCTCCACGAGGGAAGGATCCACGTCGTCGCGTGAGACCACCGTGGGCCTCATGGCGGCGATGTGCATGCAAACGTCCTTGGCCAGTTCCGCGTTGCCGCCTTCGATCTGAAGGAGCACGCCGTTGCCGCCGTTGTGATGGGCATACCCGCCGCAGGGGCTGTCGATCCGGCAGACGCGCTGCAAACGAAACACCTCGCGGATGCGGTTGGTCAAGTCGTCGAACTGCTCGCGGAGTGTCTTGCCCGCCTTGCCCGGCGAGGGCTGCGCCAGCAACTCCTCGGCGCTTGCCGCGCCCGGCCCCAGGGCTAGTTGCTGCACGAGGTCCTGGGCCAGGGCGATGAACTCCTCGTTGTTGGCCACGGGGGCGCTCTCGCACTGCAATTCGACCATGGCCCCGACGGCCGGGTCGAGACTGGCGTAGACGGCGATTCGGCCGGCCGAAGTCTCGCGGCCGACGCGTTTCTCCATCGTCTTCTTGCCCGACTTGCGCAGCAGTTCGATTGCCGCGTCCAGATCGCCGCCGGCCTCCGTCAGGGCCCGCTTGCAGTCCATCATCGGAAGCCCGGTCTTCTCGCGGAGAGCCTTGACGGCCGCTGCCGTAACCTCTGCCATGAATCTACCTCCTGACGCGGCCGGGGCCGCAACCAAAACAGAATGAAAAATGAACAACGGAGAATGAAAAATGCGAAATGAACTGCCTGGCCCGCCGTGCGCGGGCGGCATTTTTCATTGCTCATTTTTCATTTTTCATTCTCGCCGTTGCCCCGCGCCGGTCCGGCCGTCTGGTCGCCCTTCAGCGCCCCCGAGGCCGCCTTGCCGGCCAGCACGCCGTCGGCCAACTGCTGCACGATCAGCTCGATGGAACGGATGCTGTCGTCGTTGCCCGGGATCGGGAGATCGACCTCGTCGGGATCGCAATCGGTATCGATCAGGGCGATGGTGGTGATGCCCATCTTCCGGGCCTCGCGCACGGCGTTCTTCTCTTTCTTCGGATCGACGATGACCATCGCCTCGGGCAGCCGGCCCATGGTCCGCATGCCGTTGAGATTGCGGTACATCTTCCGGTATTCGCGGTTGAGCGCCGACTGCATCTTCTTGGAGTACGCGGCCAACTCGTCGCTCGACCGTAGGTTCTCCAACTCCTCCAAACGCGAGAGCCGGCTGCGAATGGTCCGGAAATTGGTGAGCGTGCCGCCGAGCCAGCGATCGCTGACGAAAGGCATGCCGCACCGGAGACTCTGCTGCTCGACCGTTTCCCCGGCCTGACGCTTGGTCCCGACGAACAGGATGAGCCCGCCGCCGCCGGCCACCTGCTGCAAATACTTCTTCGCCCGCAACAGACCGCGGATCGTCTCGCGGACGTCGATGATGTGAATCAGATTCTTTCGGCCATAGATGTAGGGCCGCATCTTGGGGTTCCACCGGCTGGTACGATGC
>CAYSGY010000127.1:0-8239 GCA_964430315.1 uncultured Planctomycetaceae bacterium
CTCGATCGGAGAGCCGTCGGCGGCGCGGATGATGACCTCCAGCGGCATCCGTCCCGGCAGGGTGTGCGTGGCACAGCCGAAGCAGGGGTCGTAGGCCCGGAAGGCCATTTCGACCATGTTCAGGAGCCCTTCGCTCACCTTGCCGCCGTGGATCAGTCCCTGGGCCGCCTTCTTGACCGACATCGAGATCGGGGCGTTGTTGTTGGTCGTCCCGACGACGAGGTTCACCTTGGTCAGGATTCCCCGCGCGTCGGTCGCGTAGTGGTGCGTGAGCGTGCCCCGCGGGGCCTCGACGCAGCCCACGCCTTCGGTCGGCGTCGCGGTCGGCAACACCCGGTATTCCTTGCTCGTGATCTCCGGGTCGGTCGCGAGTTCAACCCAACGCTCGGCGGCATAGAGCAGTTCCACCAGCCGGGCCCAATGGGTGACCAGGGTGTGATGGATCGGCTTCCCGCCCAGGGTCTCGTACATCCGCTTGAACTCGGCGCCCGCCAGCGGCGTGGCCATCCCGTCGGCCACGTTGCACCGCGAGAGCGGCGTGGCCTTGTACACGCCCGAGTCGGCCCCGTCGACCAACCCCTTCCAGCCCACCTTCTTCAGATACGGGAACTTCAGATAGCTCCACGGCTCGACCCGCTCCGACACGTACTCCTGGTACTGCGAGCAGGGATACTTGGCGTGCTCCTTCCCGTCGGGGCCGGTCACGCGGATCAGCCCGTCGTAGAAGTTCGTGCAGTTGTTGGCGTCGACCATGCCCATGTTATAGGTCTTATGGACGTACACGTCGCCGGTAACGAGCTTGACGTAGTCGCTATTCTTGAGCACCACGTCCTCGAAGAGCTTCAAGGAGAACTTGCCGAACTCGATCGCGTCGCGCCCCAGCCGCTCGATCTCCTGACGCTGCTCCTCGTTGATCCCCTTGCTCACACCGCCGGGCAGGCCCCAGTTGGGATGGACGCGTCGGCCGCCGATCATCTTGATTAGCTCGTGGCCGTCGCGGCGCATCTTGAGCACCTTGCCGGCAATCTCCATGCCCACCTTCGCGACCACGCCGAGGATATTGCGCTCGGCCGCCGGGGCCGTGGGGCCGACGACGAAGTCGGGCCCGCCCAGGGCGTAGAAGTGGGTCGTGTGGTCCGTGGCAAAGAAGATGCTGTAGAACAGCTCGCGGAGCTTCTTGCCCGCCGGCGGCGGATCGACGTGGAACATGGCGTCCAGGGCCTTGCTGGCCGCCATGTGGTGGGCCTCGGGGCAGACGCCGCAGATGCGGGCCGTGAGGTTCGGCATGTCCTCGGCCGGACGCCCCAGGCAGAACCGCTCGAACCCGCGCAGCTCCGGGATCTGCAAGTAGGCGTTGGCCACCTCGCCCTGGTCGTCGAGAAAGATGTCGATTTGGCCGTGCCCTGCCCGCCGCTTATTGGTATAAAGCGATATTCGCTCAATGGTCTGATTCCCCTCGTATTGTCTCCCCTCTCCCGTTGGACGGGAGAGGGGCCGGGGGTGAGGGCGGTTGGAAGTCTCTTGTCGCCGCCAAATCCCCTCACCCCTAACCCCTCTCCCGTCCAACGGGAGAGGGGAACTGCATGATGATCTCTAAGCACCGCTCGTGGTGGCCGGGAGTCTCCTGCGTCGCAACTGGCTGGCGGCCAGGCTGAACCGGTAGAAACTGCCGATGGGATCGGGGATGCCCTCGTGAATGATTCGGTCGATTTCGTCCGGGTCGTCGGAGTCGATCACGGAGGCCAGGGCCGACATCAGTCTCGCCCCGTAGTCCCGCACGCCGTCGTTCGGTCCATGGCAGCCGATGCAGGGCGAATTCACCTGCGGGCACAGCGCCTTGCATCCGGCCCGCGTCGCGATGCCGCAGCAGAGCAGTCCCTGCTCGAGCAGGCACGTCTCATCGTCCGGCTTGATTTCCCAGGTGCGATAGAACTTCTTGATCTTCTTCTCGGTGCGTTTGCGGGGGCATTCGTCGCAGACGGTGGTGTCGGCGCCGATCACCGAGCCGGGGGCGGGCAGCTTGCCCTCGATAATGGCGGTGACGGCGACCAGGATGTTCTCGGCCTCGGGCGGGCAGCCGGGGAGGTAATAGTCGACCGGGACCGTCTGGTCGAGGGTCTTGAGCGTGTCGTAGAACACCGGCAGGTAGAGCGTGCCCTCGGGCATTGGGGTTTCGTGCTGCGGGCGGACGTCCTTGGGGTTCTCGGTCGAGCCGCCTTGCTTGTAGGAGGAATCGAAGACCTCCTGGCCCGTGCTCAGGTTCGCCAGCCCCGGGATGCAGCCCTCGTGGGCGCAGGAGCCGAAGGCCACGAGCACCTTCGACTTCTTCCGCAGCAGTTGGGCCATGTACTCCTGCTCGCTGGTCCGGATGCCGCCGTTGAAGAGGCAGACGTCGATCGAACCGTCGGGCATCTTCTCGATATCGCGGACTTTGCCGTCGACGGCCACCGGCCAGAGGACGATGTCGAAGGCCGCGGCCACGTCGAGGATCTTCTCGTTGATGGCCAGCACGGCGATCTCACAACCGCCGCACGAGGCCGCCCAATAGAGAGCGAGCTTCGCTTTAGGGGACTGCTGGGCCGCTGTCATGACTGCACCTCCATCGCCGCTTGATGTTCCTTGAGAATGCTTTCCAGGGCCTCCAGGCGGTGCCCGTTCTCCTTCCAGTTGGCGGGCCAATTCAACGGTCCGAGCGGCCGCACGGCCTCGACCAACTGCGTGATCGCTTCGGCCAACTGCTGGCCCTCGGCGGCCGAGGCCCAGACGAGCCGGAACCGCTCCGGCTCGATCCCCATTTGGTCCAGCGTGTGCTTGAGCATGGCGTAGCGCCGCATCGCCTTGTAGTTCTGATCCACGTAGTGGCACTCGCCCGGATGGCAGCCCGCGAGCATCACGGCGTCGGCCCCGAGCGCGAAGGCATTGAGCACGAACGTGGGATCGATGCGTCCGCTGCACATGACGCGCAGGATGCGGATATTGGCCGGATACTTGATCCTCGCCGTTCCGGCCAGGTCGGCGGCGCGATACGAACACCAGTTGCACATGAACCCGATAATCTTGGGCTCGAAGACGCTCTTGTCACTCATTGGAATTAACCCCCAATTGTCACCGTCCTGCGTCCGGGAGAATGAACACGGAATACGGAATCGTGAATACTGAAGGCAGAAGGAAGTCCATCCGGATTCTCTCTCGTCGAAAACACTCCGAATTCAGTATTCCGAATTCAGTATTCGCCGTTCATTGCTGCTACACCTTACGTCGTCTCTTCTCGCTTTCCTAGCCGGCTGCCGCCGGCTGCGTTTCGGCCCCGGCCTCGCTGCCTTCCGGTGCGAGGGCATCCCAGAGCGCGCCCTGGATCTCGGCGAAGATCTGCTGGTTGTTGAAGTGGGCCCCGGTGATGACGCCGGCCGGGCAAGCGGCGACGCACGTGCCGCAGCCTTTGCACATGGCCGTGATGACGCGGCTGACCTGCTTCTCTTCGTCGAACTCGATGGCGTTGAACGGGCAGAGGTTGTTGCAGATCCGGCAGCCCGAGCACGCCTCCTCGTTGATCGAGGCGACGATCGGCTCGATCATCACGGTGCCCTTGGTGATCATGCCCTGGATGCGGGCCGCCGCGGCCGCGCCCTGGGCCACGGAGGCCGGGATGTCCTTCGGGCCCTGGCAGACGCCGGCCACGAACACGCCGTCGGTCATCGTGGCCACGGGGTCGAGCTTCGGATGCCGTTCCGTGTACCAGCCCGCCATGCTGCACGAAATGCCGCACTTCAGCCCCACGTCCTTCGCGTCGGCCTGCGGCTCCATGGCGCCCATCAGAATGACCATGTCGACCGGGATCCGCCGCTGCTTGCCGAGGAGCGTGTCCTCGGCCTGGACGATCAGCTTGCCTTCCTCGGAGGGCAGTCGGGCCGCGTCGGTCACTTCGGCCACCTTGCCTCGCACGAAGTGCATCCCTTCTTCCAGGAGCCGCTGATAGAACTCCTCGTAACCCTTCTGGTTCGGCCGCATGTCGATGTAGAACGAGTAGACCTCCGCGTTGGTCTTTTCGAGCACGAGGTGCCCGAACTTCAACGCCGCCATGCAGCACACCGCCGAGCAGTATTCGTTGCTGTTGGCGTCGCGGCTTCCCACACAGTGGATGATGGCCACCGACTTGGGCTCCGTCTTGCCGTCGCGCAGGACAATCTTGCCGCCGGTGGGGCCCGCCGCGTTGCAGAGCCGCTCGAATTCCATGTTGGTGAAGACGTTCGCCAGGCGCCCGTAGCCGTACTGCGGGAGCCGCTTCGTGTCGAAGAGTTCCCATCCGGTGGCCAGAACGATGTTGCCCACTTCGATCTCGATGATCTCGTCCTTCTGGTCGAAGGCGATGGCCTTGGTGGGGCAGAGCTTCTCGCACGCGCGGCACTTGCCGCGGTCGAACCAGATGCACGACTCGGTGTCGATGACCGGGATGCGAGGCACCGCCTGCGGGAAGGGCGTGTAGATCGCCTTGCGGTAGCCGAGGCCCGCCTCGAAATCGTTGTCGATCACCTTGCGGGGGCACTTCTCCACGCAAATGCCGCAGCCGGTGCAGAGCGTGTCGTCCACGTAACGGGCCTTCTTGCGGATCTTGACCTTGAAATTGCCCACCGATCCGCTCACCTCCTCGAGTTCCGAGTAGGTCAGCATGGTCACGTGCTCGTGCTGGCCGACCTCGGACATCTTCGGCGTGAGGATGCAGGCGGAGCAGTCGAGCGTGGGGAAGGTCTTGTCGAACTGGGCCATGTGGCCGCCGATGCTCGGGCTGCGTTCGACGAGATAGACGTGATACCCGGCGTCGGCCAGTTCCAGGGTGGCCTGGAGCCCGGCGATCCCGCCGCCGACGACCAGCGTGTTCGGATTGACCTTGACCGGCATCGGCTCCAGCGGCTGCTGCCACTTGACCCGATCCGCCGCGGCGTGCACCAGGGCCTTGGCCTTCGCGGTGGCCGCCGCCTTGTCGGTGCTCACCCACGAGCAGTGCTCGCGAAGGTTGGTCATCTGGCAGAGGTAGGGGTTCAACTGGGCGTTCGCGCAGGCCCGGCGGAAGGTCTTCTCATGCAGATGGGGCGAGCAGGCGGCTACGACGACCCGGGTGAGCCCCAGATTCTTGATGTCGTCCTCGATCATCTGCTGGCCGAGCGACGAGCACATGAACTTGTAGTCGCGCGAGACGGTCACGTCCTTGATCGCTTTGCCCGCCCAGCGGGCCACCTCCTCCACGTCGACCATCCCGGCGATGTTGCTGCCACAGTGACAAACGTAAATGCCGACCTTCTCGGGCATGGTGATTCTCTCCTCAATGGCTTCTCAAATATGCAGACGCCACCAGCGTTTACGAGGAAGTGAATAGCGAATACTGAATCCTCATTCGCTATTCAGTATTCCGTATTCACTCCCTCTTGTTCTTCGTTCTCCAACCCGCGTTGAACCGGGAGACCCTTTGCGAGGATTCTCAGGCGTGCGCCGTCGCCGCGGAGCCCAGCTTGGCCTCCAGCACGGGGCGGGCGGCCACGATCTCCTTACCGAAGCCGAGCTTGGCAGGCTCCAGGCCAAACGCCACGCCCAACATCTGCGTGAAGAAGATGATCGGCACTTTGAAGTTCGTCTTGAAGAACCCGTTGACGCGTCCCTGGTAGGCGTCCAGGTTCAACTGGCACATCGGGCACATGCACAGGATCATGTCGGCCTCGTACTCGGCGGCGCTCTGCAAGAGCCGACGGATGAGTTCGAACGCCTGGGGCTCGCTGATCTGGGTCATGTGGCCGCCGCAGCAATGGGCCTTCACCGGGTAGTCGACCACTTCGGCGCCCAGCCAGGTGAAGAGCTTGTCCATCTTCATCGGGTATTCGGTGTTGTCGCCCTCGGTGATGGGACGCACGACCTGGCACCCGTAGTACGGCGCGACCCGCAGCCCCGTCAGCGGGCGGACCACCTTGGCCCGGATCTTCTCCTCGCCGATGTCGTCGTGGATGACGTCCAGGAGGTGCCGCACCCAAACGCGCCCCGGGTCGTACTTCAGGCCGCCGGCCGCCAGGCACTGGTTGACCAGGTCGCCCATCTCCGCATTGTCGCCCATGAGCTTGTCGGTCTTCTTCAAGTTGAGATAACAGGCGGCGCAGGGGGCGATCAACTGGTTGAGTTTCGGGTCGACCAGGGCGAGGTTCCTCGCGATCACCGCACAGGCCGTCAACTCGTCCTGGGAGAAATACTCCGTGGCCCCGCAGCAGTTCCAGTCGTCGATCTCCGCGAGTTCCATCGACAGGTGCGCGGCCACCGCGCGGACCGAAATGTCGTAGGCCGCGCTGTTGACTTCCAACGAGCATCCAGGATAGTACGCGTATTTCACGAGCGACCTCCCAACTGGCGGGCTTTGGTGATGATGGCTTGGAGTTGATCGACCTTCTTGATCTTCTTCGGGATCAGCGACATCCGGCCGCGGGTGAACATGGAGAGCCCCAGCGGACCCATCCGCAACAGGGCCAGCGGCTTGTTGAACAGGTAGTACCGGCTCGCCAGGCCCAGCTCAAAGCTCCGCCCGTACCGGTCCAACAGGTCGGTAAACGTCTTGGCCAGCGCCGGGGCATCCGTCTCTTTGGCAAGGCCGTCGCGGATCGCGAGCCGCTTCAGGCTGTACATGATGTCGGTGATGGGGATCTTCTGGGGGCATCGCGTCGTGCAGAAGTAGCACGACACGCAGCACCACATCGTGTTCGAGGTGAGCACCTTCTCGCGCTCGTCCGCGTTGATGAGCGCGAAGATCGCGCGCGGCGTGTACTGCATGTCGGCCCCGTTGGGGCACGAGCCGCCGCAGCTCCCGCATTGCAGGCAATGGATAATCCGCTCGCCGCCGGGCGTATGCTCGATCACCTCGTGAAGAAAGGATGAGCCCCGCGTGGCTTTCGCTTGGTGTATCATGAGTTTGTCTTCCCTTCAACTTCCACGATTTCCGAAGACCTCGCCATCTCCCACACAATATGCTCGGCCAGCGCGGCGGTGGTCCGTGGATCCAATCCGCCGAGCCCGCCCACGCCGTCGGGCTGGACGGCCAGCACGGTTGTCTTGCCGGCAAGCTCCGCGGGGAGGACTTCCGGCCCGGAATGACCCTCGCGGACCAGTCCGCCCGGCAGCAAACCGCTGTCCTTCACGGAGAGAACGATCAAACGCTCGCACGTTGCGGCCGCCCTGCGAAGGTCCGCCGGTTGGATGCTCCCTTCGCCTGCCGCGACCACCGGCGCCAAGGCCCGCTCCTGCAACTTCCTCGCGATGTGCCCGCCCAGGCCTTCGTCGCGCCGCAACAGCCCCGCGGCGGCCAGAAGCCGGACCTTGCGGCCGCCGCGACCCGTGATCGCGATCGAACTCACGGGCTCCGAGGGTGTCTTGCCGCGGTCCGTCTTCCCGGGAACGTGCTCGTGGACGCGGAACGCCGCGTCGAGGATGTCGGCGATCTCGTCGTCGGCAAACGGCTCCACGGCGTAATACAAGATTCGGTGCTTGCGATACGCGATCTCCGCCTCGTCGTTGGAAGCGGCCACAACCACGACTCGCACCGACGGGGCGAGACCGTTGAGGATGCCCACCATTTCCGGCCCGCGCTCGCCCAGCGAGCATCCGTCCAGGATCGCGACAGGCCACTGCCGGTCGCGGAGCGCCTCGGCCAGGCCCTCGGGCCGCCCTACGCGTCGGACCCGGCAACCGAGCCTGGTCAGCGCGGCCTGCTGTTCCTCGGCCCGGCGATCCTCGGCGTTGACAAGGATAACCCGCCGCGGCCGGCAGGCGCCCGCTTCGTTCTCCATCCGTGTCGTGCAGACACAGGCGATCCATCCCTCTCCGCAGGGATCACGCAGCAGGAGCGAGGGGTCCTGGGCCAGGGCGTCATTGACACCGGCAACCACCCCGGAGATGGGGGAAGGGATCCGGACCGACGTCCCATCCTCCAGCGCTATCCCCGCCAGCGGCAGCCCACGCAAGGCCAGTTCTCCGACGCGCGGCAGGCGAACCGCCTTGACGGCCGCGCCGCGCAGGCCGGGAACCACCGCCCCCACGCACGCCGAACCGTCGCTCTCCAACCGGAACCACGCCTCGTCCCAGAACAGCGTCTCTGCTTCCCAGCCGGTCTGGTCGGCCAACTCCGGCGGCTGCGTCGTGGCCTGCCGCGTCTCCCTCTCAGGAAGCGCGATCACTCGCCGCACCGCCTGGGTGAGTTCTTCCGCCGAGAACG
>CAYSGY010000127.1:8249-12060 GCA_964430315.1 uncultured Planctomycetaceae bacterium
CCAGGTAGTCGGAGATTCCGAGCCGGACGGCGGCTGCGGCGTTGGAGACGCTTGGATAGGCGGTCATCAGCAACACGGGAAGCTCAGGTTTGGTTTGGCGGAGCGACCGGAGAAACTGAATCCCATCCATCACGGGCATTCGCGCGTCCAGGAGGACCGCTCCGTACTCTCTCGTCTGAGCCCAAGCCAAACCGTCCCGGGCATCAGTGCTCACGTCGACCTCAAGCCCTTGATCCGAAAACACCCGCCGACACACCTGGCAAAGGACGTCCTCGTCATCGACCACCAGCAGTCTTGGAGTCTCGGACACAAACTCGCCCCTCGGCTCAGGCGGATGGGTCGGGGCGCACCGGCTCCAACCAAGGCCGGCACTGGATTGCAGAATCCGTGCCGATCGACCACATCTTAGGGGCGGGTGACGAACGAGGCGGGCACCGTCCGTCGCAACCAGCTTGCTCCAGAACGCTTAATACAATTAGTTGACCACATCGGCGAAGTCCTGACAAGGGCCCGGGGGATGGAAGCCGAAGGTAAACCAGTCATGTGAATGTACTATGGATACATCCAGTGTATCGTAAGAGAATACCCTTAGAGGACTGCTATTGACCCAGGCAGGCCCCTCCTGTGGTCGACACCTTACCACCCTGCCGATCGGCGAAACCGAAAGGCCCTGCGCGTCCCTACGTGGTCGTGACACCGCGCAGCCGGTGCTTGCGAATCAGGGCGTGGAGATGTGTCCGCTGCATCCCGACGTCTTCGGCGGCTTTGGTCACGTTGCCTCCCGACCTTGTCAGGGCGGCGCTCAGGAACCGGTGCTCCAACTCGTGGACCGCGGCATAGGCCAACTGGCGTTTGAGGGCCCGAAAGGCTTCCCACGTCCGAGGCAGTTCGGGCAGGGGAGTCTGGACCGGGACCTGGCGAAGCTCGACGGGAAGGTGCCAGACCTCGATCATGTCGCCTTCGCAGAGGATCGCCATCCGCTCGACGATATTGCGGAGTTCGCGGACGTTTCCCGGCCAGGTGTAGCCTTCCATCTGATACATCGAGTCGGCCGAGAATCTCTTGGCTCCCACGCCCATGCGCCGGCAGAACCGTTCGAGGAATGCCATCGCCAACAGCGGGATGTCGCCTTGGCGGTCTCGGAGCGGGGGAAGGAAGAGCGGGACCACGTTGAGACGGTAGTAGAGGTCTTCTCGAAACGTCCCGTCCTTGACCATCTCGGCCAGATCGCGATTCGTGGCCGCCACCAGCCGGATATCGATCTCGTGTTCCGCGGTGTCGCCGACCTTCTTGACCCGCTTCGTTTCCAGCACCCGGAGCAGTTTCCCCTGAGTATCCATGGCCAGGTTGCCGACCTCATCGAGGAAAAGCGTCCCGAGATGGGCGGCCTCGAAGAGTCCTTGCTTGGTGGCGATGGCCCCGGAGAACGAGCCTTTGACGTGGCCGAACAACTCGCTTTCCAGAAGGGTGGGCGCCAGCGCGCTGCAATCGCACGCCAGCAGCGGCTGGCCGTTGCGGCGGCTGAGCCGATGGATGGCCCGCACCGCCATCTCCTTGCCCGTTCCGCTCTCTCCGGTAATCAAGACGGAGCCATCGGTCGGGGCGACGCGTTGGAGGAGGGCGAAGACCTGCTGCATCGGCTTGCTCTCGCCCAGAATGCCCTCGAAGCCCTGGCGGAGTTCGAGTTCCCGTCGCACGAGGGCGTTCTCATGGATCCTCTGCGTCCGTTCGTGCACTTTCCGCACCGCGGCCCGCAGGCGATCGGGGGTCAACGGCTTGGTGAGATAGTCGGCCGCCCCGCACTTCATAGCCTCGACCGCTGCCTCCATCGACGAGTGGCCGGTGACGATCACCACTTCGGAACCGATGCCCGAATGCTTGAGCCGGCGGAGAATTTCGAGCCCTTCCGTGCCCGGAACGACCGCCTCGAGAAGAACCACGTCGAACTCATCGGACATCGCGGCCAGAAGCCCGGCCTCGGCGTCTTGGCAGTACTGAACCTCATGTCGATCGCCGGCCAAGGCCTGCCGATACGACATCCCGGTGCCCGGGTCGCCGTCGATGACCAGGATCTTCTGAGGCGCGGCGCCCCCCTCGAGTTCGGACTGCGATGGATTCATCGGTTCGCCGTTGCGTTGCTGGCCGCGATCGACAGGACTGCGCTACTCGATTCTCGCAGATCAGGCGGTCTTCCGCAAACCTTGGGAGTGCGTCGGGGCCCTTGGCCTCGAGATGGAACCCTAGGCCATGACGGGCTCGGGGTCCGCGGCCTGCTGGCACGCCGTGTAGGGCCGCACGTCCTGTCCATCGACCGAGGCGACCTCCACGTCGCGGCAGACGTTCAGGTCGATTTCCTCGTGGGCGGTGTGTGCGCCGGACGGTTCGCCGGGCGCGCGGAGGCATTTCACCTTGGGCCGGGCCGGGCAGTCGGGATTGAAGTCGACCACGGCGGCTTCCGCCCCGTTGGAGAGCGTCACCACCTGCCCGATCGGAAACGGCGGCACCGTGCGATAGAACGCGGACGCCACCTCCGGGTCGAAGAAGCCCTGGCAGCGGTTGCGCATCTCGTGCAAGACCTGCACCGGCAGTTTCGCGTCGGAATAGCAGCGCTGGCTGGTCGCCGCATCGTAGACGTCGGCCACAATGACGATCCGCGAGAAGACGGGGATCTGCTTGCCGGCCAAGGGCGGCATCGCTTCGCGGGTTCGCGGGTCGATTCGGCCTGGATACCCGGAGCCGTCCCACCGCTGATGGTGGTTCAGGACGACCTGGGCCGCATTGGCGGGCACGTTCCTCCGCACCAGATCGTAGCCGTACGTCGTGTGCCGCCGCATCTCCGCCATTTCCGCGGCATCCAGGCGGCCGGGCTTGTTGAGGATTGCTTTGGGCACCAGCATCTTGCCGACGTCGTGGAGCAGGCAGCCCAACCCCAGGAGGTGCAGGTCCTTGGCCTCGCGGGCGGGCTTGAGGCACCGCTCGTCGATCAGGTACCGTTCCAGTTTCATCCCAAGCAACAGCGCGAGGTAGCACGTGTTGGTCGAGTGCGACATCAGGTAGTTGTCGAAGGCGTCGAGCTTCTGCAAGAGCGTGCTGCTCCCCGAGTTCCCCTTGAGGAACCCGAACAACTCGGCGATCGAGTCCTGGAATCCTACAATGTCCAGCTCCGCGCTGGAGTCGCGGATGATGGCCTCGAAGTTTCGCCGCACGCGGAGGTACACCTCGCGCTGATGCTCGCTGAGCCCCTCATCGATGATGTCTTCGAGAAACTCCAGTTGCTGGTGCCGGACCCAAACCTCGTAGATCCCCAGTTGCTTCAGTCGCGGCACCAGATCCATGGGGATCTCCCGATCCCGCTGGAGCAGATAGCGGTACGGGTTGTGGGGCAAGGGGATGGGCCGGGCGAGGACCATTCCTGGCTGGATCGAATGAACCGGGACTCGAAGCATGATGCCCTGGATCGCGATTGGGTTCCGAGTGCGGCCGCCAAGCCGGGCTTTCGGGGGAGCCTCGCCCCTCCCGACTGCCGGCGCGCCCGCCGGTCCACGGCGTGAGGGAGGAGACAACAAAAAAGGTTAGCTTACATCCAGGCACGGCGCGAGACGGGTCGCCAGAAAAAACGTGGCGGGAAGCACTTGCGAGTCCGACCGATTCGACCAGGAATAGTGCAATACACCAACACGGGGGATACGTCTGCCCCATGCCGCAGTTGCCGGCATCCCACTGCCAGACGGCGTCCCCGCTTCGATGCCCAGGAAAGCTGCAAGAAAAGACCCTTCGGGGGGGCGGACTCGTGGTCCGTCAGTCGTGCCTG
>CAYSGY010000128.1:0-12008 GCA_964430315.1 uncultured Planctomycetaceae bacterium
CGGAAGTTCGCCTTGATCGGCGTCTCGATGATCTTGCCCGACGGCTTCGCCATCAGCCCTCGCATCCCGGCCAACTGGCGGATCTGCTCGACGCCGCCGCGGGCCCCGGAGTGGGCCATCAGGAAGATCGGGTTCACGTAGCCCGGGAAGCGCTGATCGTTCTCCAGTTCCGTCATCATCTCGGAAGTGATCTGCTCACGGGCGTGGGTCCAGGCGTCGAGGACCTGGTTGTAGCGTTCTCCCTCCGTGATGATCCCCCGCTGATACAGCTTCAGGATCCGCATCACGCTCTTCTCCGCCGAGGCGATAATCTTCGACTTGCTGGGCGGAGTGATGAGGTCGTCGGTGGCGAAAGAGAGTCCGCTGCGGGTGGCTTCGCGGAATCCGAGGCGGTTCAACTCGTCCAGGAGATCGATCGTCGCGCGGCGTCCCAGGATCTCGTAGCAGTCGGAGATCACGGTGGCCAGAGCCGACGACCGCATCGGCTCATTGTAGTAGGGCATTCCCTGGGGGAGCATCATATTGAAGATGATGCGGCCGACGGTCGTGTCGATAATCGAACCCGGAGCGATATGGGCCCGGCCCTTCACCTTCCGGCCCGCGGGCAGCCGCACCTTGATCATCGCGTGGGTGTCGATCTTTCCGAGGGCGTAGGCGAGCTGCACCTCGCCGATGGAAGCGAACGTCATGTTGTCGCCCCTGCGGTTCTGCAAGGCGACGGTGAGATAGTAGCAGCCCATGACCACGTCCTGGGAAGGGCTGATGATCGGGGCGCCGTTGGCGGGGCTGAAGATGTTGTTGGTGGCCATCATGAGCGTGTGCGCTTCGACCTGGGCCTCGATCGACAGCGGCAGGTGGACCGCCATCTGGTCGCCGTCGAAGTCGGCGTTGAAGCCCTTGCACACCAGCGGGTGAAGCTTGATGGCGTTCCCTTCAACCAGCACCGGCTCGAACCCCTGGATGCCCATGCGGTGGAGCGTCGGGGCCCGGTTCAGGAGGACGGGATGGTTGCGGATGACCTCTTCGAGGATATCCCAAACCTCCTCGTCCTTGCGCTCGAGCATCTTCTTGGCGCTCTTGATCGTGTCGGCGTGCCCCAGCTCCTTGAGCCGCCGGATAATGAACGGCTGGTAAAGCTCCAGGGCGATCTTCTTGGGAAGGCCGCACTGATGGAGCCGCAAGTTGGGGCCCACCACGATCACGCTTCGCGCCGAATAATCGACGCGCTTGCCCAACAGGTTCTCGCGGAACCGCCCCTGCTTCCCCTTGATCATGTCGGTGAGCGACTTCAGGGGGCGATTGCTGGAGCCGAGCACCGGACGCTTGCAGCGGTTGTTGTCGAACAGCGCGTCGACCGACTGCTGGAGCATCCGTTTCTCGTTCTTGATGATCACCTCGGGCGCATTGAGGTCGACCAGCTTCTTGAGGCGGTTGTTGCGGTTGATGATCCGCCGGTAGAGGTCGTTCAGGTCGCTGGTGGCGAAGTTGCCGGAGTCCAAGAGGACCAGGGGGCGGAGGTCCGGCGGAATCACCGGGATGACGTCGAGCACCATCCATTCCGGCCGGTTGTCGCTGTCGCGGATCGACTCGACGATCTTCAGCCGGTTGATCAGGTCCTTCTTCTTCTGCTTCGAGCTCGTCTCCGCGAGTTCGTTGCGCAATTCCTGGGAGAGCGACACAAGGTCCAGGTCCATCAGGAGCTTGCGGACCGCCTCGGCGCCCATGTCGGCCTTGAACGCCGCGTCGCCGTATTGCTGCTTCGCCTCGCGGTACTCCTGCTCGGTGAGCAACTGCTGCTTCTTGAGCGACGTGGTGCCGGAGTCGATCACCACGTAGTCCTGGAAGTAGATGACCTTTTCGAGGCTCGTGGTCTTCATGTTCAGCAAGGTGCCCAGCCGGCTGGGCATCGCCTTGAAGAACCAGATGTGGACCACCGGAGCGGCCAGTTCGATATGGCCCATGCGCTTGCGGCGCACGCGGCTGTGGGTGATCTTCACGCCGCAGCGGTCGCAGATCATCCCCTTGTACTTCATCCCCCGGTACTTGCCGCAGGCGCACTCCCAGTCTTTCTCGGGGCCGAAGATGCGTTCGCAGAACAGGCCGTCCTTTTCCGGACGATAGGTGCGGTAGTTGATCGTCTCCGGCTTCTTCACTTCGCCGAACGACCAACTGCGGATGTCATGAGGCCGGGCCAGGCTGATCTTCACCGACGCGTAATCATTGATCCGGTCGTATGAGGTTTCGCCGATACTCACGGAGGGCACTCCTTATCCGAAACGAAAAGGTTCAAGCAGGTCGATCCGATGGCGAACGACTTTCCCTTCGGGTGCTCGGTGAGGCCACGGAACCTTGCCTTCTGCCTGCCAACACACCGCCACGCATCGTTCTTGCGGGCACCTGCGCCTGGGCCGGGCACGTGGCCCGGCGGCAAGCCATCCATCCCGCGGGCGCCCGGGCGCCCATGACAATCCTCGCCGCACGACGGCGGCCAGACTGAGTACTGAGTACTCGGTTACGCCCGTCCCTTCTCCAATTGCATGTTGAGAGCCAAACCGCGGATTTCGTTGGTCAAGACGTCGAAGCTGGCGGGGGTGCCGGCCTCGAGGGTGTTTTCGCCCTTGACCATCGACTCGTAGATCTTCGTGCGTCCCTCCACGTCGTCGCTCTTGACGGTCAGGAGTTCCTGGAGGATATAGGCCGCCCCGTAGGCTTCCAGGGCCCAGACTTCCATCTCCCCGAACCGCTGGCCGCCGAACCGGGCCTTCCCGCCCAAGGGCTGCTGCGTGATGAGGGAGTAGGGGCCCGTGGACCGGGCATGGACCTTGTCGTCGACGAGGTGGTGCAACTTGAGCATGTAGATGTAGCCCACGGTCGCCTCCTGCTCGAAGGGCTCGCCGGTACGGCCGTCGAACAGTCGCGTCTTGCCGTGGCGGGGCAACCCGGCGGCGACGAGGCAGTCGCGGATATTCTCTTCGCTGGCCCCGTTGAACACCGGGGTGACGGCCTGGAAGCCGAGCTTGGCCCCGGCCCAACCGAGGTGGGTTTCGAGAATCTGGCCCACGTTCATACGGCTGGGAACGCCCAGCGGATTCAGCAGAATCTGCACGGAGGTGCCATCGGCCAGGTAGGGCATGTCCTCCTTGGGTAGGATTTTGGCGATGACGCCCTTGTTTCCGTGGCGTCCAGCCATCTTATCCCCCACCGAGATCACCCGCTTTGCCGCGATGTAGACCTTGACCATCTGGAGGACGCCGCTGCGGAGTTCGTCGCCGCGCTTCATCGAGTTGAGTTGGCGGTCGCGGTCGTCGATGGCGTCTTCGACGGCAGGCCAGAATTCCTTGTAGACCCGATCCAGGTCCGCCTTCTGCTTCGCCCCGCGGACCTCGAGCGATTCCAGCCGGAACCGCTGGGCCTGCTCGGCGACGTAGCGGTGCTCCTTCTCCTCGATCAGCGGGGTGCCGTCCTCGTCGGTGAGCTTCCGCTTGAGCACCTCTTCGACCTTCGCCACGAGGACGCCGAAGGTCTCGGCGATCCTGGCGTTGCCCGTCGTCTCGATGTCCTTGAGGGTCTGCTCGAACTGCTTGCGTTCCTCTTCGCCAAGGCTCATCCGGCGGGAGAACTTCTGGGTGTGGATCACGATCCCCTCGATGCCCGACGGGACTTCGAGCGAGTCGTTCTTCACGTCTTCGCCGGCGCGGCCGAAGATGGCGTGGAGCAGCTTCTCTTCCGGCGTGAGCTCGGTTTTCGACTTCGGCGACACCTTGCCGACGAGAATATCGCCGGGCCGCACGTAGGTGCCCACGTGGACGATCCCGTTTTCGTCGAGGTTTCGCAGGGCCTTTTCACTCACGTTGGGGATATCGCGAGTGAACTCCTCGCGTCCCAGCTTGGTCTCGCGGATCTCGATGTCGAACTCCTCGATGTGGATCGAGGTGTAGACGTCGTCCTCCACGAGTTCCTCGCTGATGATGATGGCATCCTCGAAGTTGAATCCGTCCCAGGCCATGAAGGCGGCGAGCACGTTGCGGCCCAAGGCCAGCTCGCCCTGGTAGGTGCCCGCCCCGTCGGCGATCACGTCGCCCTTCTCGATCTTCTGGCCGACGTGCACGATCGGCTTCTGGTTCTGGCACGTCCGCTCGTTGAGGCCGACGAACTTGCGCAACTTGTAGACATCCTTGCCGATCTCGATCCGCCGGGCGTCGACGTGGGTCACGGTGCCGGCATTGCGGGCCCTCACGAGCATGCTCGAATTCCGGGCGGCGTCCTTCTCCAGGCCCGTCCCCACCAGAGGCGGCTCGGAAATGAGCAAGGGCACGGCCTGGCGCTGCATGTTCGAGCCCATCAACGCGCGGTTGGCGTCGTCATGTTCGAGGAAGGGGATGAGGCCGGCCGACACGCCGACCATCTGGCTCGCGGCGACGTCCATGTACTGGACCTGATCGATGGGCACGATCTGGAAGTCGCCGTGGTGCCGGGCGACGATCGTATCGCCGACCAGCCGGTCGTTCTCGATACAGGCGTCGGCGGGCGCGAGGAAGGCCTCGTGCTCCTGGTCGGCGCGAAGCCACTCGATCTGGTCGAGGAGCTTTCCCTTCTTGATGACCTGATACGGGGTGACGAGGAAGCCGTACTCATCGACGCCGGCGTAGATCCCGAGACTGGAGATCAAACCGATGTTGGTGCCTTCGGGGGTCTCGATGGGACAGATGCGGCCGTAGTGGGAGATATGGACGTCGCGGACCTCGAACCCGGCCCGCTTCCGGTTCAACCCGCCCGGGCCCAACGCCGAAAGCCGCCGCTCGTGGGTGAGCATCGAGAGCGGGTTGGTCTGGTCGACGACCTGGGAGAGTTCGCCTCGGCCGAAAAAGTACTCGATCGCCGCGGAGATGCTCTTGGGGTTGACGAGGCTGCGCGGGGTCATATCGGCGACGTCCTTGAGGCTCATCCGTTCCTGCACCGTGCGGCGGAGCTTGAGGAAGCCTTTGCGGAGTTCATCGCTGGCCAGCTCGTCGATCGTGCGCAAGCGGCGGTTGCCCAGGTGGTCGATATCGTCGACCTCGACCGAAGGGTCGTCACACCGCAGCTTGAGCAAATACTTCATCGCGGCGATGAGGTCTTCGGGCCGAAGGGTCATCTCGTCTTCCGCAACGCTCAAGCCCAGCTTGCGGTTGATGCGGAACCGCCCGACGCGACCCAAGCGGTAGCGGTTCGTGTCGTAGAACTTCTCGTGGAAGAGGGCCTTCGCCTTCTCGAGCTGCGGAGGATTGCCCGGGCGCAGGCGCTGGTAGATCCGCAGCAGCGCCTCTTCGTGGCTCGCGGTGGGATCGTCGGCCAGGGCGTTGAGCAACAGCGGGCTCCTCTGTTCCTGCATCACCTCGACGTGCTTGACGCCGGAGGTGCAGATCTGCTCGGCGGCGTTCTTGGTGATCTTCTGTCCGCTTTCGACGAGGATCTCGCCGGCGCGGGGGCTGGACTTGGGATAGACGACGTCGGCCACCGCGATCTTCCCCTCGATCTTGGTGACGCTGCGGCCATCGACGATGGTCTCGACGGTCGTGTGGTAGAACGCCCTCAGGATGTCGGCGTTCTGGCCGTATTTCGGGTCCATGGCCCGCAGAAGCATCATCGCCGAGAACTTCCCGCTCTGGTCGATGCGGACGGCAAGGCTTTCCTTCCGGGTGACGTTGAGCTCGATCCAGCTACCGCGTTCCGGGATGATGCGGCAACTGTGCAGGCGGCGTTCCCCGCCCTCCATTTCCACGACGAAATCGACGCCGGGGCTGCGGTGCAACTGGCTCACCACGACGCGTTCCGCCCCGTTGATGATGAACTCGCCGCCGCCCAGCATGATGGGCAGGTCGCCCAGGTAGACCTCCTCCTCGACCGGTTGCTCCTTGGTAAGGCGAAGAATGACCTTCATCGGCCGCCCGTACGTCAATCGCAACTGCCGGCATTCATCCGGCTCGTAGCGCGGTTTCCCGAGCTCGTAGCGAAGGTACTCCAGCCGGAGCGACTTGTCGTAGCTCTCGATCGGGAAGATCTCGCGCAGCACGCCCTCCAGCCCCTGGTCCTTGCGATCCTGCCATGGAACGTCCTGCTGGAGGAAAGCGGCGTAGCTGCGCGTCTGAATCTCAGTCAGATCAGGCGTATGGTAAGGGCAGCGGCTACTGCCGAAGTGTCGGACTTCCTTGGGCTCAAGACGCCGTTGCGCTGAGGTAGCCATGCAGAATCACCCTCGTGCTCGGGGTCGGACGAAAGCGGAACGACAGGCGCAGAAAGGGGGCCTTCGATAGGAACGAAGTCCCCCCTGCGGCCTGTTCAGCAAGAAATAGGGGCGGCTGTCGTAAAGCAATTTCTGCCCGCGCAATACACTCTTTCCCTTCGGGGAGGGCGACAGTGTACGGAACCGCGGTCCTGCGGACCGGCTTTACTTGACGGAAACCTTCGCGCCGGCGGCTTCCAGCGCTGCCTTGAGCTTCTCGGCGTCCTCTTTGGAGATGCCTTCCTTGACCTTGGACGGGTGCTTCTCCACGAGTTCCTTGGCCTCCTTCAGGCCCAGGGCGGTGGCAGCCCGAACTTCCTTGATCACGGCGATCTTCTTCGCATCGTCGTAGCCTTCCAGCACGACGTCGAACTCGGTCTTCTCGGCCTTGACTTCGGCGGCCTCGGTCGGGGGGGCCATCATCATCACGCCGCCGCCGGCGGCGGCCTTGATGCCGTGCACCTCTTCGAGGTAGTCGCCCAACTCCTTGGCCTGCTTCAACGTCAACTGGACGATCTTCTCGCCCAAGTCCTTCGCTTCGGGAGACCACTCACGGACTGCTTGGTCGGTTGCCATCGCAAAACTCTTCCTTTCTCTCGGACTCAGAATTCTTCCGCTATCAGCCGTCGGCCGTTCGGATTCGAGCAATCCGTTCCCAGACGGACCGACGATCGCCGACGGCCGATCGACAATCAGATTAGGTTCCAGACCCCCTCCGGCCTGGACTTGACCTATCGGACACGCCCTCGGCAGCCCGCAGGCCCCGGCGTCAAGCCGGCGCCGGTGCGGCCTCCTCCTTCGCTTCTTCTTTCTTCGCTTCTTCTTTCTTCGCTTCTTCCTCTTCCTCGCCCAGTTGCGAGATCTGGCTCGCCAAGGCGCCGCCCACCGAGGTGAGCTGACTGGCCAAGGTGGCCCCGGGGCTGAGGATCTGGCCGACCAAGAGGCTCAACTGCTCCGTGCGGCTGGGCCACTTGCTGACCTGGTCGACCTGCGCGGCCGTGATCCGCTCGCCGTCCATCACGCCGCCGCGCGGGGCGAACGCCGCAAACCGCGGATCCCGGGCCAGCTTGGTGATCTCCTTGGCGAGGCTGACGATGTCCTCGCTTCCCCAACATACGGCCGCCGAACCGGTCAGTCCGTCGAAAGCCGGGGCCAGGGGAGTCCCCTCCGTCGCTCGCTGGGCAAGACTATTCTTGACCACGATGACCTTGATGTTCCGGGCCCGCAACTCCTTGCGAAGACGGTTGTCGTTGACGGCGTCCATGCCCACCAGGTTCACGACCAGAGCGTCGCCAACGCCGCGGAGTTGTTCCCGAAGGTGATCGGTCAACAGGTTCTTCACATACTTGCTCATGCCGGTCTCCTACGCCGCAACCCGGACGCTGGGGCTCATCGTGGCGCTCAGCGCGATGCCTTTGACGTACTGCCCTCGCACCGCAACGGGCTTCAGGCTCAGCACGTAATTGATGAATGTCTGCACGTTTTCGGCGAGTTTCTTCTCGTCGAAGCTAAGCTTGCCGACGACCGCATGGACGTTCCCGCCCGCGTCGGTGCGGAACTCCACCTTGCCGGCCTTGTACTCGCGGATCGTCTTGGCGACGTCCGGGGTGACGGTGCCTGCCCTGGGGGAAGGCATCAAGCCTCGGGGGCCGAGCACCTTGCCCAACGGGCCGACCACGCCCATCATGTCCGGCGCAGCGATGCAGACGTCGAAGTCCGTCCAGCCGCCCTTGATCTTCTCGGCCAGCTCCGGCCCGCCAACCTCGTCGGCCCCGGCCTGCGTGGCCTCGTCGATCTTGTCGCCCTTGGCGAACACGACCACCCGCAACTTCCTGCCGATCCCGTTGGGCAGCACGATCGAGCCGCGAACCAGTTGGTCGGCCTGCTTGGGATCGACCCCCAAACGGATCGCGATCTCCACGCTCTGGTCGAATTTCGTCGTGTTGAACGATTTCAAAACGGACACCGCCTGCGCCAACGGCAGGGGCGTGCTCCCCGGCACTTTTTCAGCCAGGGCCTTCATTCGCTTGGATAGCTTTGCCATAAGAGCTTCTTCCTAATCCACCACGTCCAGTCCCATGCTCCGGGCCGTGCCCTCGATGAGCCGCCGCGCGTGCTCCACGTCGCTGGCATTGAGGTCGGCAGCCTTGCGCTTCACGATTTCGTCGATCTGGGAGCGGCTCACTTTCCCGACCTTCTCCTTGGGCGCCACCCCAGACCCCTTGGCAATGCCCGCCGCCTGCTTCAGCAGGTCGACGGCCGCCGGACTCTTCGTCTCCAGCTCGAAACTCCGATCGTTGTACACGCGGACGACCACGGGCACTCGGAGTCCCATGTTCTCGCGGGTCCGGTCGTTAAACTGCTGGACGAACTGTCCGAGGTTGATGCCAAACTTACCCAGCGACGTTCCCACCGGCGGGGCCGGCGTCGCCTGCCCGCCCGGGACGTGAAACTTCACGGTTCCTACAAGTTGCTTCGCCATTTGAGCTATCAGCTTTCCGGGAAAAGACCTCACGCGAAGGCGCAAAGGGACAGGGAATCCGGTTTCTCTTCTTCGCGCCTTGGCGCCTTTGCGTGCGCTCCCATTCTCCTGACTAAACCGCCTCAATCTGCCAGTATTCGATATCCACGGGCGTGCTCCGGCCGAAGATGTTGATCAGGACCGTCACGCGCCCGTTTGTCTCGTCGATGTTCGCCACGTCGCCCTCGAAGTTCTCGAAGGTCCCTTCCTTGATCTTCACGTGGTCGCCCACGCGGAAGTTGATCTTGAGCTTGGGGGCCTCGTCGGTCTTCTCTTCCTGTTTGGCGAGGATCGCGGCCACCTCGCGCTCCTGCATCGGCGTGGGATGGCCCGCCGCCCCGGTGAAATCCCCGATCCCGGGCGTCTCCCGAACCAGGAACCACGTGTCCTCGTTGATCTCCATCTGCACCACGAGATACCCGGGGTACAGCTTCCGCTTGAGCACCTTGCGCTTCCCGGCCTTGAACTCGGTGACCTTCTCGGTCGGGATGATGATGTCGCCGAAGAAGGAGTCCAGGCCCGCAATCGAGATCCGCCGGCGAAGGCCCTCGCGAATCGACTCCTCCCGGTTGCTTTGCACCTTGAGGATGTACCAGTCCATCTTCTCCGATTTCGGAGCCGGAATCTCGGCGACGGGCTCCGAAGGCGGAGGCTCGGGCCGGGAGGCCTTTACGGGCGTCTCTTCCTCAGAGGCCTCGCTCGGCGTCTCGGGAACGACCCGGGCAACTTGGGCTGCCGTAGCGTCGGGGGCTTCCTGCGAGGGGGGCTCTGCCGCCGGCGCGGAAGCTTCAACCGGAGCGCTCTCGACGGGCTGTCCGGCGCCGGCGCCGGACGGCTCGTTCGGCCTCGCCGTGGGGTCGAGCCACTCGGCCTCGCCGGGCGGGGGAGAAGCCTCCGCCGGGTCAGGCGCAGGCACATCCGCGCTGCCTGGCGGCATCGAGGTCGGCTGCGGAATCGGAAGGTTCGGATCGTCCATCACGCCCGATTTCACCCTGCTAGAGGATTCTGAGCACGTCCCTGAAGATCGCATTCCAGACAGCGTCGAAGCCGAACAGGACCGCCGCCAACGCGAAAATCGTAAACAAGACCACCAGCGAACTGCGGACCAGTTCTCCCCGCGTCGGCCACGAGACTTTGTTCATCTCGGCCTCGACGGCGATCAGGAAATCGGCGAACCGGGGGAAGTTCACGAGCCGATAGGCAATCCAACACCCCATCGCGGCCAACACGGTCGGAACGACCATGCCGACGACCCGATCGGAACCCCACTCCTCGATCATCGTGGTACTCAGTTGCCAGAAACCCAGCGCAACGGACACGGCCATCGCCGCCCACGTCACCTGCCGGGTGATCCGGCCCTGGCTACGCTTGTAAATGCCCGTGTGCAGCAATTCCTGAAAGAAAGCATTCACGGTCGTTCACACCAAGTCTGAGTTACCGAAGGTCGAGACCTATCATGGCAGGGGCGGGGGGACTCGAACTCCCAACCGCTGGTTTTGGAGACCAGTGCTCTACCAATTGAGCTACACCCCTGATCGCCGATCAGGCGAGGATCTTCGTGACCACCCCGGATCCGACCGTCCGCCCGCCCTCGCGGATGGCAAACCGCACGTTCTCATCCATGGCGATCGGGGAAATCAACTCAATGGCGATCTTGACGTTGTCGCCGGGCATGCACATTTCGGCGCCGCCGAGCAGGTTCAGGCTCCCGGTGACGTCCGTGGTGCGGAAGTAGAACTGGGGACGGTAGCCGCTGAAGAACGGCGTGTGCCGGCCACCCTCTTCCTTCGACAGCACGTAGACCTGGGCCTCGAACTTCGTGTGCGGGGTGATGGAGCCGGGCTTGGCCAGCACCTGGCCTCGCTCGATGTCCTCGCGCTTCACGCCACGCAGCAGGCAGCCCACGTTGTCGCCGGCTTGTCCCGTGTCGAGGGTCTTGTTGAACATCTCCACGCCCGTGCAAACCGTCTTCCACGGCCGTTCGCACAAGCCGACCACCTCGATCTCTTCGCCCACCTTCACGATGCCCTGCTCCACGCGCCCGGTCGCCACCGTGCCGCGGCCCTCGATGGAGAAGACGTCTTCGACCGCCATCAGGAAGGGCTTGTCGAGCAGGCGGACCGGCTCGGGGATGTTCGCGTCGATCGCGTCCATCAACTCCTGGATGCACTTGTTGGCCGCCGGGTCTTCCGGCTTGTTGTAGGCGCTCAGCGCGTCCCCGCGGATGATGGGAATGTCGTCGCCGGGGAACCCGTAGTTGGTCAACAGCTCGCGGAGTTCCAGCTCAACCAGCTCGAGAAGCTCCGGATCGTCGACCAGGTCCACCTTGTTGAGGAAGACCACCAGGGCGGGCACGTTCACCTGGCGCGCCAGGAGGACGTGTTCCCGGGTCTGCGGCATGGGGCCGTCGGCGGCCGAGACGACCAGAATCGCCCCGTCCATCTGGGCCGCGCCCGTGATCATGTTCTTGATGAAGTCGGCGTGGCCCGGGCAGTCGATGTGGGCATAGTGCCGCTTGCCGGTCTCGTACTCGACGTGCGCTACGGCGATCGTCACCGTCTTGGTCGCGTCGCGGACGGTGCCGCCCTTGGCGATGTCGGCGTAGCTCTTGATCTTCGCCAAGCCCTTCTTGGACTGCACGGCCAGGATTGCCCCCGTCAGGGTCGTCTTGCCGTGGTCGATGTGGCCGATGGTGCCCACATTCACGTGCGGTTTCGTTCGTTGAAATACGTCCTTGGCCATTCTGTCTCCCTGCGCTGAATCAAGGGGGTACTTGGGTCTGAATTACTTGTCTCGCTTGTCACCCAACCAACGCCTTGCGGCGAAGAGCTGCTGAAGGGAATCGGACCCTTGACCTCGTCCTTACCAAGGACGCGCTCTACCGACTGAGCTACAGCAGCCGAGGGAACCGTCCCTGCCGACTTGACCTCGCTGGCATACTTCACATCATCATCCGGAGCCCCGACAGGCGGCTCCTTGTGCTTTCCGTCGACCGGCAGAGCGGGTGAAGGGAGTCGAACCCTCGTCAATAGCTTGGAAGGCTACTGCTCTACCGTTGAGCTACACCCGCCAGGGTGGGAGGCTCATCCGCACTCGCCCACCAAACTCCCGTCCATCCTCTCCGATACGTCCAACCTCAAGGCCGCTCCCTAAGCATGCACGAAGTGGGGGGTGAAGGATTCGAACCTTCGAAGGCATTGCCATCAGATTTACAGTCTGACCCCT
>CAYSGY010000129.1:0-11998 GCA_964430315.1 uncultured Planctomycetaceae bacterium
ACCCATTCCCCTTCCTTGCGGCTGTAGTCGAGGTAGAGCATCGAGGCCACGGCGTCGACCCGAAGGCCGTCGATGTGGTACTTGTCGAGCCAGAACAAGGCGTTCGCCACAAGGAAATTGCGGACCTCGTGGCGGCCGTAGTTGAACACGAGGGTCCCCCAATCGCGGTGCTCGCCCTGGCGCGGATCGGCGTGCTCGTAGAGGGCCGTGCCGTCGAGCTGCCGCAGCCCGTGACCGTCGCGGGGAAAGTGGGCCGGCACCCAGTCGAGGATCACGCCGATGTCGTTCTGGTGGCACAGGTCGACGAAGTACATGAAATCGTGCGGCGTGCCGTAGCGGGCCGTGACCGCGTAGTAGCCCACGGTCTGATAGCCCCAACTGGCCGAGAGCGGGTGCTCGCTGACGGGCAACAACTCGAGGTGCGTGTAGCCCATCTCCTTCACGTAATCGACCAGTTGATGGGCCAACTCCCGATACGTGAGCCAGCGGCTCGGGTCGTCTCCCGGCCGCCGCCAGCTCCCCAAGTGGACCTCGTAGAAGGAGAGCGGCTGCTCCAGCCAGTTGGTGCTCCGGCGTCGGGCCAGCCAGGCTTCGTCGTGCCAGTGGTGCCGGGTCAGATCGACCACGCGGGAGGCGGTCCGCGGCGGGCACTCGGCGGCGAACCCGACCGGGTCCGACTTTTCAAACACGTGGTCGCGGTTCCGCACGCAATACTTGTAAAGCGTTCCCTCGCCGAGCCCGGGCACGAACAACTCCCAGAACCCGCTCGGGATGTGTTTGCGCATCGCATGCCGGCGGTTGTCCCAGCCGTTGAAATCGCCGACGAGGCTGATGCTCGTGGCATTCGGGGCCCAAAGGGCGAAGTTGACTCCCTCGACGCCGTCGATCGTCCGCAACTGCGCCCCGAGCTTGTTGAAGAGCCGCCAATGGCGCCCTTCGTTCAAGAGATGGAGATCGTAGTCGCTTAGCAGGTGCGGGAAGCAGTAAGGATCGTGCATGGTGCGATTGTTTCCGCCCTCCTCGGCCACTCGCAAGAGATACCGGCCTGACCCGTCGCCCTCGACGATCGGACAGATTGCCTCGTACAACCCCGCCGGATGGATGCGTCGCATCGGCCGCGGCAGGTCGTCGTGGGCCGGATCGACCACCCAGGCCTGGGTCGACTGCGGCAAAAAGGCCCGGACCGCCAAGGCCCGGCGCCCGCCTTCGTTCACCTCGTGGGGCCCGAGCAATTCAAAGGGATTTTCGTAACGGCCTTCAACCAGTTGTCCAACTTTGTCCAAGGGAACCATCGTCCGCACACGTTCCTCCTTGATACCTTGCTCCGTAGAAGCTGATTGCGAAAGACTCGATGCCCATCACCAAGACCCCTGAAGCCGGCGAGACTCCGGCAGGCTGTGATTCACCGGACCACATCGACGGAACGGCCCAACGTCGCCGAGGCGATCCGCGTCAGGCCGTATTGTAGTCGCCGACGGAGCACTCGCCACAAGGTACGGCTCCCCCCCCGACACGACCTCGCAGGGGGAGGGGGCATCCCCGGCGCTCCGGGCCCAGCACCATGGGGTGGGTCAACCCGGTACGTACGACAATCCACCTGATGGAACTCCATGGCCCGGTCCACTCGTTGCCACAGATCCAGGTCCTTGACCGGAACCATCTGTCCAAAACGTTCCCATCGCCATCCGTTGTTACGCCATTCGTTCAACCCGTGCCGAACGCCTTCACGAACGTAAGTGCATGACGTCATAAGCGTTACGCGGGAAGGCTCCTCCAGGGATTCCAGCCCGCGTACGACCGAGAGCAGCTCCAAGCGTTCTCCGCGCACGCCCGGCTCCCGATCCTCGGCCATCATGCGTTGTGAGCCGTCCGGGCCGCGCAATACGAACCGCCACCGCCCTGTTTCTCCGCCCGCTCGGCAATCGGAAAAGAGGTAGTACCTGGGTCCTGGTGAGTCCATCGCCGCTATCCCGCGCAAAACTGTGTTCGGGCCTGTCGCGTAGCGATGCCCGTGCCGGCGCCGCTGGCGGGCTTCTCGTTCCTCGGAAGCAGGCGGCGCGAAAGTCGAGACAGTACGGGCCTCCGATCCCGTCTTCCCGTATCGGCAACCCTTGTGCATTCTCGCCATATTATCCAGGCTGTTCGGTCAAAGCGGATTGCCAACTTGGAGGGTGGTAACGGATAGCGTGGCTGGCGGCGAAGCGCAGCGAAGCCCAGGGGTTGCAACCCCTGGGCTTGGGGGCTGGTTGACTTATTGGTTTGCGATTCCTAAGGTACTCGCACCTGTCGATCCCAGATCCCTCGACGTATCCCGCGGAGAACGTACCCATGGCCGCTGCCGGAGTCGCTTACCTGGTGTTTGATGTTGAGAGCGTTGCCGACCCGGCCTTGGTGGCCCGAATTCGCTATCCTCGGGAGGCGATCGAACCGCAGGAGGCGGTGCGGCGGTATCGTGCGGAGCTGATGGAGAAGTTCGACAGCGACTTCGTCCCCTACACGTTTCAGGTGCCGATCTCGATTGCGGCGGCGAAGGTGTCGGCCGACTTCCAGTTGATCGACCTGGTGCTGTTGGACGAGCCGGAATTCCGCCCGCACGTCATCACCGAAAAATTCTGGCGCGGTTGGGAGGCCTATCGGCGGCCGACCCTGGTGACGTTCAACGGCCGCTCGTTCGACATCCCGCTGCTGGAACTGGCAGCCTTCCGATACGGCCTGAGCGTGCCCGGCTGGTTCAACACGTCGGGGAAGTCATTCGAGCACCCGCGGGGCCGCTACAACGTCCAGGCCCATCTCGACCTGTGCGAACTGCTCACGAACTTCGGCTCCACGCGATTCACCGGGGGGCTCAGCCTCGCCGCGAACATCCTGGGCAAGCCCGGAAAGATGGACGTCCAGGGCGACATGGTCCAAGACATGTACGACGCCGGCCGCCTGACCGAAATCAACGACTACTGCCGGTGCGATGTGCTCGATACCTATTTCATCTTCCTCCGGACCCGGGTCCTCGTCGGGCAACTCGCCTTGGATACCGAGCAGGCCATCATTGCCCGCACCAAAGAGTGGCTCCAGCAGAACGCACCTCAGGTCCGAGCTTACGAGCTCTACCTGGAGCGTTGGGGCGACTGGGCCAATCCCTGGGGGCCTTGAGGCCGTAGGCAGGGCAACGCAAGGACTTCCCTATGTGGATAGTCCGGAAAGTCCACGGGTTGCAACCCGTGGGCTTCGGCGCCGTTCAAGGCGTTCCTTCACGCTTCCTGACCTTGCGTCGCTTGGCTGCATCCGCTGCATTTCTCCGGGTCGCCCGCGGCGGGGCCTGGAGAGGCCAACCTTCGCGTGCGGCACACCGCCGCAGTTCCGACGAGACCGAGACGCCGATCGCAGTTGCGACCACCCTTTCCCCCGACTGCAGGTCCCCCTCATAACGCACCGCCACAGGGACCGCGAGGGCCCAGACGCCGAGTCCTCGGGCCAAAGCGGCGCGGTTGAAGGCTTCCACGTAGCGCGTTGCTTGCGAGGCGGAGAGCACCCCACGTTCGGCGGGTTTGATCGCGGTTGCATCGAGAACCCGGTCGTGCGTAGGTCTGGGTGGCTGACGTGCGCAGGCAACCAGCCACACACGGTACCACGTTGTCCCCACCCCTCCTGGAACGGCCGAGTGTCGCCGCTTTATCATGGCATCCCCCCCGACTTCTCTGGTGCCTACCACCGGTTCCTACTTGACAGGCGAGCGAGGTAAGTATACATAGGTATAGTATCCTGTCAAGGGTCCAGCCCAGAGGATCTACGAATTCGCATGATGAGGGAATCTCCCATGCCCGACCATGCTGGCGACAACCTGCGGCGGCTGATGACGCGGCTCGGTGTGACGATCGAGCAGGTAGCGGCCCACGCTCGGCTCGACCGCCGAACCGTGAAAGGGATTCTCGATGGCACCAACCGGGCGCATGCGCGGACCCTGCACCGGTTGGCCGCCGGACTGGGGGTCTCGCCCGACGAGTTCTTCGTCGACCCGGCCCAACTGGTTTACCGTTGCTTCGACCGGGCCACCAACCCGGTGGTGGCCGAGGTGGTAGAGAGCCATCCCGACCTTTTCTGCGGATGGACCGAGGCCGACTTCGAGGAGCTTCACAGCCGCTTCGGCACGGGCGGGGCGTTGACCGCCGAGGGGGCCGTCGCCACGGTGTCGAACATGAACCGGAATCGCGCCACGCACGAGCGACTCGCCGTGCTCCTGGAAAGCAGCCAGGCGGAAGTGGTCCGCGGCATCGTCGAGGTGATGTACGACAACCTCGTGCAGTCGCCGCCGGCCGCGTCGCCCATGCCGCCGGACGAGGTGTGATCCTGCGTCAGAAGACCCTTGCACGGATTCCGGGTAGGATCCGAGGATTGCGGAGGTCCGGGGCGGGAGGCTCGCAAACGGTTACGGCCGACTTCTCGACCGCCGCATCGGCCAGCCGTTCGTACCCGTCCGGCCCCATGCCGGAAAGATGTCGCCCGCCGCCCCAGAGATAAACGTAGAAGGGGCGGAAGCCGAGCCGCATCGGGTCCGCGATCGGCTTGCCTGTGGCGGCCAGCCGGGCGGCCAGTGCCCGGTCTTCCCCGTTGTTCTTCGCCGGATACCCGCCACATTGCTCGAAAGTGTGGCGGCGATACGCCCAGCCGCCATGGAACAGCCCTCCGGTTCGATGCTGGCGGAGCGAACCGTCGGGCTGCGGATGCAGCACCAGCGACGGCCGCGACCAGGACGCCACGCGAAGCGCCGCCACCGAAGCCCGAAGTGCCCAAGGCAGGTAGAGGTCGTCGTCGTCCCAGACCGCCAGCGCTTCGACGTCCGGGGAAACCAGGCTGGCCGCCGCGTTGCGTTTCTCTCCCAACGAGCGGAAACGGCTCGACAGGGAAATCAGCCGCCAGCGGTCGCCTCGGGCGTCGTCGTATTGACCGGCGTCGTCGAGGATCACCAATTCGCGGTCCTCGTAGTCCTGATGCTCGAAACAGTGGATCATGTGCCCCAACGGCTTCGGCCGGAGATAGGTGCAGCAGACGGCGGCGATCTTCATGGGGAGAGTACGCAGTACGCGGTAGGCAGTACGCAGTAGGCTATAGGCAGTCGGGAAGGGTGGGACGCGTGGGCCGTTCAGCGGCGGGACTTGTCCCGCAGGTCTTCAAACAACCGTCGCCATTGCGACCAAAGGACCGCGGGATTGGCCAGTTTCTCTTCCAGCGTCCGCCGGGCGCGATGGGCCATGTCGAGGCGGAGTTCTTCGTCATAGGCCAGCCGAGCGGCGAAGTAAGCCAGTCCATCGGCGTCGTCGGCCAGGAATCCCGTTTCGCCGTGGCGGATCATCTCCTTCCAGCCCCACCGGTTCTGGGCCACGACCGGCACGCCGCAGGCCATGGCCTCCAATCCCGAGCGGGGCCAGTTTTCCTCCGCTCGGCCGTTGACCTGCATCATGCCGTGAAGCTTGCCGAAGAACTCCCGGGGCGTCTCGGCCTCGGCGGGAAGGCACTCGGCCCAGGCGGGTGGAGGACCGAGCTTGCGGACCAGGCAGTCGTCCCAGGCCATCACCCTGGCCCGGACCGGATGCGGGATCCGCCGGTAGATCGGCCACGTGGCGGCGGAGAACTTGTCTTCCGCCGGGCGGCTGATCCGCCCGATGACCAGCGGCGTGCCGCGGACGTGCGTCGTAGGCCGGAAGGCGAACTCGTCGAAGGCAAACGCCCCGCGGATCAGCCGGCACTGCGTCCCGTCGACGCCGAACTTGGCCAGTTGCGGCAGGAGTTGTTGCTGTTGGTACCGGCTCTGAAAGACGTAGGCGTCCCACGGTCCGCGCTGCCGATACTGCTTGCGTTCCTCGGGAAGGAGCCACGTCATGCAGCCGACCCAGGCGATCTTGCAGCCCAGGTCGCGGAACCGGTCGGCCTCTTGCAGAAAACGGGAATTGCAGAAGGCAACGACGACGCTGCCCGGCAAGTCCGGCACGGAAGGCAAATCGGCCGGAGTGGCGGCGACCGTCGCGCAACCGATTCGCTCCAGGCGGACTTGCCAACGGGGATCCGGCTGCCACGTGGGAATGCACCGCACAGGCAACCCGAAGCGCCGCCACAACCGGAGGGTGTGCCAGCACTCGGTGTTGGCCCCGCCGACGCCGCCGGGATAACCGGCCACGAAGACGGGAGGAAGCGGGCACTGTGGCGGCAACGCGTCGATGGATGTCCGACCGGGTGGTGCCACGGAGCCAGTCCCTTTCATCCTCGACGCCCCTGGCGACCCAAGCCCACGGGCCGCGGCCCGTGGGCTTCTCGACGTGAGAGGGAGGTCACGTTCCACTCTGCTGGAACAGGGTGGCCAGGTCGGCGAGGTCGTACATCCGGTCGGCGCCGTGGGTCGGCTCGGCCCAGCCCGGCGGATCGTCGCGGTAGGAGTGGTTCCAACCGTAGACCTGGCCGTCGAACTTGATCGCCCGTTCACGAAAGGCGTACAGGATCTCCCAGCAGAAGTCGGAGGCGCCAGCTTCAAAGCTGCTGCGGAAGAGCTTGTTGGCCCTGGCCCCGCGGAACAGGACCGTGGCTTCCGGACAGCCCAGGAATTTGCCCGCGTTGACCTTGCCCTGGAGACTGCGGATGGTGTCCCACGGCGGGCGGACCACCTGGCGCCAGGTCAAGAGGTGGTCGGTCACGGGCACGGTCTTGACGAGTTCCAGGTCGTCCGGCAGCGCGAGGCTGGGGTTGTCGGCCCATTTCCAGCCGCGGGGCGTGATCTCCACGTACTCGACGTCGTACTCCATGCGATACGAGAGTTGCGTATCGGACTCGTTGTCGGGCCCGTCGACGCGGTCCCGCAGCGTGAGCGTGCGGTACACCACGGTCGCCTTGGCGAACGACCGGCTGTAGCTATTGAGTCCCTCGGTCAGACTCGGCAGGACCTTCGTGTCGGGATTGTCGGGATCGAACGGCTCGAAGCGGACGCTCGTGGCGAATACCGAAGTCTTGCCGGGATAGTGCAGCGACGACTCGGAGCCGTACTCGGCTGCCTGCCCCAGGATCTCGGCGGCCAGCGCGTCGCGGTCCTCCCAGGCGACGAGGAGTTCCCGGCGGGCCGTGAAGCCGCTCGAACTGTAGTTCTCCACCGGCGAACCGCCGAGTTCTTTGAAGGCAACAGACATAGGACCATCCTTCGAGGGACGAAGCGGCTGGGATCGGGGGTCAGGGTTCAGGGGTCAGGGTTCAGGAGCCCCGCGCTGAGCGCGGCATCTCCGCGTAGCGGGCGGGCTTGCCCGCCGTTTGGCGGTGTCGATACGCCCCCGCGCCGAGCGTATCACGACGGTCGATCCAGGATTCCGTGGGCGATGATCGGCCCGTTGCCGGAGAAATCGATTCCATAGGCCACGGGGCTGCCGTCGCTGATATCGGCCTCGGTGCCGACGGCGTCGACGATGGCCGAGAACTCGTAGTAGTTCTCCCCGGTGGCGTCGGCGTGCAGTTCGAGGTCCACCAGGTCGCCCTCGGACACGGGGATCGGCGTGGCGTCCGTGGCCTTGATTTCCACACTCCCCCCGCAATCCCTGACGCCCGGGACGCGTTTCTTCGCGCCTCCCGTGTCGTTGGCCGAATAGGCCCGGTTCTTGGCCCGCTTCTCGATTCGCCATCGGCTCACGTGGAGCACGTCCGAGCCGTCGATTCGCAGCGTTCCGCTCTTGCCGCTCAAGATCGCCATGGGCGAGGTCTCCTCAGTCCCCGGAGGAACTCGGCACATCCGACGAAGACGGGTCGCTGTCGCCGGTCGACGCGGTTCCCACAATCGCGATGTCGAAGACGACGTCGCCGCCGACCGCCTTGAGTTGGAGCATTTCGCAGCCGGACTCGACGTTCCAACCCTCGCGCAGGTTGGCCAGGAGGAGCGGGCTCCCGGGCATCGCCTTCACCGTATCACCGAGCATGCCGAACGGCCCGCACCACTCGTCGGCGCCCGCGCCGCCCAAGAGGAGCTGCGCGGTTCCGCCCTCGCTCTTGTTGACCACGAGGATCGCCTTGACCCGGGCCAGTGGGATCAGGATCACGTCGTCGAACAGGCTCTGGCCCAGCGCGGCGAGTCCAAGCGTCATCGACTCGCCCGCCGGCAGCGTCTGGTCGGCGGCGTGCCAGACCACGTCGGCCTGGCCCGACTCGATCCCGTCGGCGAGTTCCCGGTTGAATTGGAGCCGGTTGTCGTCGGTCACGGTGAACGGCCCGAGGCGGTCGCGCCAGGACCAGCCGATCTGAACGTCGATCCTGCTTCGTAGCGTGGTAGTCATGATTCAGTACCCCGAGGGAAGATAGACGTGAACGGAAAACTCGATCGCCCATAGCCAGACGCCGTCGTCGTGCTCGACGACCGAAAGGCCGCCGCGGCGCATCTGGACGACGTGCCCGCCGTCGCTTAGCGCGAAGTCGCTGCGGTCGAAGACGGCGTGCACCTGCCGGACGATGGCCTGGCCGGCGTCAAACCGGTCGTGCCACAGGTGGAACACCAGCGGCACTTCGTCCAGGGCGTCGCCGGCGTTTGTGCGGAAGAGGGTCCGGCCCGGCTTGCGTGACAACGTGGCGTACGGCGTACCGGTCCCCTTCGCGAGGCCCGTCGAGAGCCGATCTGCCGCAAGCAGTTGGCAGAGGACGGGCGACGCCGCCCAACGCGCGTGGATCGCTTGCTCCAGGTTCATGGGGCGGACTCCGGGGGCGGGGGGGCAGGGTGTTAGGGTTCAGGGTTCAGGGCCACGCGCTCGGCGCGGGTCTCCCGACCCCGCCGAGAGTCTGACCGCAGGTCTCCAGAAGCTCCCCGAGACCATAGGGCGGGTCGAGTGCGGGGTCAGGAGACCCGCGCACAGCGCTGCGATCCTCGCGGAGCGCGCCGTCACATCACCCGCTGTACATCGATTTCCAGAAGGGCGTCGATCGCGTCCGCCTTCTGATATCCAGTGATCGTGTAGATCGCTCCGTCGGGCCCGCGGATTCGCAGCGTGCGGTCGATCGGCACGTCGTCGGCGAGGAAGACCTTGTATCGGGCGGCCAGGCTCGGCCGGTCGTGATCGGTCTGGAGGCCGGCCGCGGCCGGCTGGATCCTTGCCCGGAGCCCGGCCTTCCACACATGCCATGCGGGCTCCACGGCCCCTCCCTCACCCTTGGTGAACTCGGCCCGCTCGAGGTCGATATGATCGTCCAGTCCGTGGAACACGGCGAGGTTCCGGGCCACGCACCGCCATCGGCTCTGAAGCGTGGCCTGGGCCACCTCGAGGACGGTCCATCGCTCGGCGTCCGCATCAACGATTGCGTCGCCCGGCCGCAGCGGCTCGGAAACTTCGGAGGCGGGCAGGTGCCACACGACGTCGTGGGCCGTGTAGCGGCCCTCCGATCGTTCGGCCTCCCGCGTGCGTATCGCCTGCCGCAAGGCATGGGCCACTTCCACGGCAGCCGAACTCCCGGCCCGGCGAATCGTCACCGCCTCCAGGGCGTCGGTAACACGGGCGAAGTCGTTGCGCGGGTCAAGCATCACGTGACTGCCTGGGAGTGGATTTCGATGGGTTCCTGACCTGCCAGTTGGCGGTCGCACCAGTCGACGGTCGCCTGAAGCCGGTGGAGGTACTCGTTCCACGAGACACTCTGCCCGTCGACCTCGTAGGTCGGCTTCGGCTGGGCGGTCAACTCGGCGATCCGCGAGAGCGTCTGGCTCTTGATCGTTCGCACCTGTTCAGCATCGCTTGGCATGATCGGCTCCTGGTTTGGACGCCCAATGAGGTTTCACAGTCTTGGGAGGGCGAGGCTCCTGCCGAGCCTGCGAGGAGCATGCGTTCTCGCGGGTGCCCGGCTCGGCAGGAGCCTCGCCCTCCTATGGCCACGCAAGGATGTTCAGATCGCGTGCAATCGGAATCGCACCAAAATCACCTGCCCGCTGGCCGGGGTCAGCTCGTACGCGATCCGGTAGGAACGGCCCGCCGTCGGGAACGCCGGGTACGACGTGACGTCGAGGACGTGTTTGAAGTTGTAGCCGATCGTGTCGCGGGTCCAGAGGGCGTCGGTTTGCAGCGCATCGTAGATGCTGTCTGCGACAGAAAGCGATACGGCGACATGCCCGTCCACGAGCGTCTGCTGATCGGGATCCTGATCGTCGAGCAGGTACGCGGTGTAGCGAATCGCGGCGATCTCGGCCCGCGTGACCGCCGTGCCGCCGGCGCCGACCACCCGCGCCAACAGGATCGCCGAGCCGTTCTTGAAGACCGTGCCTTGAATATCTTGCGCGTCGGGCATGGGAGGAACTCGGGTTGGGGACGGGAGACTGGGGGTCGGAGATCGGAGGTTGGGGGTCGGAGGTTGGGGGTTTGGGATTTGGAGGTTGGAGGTTGGGGGTCGAAGCAGGTGCTCTGGGTTTCCTTCTTCGTGTGGCCCTCTGCCCTCTGCCCTCTGCGTACTGCGTACTCACTTGACTATGCCGGCCAGCGCGCCGGGCACCGTCAAGTCGCCGGCCGCGGAGCCGGCCGACGACGTTTCGCCGCCCACAGTGCCAGGCATCGTCGATGCGCCGGACGCAGCTCCCGCGGAGGGGGATTGACCGGCGTTCGCGCCCGTCGTGTAGACATGTCCAACGTCCAGAAAATAGGTCGGGCCGCTGCCTCGCCGCGCCAGCCACTGCCGCCGCGGCATCCAGAGATCGAAACGGCTGGCCGGATCGCTGAGCAGCCGGACTTCCGACGCGGACAAGGCGCGGGCATACACCCGCGCGTCGCGAAGAAATCCCTTCCAGTAGTAGGTCAGGCCGAAGTTCAGGCTCCCGATGCGTCCGGTGTTGGTTTTGGTATCGGTCGGCATGCGCTTGGCGTTTTCCAACTCGCCGTCGACGTACAGCGACCAGACTGCACCGTCGAAGGTTGCCGCAAGGTGGTGCCACGCGCCGTCGTTGTAGGCCCGAGGCGTCACCAGCTCTTGGCCCCACTGGCTCACGCCGAGGCAGCCCGGGGGCTGCCAGCGGCTCGTATAGCCTGTGCCGATCGCCATGCCGTGATCCTCGGTGGTCGATCCGTAGAACAGGGCCCCCCAGGTCCTTCCGGCGATGGGAAGCTCGCTGAAGTGGACCCACACACAGAGGCTCCGCGGCGACGCCCCGGCAGGGAGATGCCGGTCGGAGAAGACGACCTCGCGGCTTCCGTTGAACCATGGCGTGGTGCCGAACGTTCCATCGGCATGCCACTCCAGTTGCGCGGCCGTGCCATGCCCTGCTTTGAACACTTCCGGGGCGACGTTGCCCGTACACCAACTCAACGGCCACCATGCCGCCAGTCCCCGCGATTGCGGCGAGGCCCAGTTGACCCGCGGCACGGCGTCGAGGGGCCACGTGCGGTTCGGCTTGCTGCGGCGAAGGACGTGGATCATGGCACTTCATCAACCAGCGGCACGAGGGTAATGCGGTGCGAGTCGTCGTCGCCCTCCAGGGCCTGGTCGGACTTGTTGAGGACGACCGGGCATCCGTATCGGGCAGGCGGCCAGAACTCGAAAACCTGGGTCTGGACCACGCTGTCGGCGTCTGCGGTCAGGACCAGGCAGCCGACCAGGAGGAGTTGTTTCTTCCATTCATCCTCCTCGCCCGGCTTGTACGGGCCGTCGTCGCCGGTTGCGCCGCCGGGAAACGACGTGTTGTCGCGGCTCGGCGCCCAGTAGATCTCGATCACGCTGCCGGCCGTCGGCTCGACGTCCATGTTCAGTTCAACCGTCAGCGACCAGCGGGCAGCGAAACGCCCTGCGGCGTCGGACAGATCGGCCTTCTCGCCCATCCGGCCGGCCAGGCTAGCCAGGCCGGCCAGGACAATCGCGTGATCGCCTCCAGCAGCCTTCCAGACTCTTGCGGTCCCTTGCTTGACGAGGACTTGCGTGGACATGGGAGTGAGTAGGGCTCAGGGGTCGGGGGGCAGGGGGCGGGGGTCGGAAGACGCGGAGACGCGGAGACGCGGAGAGGGGAGAAGGGAGAGGGGAGAGG
>CAYSGY010000130.1:0-11991 GCA_964430315.1 uncultured Planctomycetaceae bacterium
CACCTGGCCCATCAACCAGCCCCCTCGTTGCTCCCCAACGTGTGAACGGTTACCTACATCAGCAATAAGGTCGCGGAAAACGCTCTGCCCCAACTCCAGGATCAGAAGGACGCTATCGAGCGCGAGATCGGTGCGGCGCTCTCATGGAATCCGCACCCTGAAAAGAGCGATAAGATCGTGGTGGTGCTCCGCGAAGCAGACCTCTGGAACCGCGCCGAGTGGGACGGATACGTCGCTTGGATGGTCGATATGATCGCGAGATTCCGGAGGGCCTTTATGCCCAGGGTCAAGAAGTTGAAGTTGGATTAGAGCGAACGACCTGTGCGGGTAGAATGATAGAAGCGGGCAGGTCCTTGTATGGGAGTCCTTGAATGACGACCATTCACGAAATCGTTTCCGCGGCTGCCGGCCTTAATCCGGAGGAATTTGTCCTCTTGCGCGAGGAACTCGACCGCCTGGAAGAGCGGCTGTGGAAGGCCGAATTGGCCCAGACGACGCTTGAGATGGATCAAGCCAACCTGACGGACGACCAGATTGACCTCCTCGTTGCGAGGCGTCGCCGTGAAGGCCGTCCCTGACACGATGCTTTGGGTCTCGTACTGCACCCGCCGCGACGGATAGAGGAAACCAGTTGCGCCGCGGAGGGACTGGGATGAGCATGGAACCTCCCTGATTTGCGTTGTAGGTCCCGCTTGCCGAGCGGGACCTTGACGCGGGGAATGAGTACACGGGTAGGGTGCTCTGTGAGCACCGTCGCTTGAGGGTCGGGCATCCGCTACTCACCGGTTGTCTTGTCTAGACTTGCCCACCCTGGGGCGGCACCGGGTGTGCAGCACCAATCCGACGTATAGACTCCGGCACGGACCCAACGATGGAATGACGAGTACGGCCATTGGTACGGATACTGAACCAGGCCGTGCTTCACCGGATTGTAATGGATGTAGTGGAAATGGTCCTCGAAATCGGCCTCGTCGCGGATCGTGTGTTCCCAAAACCGCGGTTGCCAAACGCCTCGCCGGCGACGCCGACGCCGCGCGTCGCTGATCGGCTGCTCGCAGCGGCCGCTGGCAAGCCATCGCTTGGTGAACTCCTTCTTGATCCACGCCCAGCGGACCGGATAAGCAGCGTCGCCTTCCGGCAATGACCAGAGGGCATGGAGATGATCCGGCAACAAGACGACAGCGACCATGGCGAACGGCCATCGCGCACGGCACTCGCGCAGCACGTTGGCGAGGATGGGTCGTGCCGTATCATCACAAAGGAACTCGGCTCGCCCTTGCGTCACGAGGGCGAAGAAATAGGTCCCGCCGGGCACAAAACAGCGACGGTAATGGGCCATGTCGAGATCATAACAGCCTGATCTGTGCGGAGCAATCCGGCAATTGACCGAAGATGGTGCTCGCAGAGCACCCTACGACTACGACTGCTGGGGCAATCCGGCAATTGACCGGAAATGGTGCTCGCAGAGCACCCTACTTGGTTGCTATCATCTCGGGTAGCTGGGAATACAGGTTCTTCTCCGAAAGGTCCCAACCATGACGAAGCCGGTTCGCGTCGGTCTGATTGGTTCGCAGTTCATTTCCCATCTCCATGCCGAGGCATTCAAGATGGTGCCGCAGGCGGAGTTGTTTGCGGTCTACTCGCCCACGCCCGGGCACGCCGAGGCCCTGGCCGGCAAGTTCGGCATCCCGCACCACCGGACCGACTACCGGAAGTTCCTGGAGATCGACGAACTGGACCTCGTGGTGATCGGAGTCCCGAACGACCTCCACTGCGAGTTCACGGTCAAGGCCGCCGCGGCCGGGAAGCACGTGATCTGCGAGAAGCCGCTCTGCCTGAACCTCCGGCAGGCCGACGAGATGATCGCGGCCTGTAAGAAGGCCAACGTGAAGCTGATGTACGCCGAGGAGATCTGCTTCGCCCCGAAATACGTCCGGGTCAAGAGGCTGCTGGACGACGGGGCCCTGGGCTCTCCCACGCTCATCAAGCAGTTGGAGAAACACGACGGCCCCCACGCGGCCCATTTCTGGGACGTGGACCGCGCAGGCGGCGGCGTGGGGCTGGACATGGGCTGCCACGCCATCGAGTTCTTCCGATGGATGCTCGACAAGCAGCCGATCAAGTCGGTCTATGCCCACATGGACACGCTGGTCCACAAAGACAAGACCCGGGGCGACGACAACGCCCTGATCCTCGTCGAGTTCGAGGGCGGGTGCGTGGGCCTGGCCGAGGAGAGCTGGACCAAACTCGGCGGCATGGACGACCGCGTGGAACTCTACGGCTCCAAGGGCGTGGCCTTCGCCGACCTCTTGCGAGGCAGCTCGATCCACACCTACAGCACCACCGGCTACGACTACGCGGTCGAGAAGGCCGGCACGACCGCGGGCTGGAGCTTCACGATGTTCGAGGAGTGCTGGAACTACGGCTTCCCGCAGGAAATGGCGCATTTCGTCGATTGCGTCCAGAACGACAAGCGGCCCATGGAAACCGGCGAAGACGGCCGCGCCACCCTCGAAGCCCTCTTGGCCGCCTACGAATCCGCCGGCACGGGCCGGAAGGTGCCGTTGCCCTTCAAGACCGAGGCCGCCAGGCCGCATGACCTTTGGCGACGGACGTAGAAAGGAGCCGCGCAAGAACAACTTCGGCCCTGGGCTTACCCAGGTTGCAGCCAATCACCGGTCCCAGAGCGGTTTCTTCGCGGCCTTCCGGAGGATCGCGACGGCGTCTTCGTCGAGCAGCAGTCCGTCGTCGCGGAGTTGCACCGCGGCTTGGGCGACGCGGGCGAGGTAGGCGTCGCGGGTCGGATAGCGTTCCAGGATGGAAGGACGGGGATCGCCGCTCTTGAGACGTTCCTCGCGGGTCCGGGCGAACGGCAGATACGAGCCGTTGTACGGCGCCAACATCCCTTCCGCACCGCAGGACGCGGCCCGCAGGTTCCAGCCGGTGTACGTGGCCAGCGGCACGGCGACATCGGGCAGGCGGATGCCGGCCGCTTCGTTGCCGTCGGCATCGACGGCGGGAACCAGCGTGCAATACGCCGGCCCGATGCGGGGAGGCACGCAGTCGGCGATCCCCTCCGTGAGCCACCGCGGCCCGAAGTCCAGCCGGAAGGGCTCGTAGCGGACACCCGGCGTCTGCACGCCGGGGATTCGTGGAAAGGCCTTGCGGAACGTCTCCAGATCGACCAGCGTGCGGTCGGCGATCCGCGGGTAGCGGCTCGCAGGCGGCTTCTTGCCGGACGTGACCCATTGGTCCAGGGCCACCAGCAGGGCCCGCAGCACGGGCGGCCGGTCGTCGAGCGGGTTGCGGGGATTCTGGCAGGTGCCCCGGTCCGTCGGCCCGCCGCCCAGGTGCTGCGCCCCGGCCACGCAGTAGAGCCGCACATTCGGGTCCAGGGCGACGTCCTTCTTGCCTTCCACGTCGGTGTGCAGGAGCGAAGCGCCGCGGGTCCAGTATTCCGTCGAAGTCTGGGTGAAGAAGATCTTGGGCAGAGGCCCGCGGGCCCGGGCGCGGGCCAGGATTTCGCCGGAGCGCCCGGTGAGCGGGTCGGTCTGCGCCACCGTGGTGAAGGGAAACGACTCCGAAGGGGTTAGCCGGTTCTCGTGCTGGGCCGCGCAGAGCGTGGCCATGCCGAATCGCTGGTTGAACAGTCCCCGGCCCGAGCCCGAAACGTGGGAGATCGCCCCGTCGAAGACCACCCGCTGCTGCTCGTCGGTGTTGAATCCGTCATAAATGAAATGGTTCACAAAGCGGCCCGACTGGGAAATCCCAAAAACGTAGGCCCGCTCGATGGCGCCGCGCAAGGGATTGACCGTGCCGCGGCCGTCGGCCGGCTGGTATCGGAAGAACGAAGTGCAATCGCGCACGGCGGCGAACCCGAGGCCCGACACGCGCGGGTCCTTGCCCGTGTAAACCAGATCGTACAGCCACCCCGGCCGGAACCCGCCCTCCACCCAGAGTTGGCCGGGGTCGGACACTCGTTTGCCGTTCTCGGCCCGGGCGAACGCCCAACGCTCGGGCGGGATCTCCACGGCCGGCTCCGACCGGTTGGGACGCATCGTGAGCTTGGCGAGCTTGGTGTCGAGGCTGACCGGCGGGTAGGGCACGGAGACCGTCCACGGGGTCCAATACAGCGGCGAGCTCTCCACCGGCTCGTCGCGGCAAATCTCGACGTGGATCTTGCCGGTCACGGGTCCGCCGCCCTTCTCCCGCGCGACGGGCAGGCCGGCCAGGAGCCGGTCGTTCTCCGCCGGGATCTCGCCGCCCCAGCCGCACCAGAGGACCGAGTAACCCTCCCGCATCAGGAACCCGTTGCCCGCGTCGGCCAGCGTGGCGGGGTTGTTGCCGAGGGCCTCGTTGAACGTCCAGAGGGCCAGCTTGTTGCCCCGGTTGTTCACATCGTACAGCAGGCGCCGGTTCCCGCGCCGCGGATCGGCCGGCGCGAGCAGGAAGAAGTCGCTCCAGAACTCGACCTTGCCGCGGGCGTTGCGCGGGGCGAGCGTGAGATCGACGATGCCCGAATTGGCCGGATCGTCCGGGGCGACCTCGAAGTGCATGCGCCCGACGATTCGCTCGTAGGACCCGGTGCGCCCGAATGCATGCCCTTCGGCGAACGGCCCTCGCTGGCGGATCTCCACACGCACCACCTCGGCCGTGCCGAGCTGCGGCAGAAGGATGGATGCCAGGATTCCGACACGGGCGACGGATCGCAACGATACCATGTTGTGCCTCCACGGGTCTCTTTTCGGCGATGTTCAACAGCCCCCGGGGCTCCATGATACGGCGCGCCGCTTGCGGCACGCCACAGGGGTGATAGAATAGCGCCAAATGGACCATCCTATGGTTGGCTGGATCGCAATATGGCCACGACCGCCCTTCACGAATTCTCCTGGGAAAGGATGATTGCCGCCGTGGAAGCCGTTCGGGAGCGGGCATCTCGTGCGGCCGCCGCCCTGAAGCAGGCGGGAATCCCCTACACCGTGGTCGACGGCAACGCCGTGCCTACCATCGACGCGCTCGTGCGCATGAAGCTCACGGCTTTTCGCTTGAAGGACAGAGTCCATCTGCTGGATATGCTGGAAGTCGGGCTGATCGACGAGAGTTGGGCCCGCCGCTTTCCCACGGAGCTTGCCGAGAGGCTCCAGGAGTTGATCGGTTCCCGCGACCGCGAGGCGTGAGGGGCCGGCCCGAAGCCAAGCCCCAGGGGAGGCACCACACGAAACCCCGTGGGTCATAGCGATGCCGAAAGACCGGCCGACATACAGACTCGTTGGTGGTCGGGTCCCGTGGGGAGACTACGGAGACATCCTCATGCACGGAATGTCGGCCCACCTGGGGCGGGACTCTCAAGGGATCATTCAACTGGAACGCACCGGACCGTTCATGCCTCCGATCTCTTTTCCCGGCATCGGCGATATCGTGGTCACGGATGCATTCCGGAGGGGACTGGAGACTTCCGGCCTCACCGGTTTCTCTTTGCGCGAAGTGCGGCTCACGCGAATCGTGAGACTTCACTGGCATGTCTGGGATTTGGACGCTGAGGAGCCTCAAGAGTACCCAAGTGACGGGGAGCCGGAAAGCTATATCCTTGAGCAGGAGCATTGCCCAGAACTTGCCGAGCAGATGCAACCGGTATGGGAGATGGCGCTGGAGGTGGGAGCGAGAGAAGTGAGAGTTCCCACAGGGAAGCGCGCATGGGAGTCGAGAATACTCATTGAGAGCGGCTCCCTGAAGGGGCTGGATTTCTTTCGTGCGGATACGACGGCCTACAATTACGTGTCTCAGAGGGCGAAAGACTGGCTTGCGGAACGCGCCGCGGACCATGTTTCCTTTCAGGAATGCGAATTCAGGCCAAAGCCGTGACAAGCCTGTAGGGAACGCCCTTCGTGGCGTTCCGGGAACCGGAGAATCGGCAACCATGGCGATTCATGGAACGCCACGGAGGGCGTTCCCTACAGTGGAGAATTGGCCAACTTGTTCGGATGCGAATCCCCAGTCCTCCGAAAGGAGTCCATCCATGAAGCAATCGCAACGGAGACCGGCCACGCTCTCCCGACGCAGTCTTCTCTCCAGCGCTGCGGCGGCTTGCACCGGGGCGCTTTGGGCGGCTGGCGGTCCGGCCGGCGGCGCGGAGGCGACCCCCGGCGGGCCCGGAAGCCAGCCGGCCACAACACCCCAACCTCGTTGGAACGAGACGATCGAGAAGGCGCGGCAGGCGGCCCTGGAGGTCCTCAAGCCGAGTCCGGCGCAGTTGCAGCACGGGCTGGAGTTGCACGCGGCCTCCGTGGTCTGCGAGTCCTACGGTTTCTCGCCACGTTCCGCGTGGGACGGCGATGTCCTCCGCAAGGCGGTGGAGGCCGGGGCCTCGACCGCGGAACTCGACGACCTCCGCGAAGACATGAGCATGACCCGCTCGGCGACCGACGCCGCCGAGCAGGCCGAGTACCGCGAGGCATGGAACGCCTCGGGCGTGACGTGCATCTTCCAGAACGCCGGCGAGGAAGGGCAGGCCGTTGATCGGCTCCTCAAACGATTGGCCCGGTTCACGTTCGTGACCGACGTGCTCCGGGACTTCGTCGTCCGGGCCGTCGTCCCCGACGACATCCTAGCGGCGAAGAAGCAGGGGAAGCACTGCCTTTACTTCAGCGGCAACGGCATGCCTCTGGCCCAGCGTTGGGAGAGCGTCGAAGGGGAGTTGGGCTACGTGCGGATCTTCTTCCAGTTGGGCATCCGCATGATGCACATCACCTACAACCGCCGGAACATGCTGGGCGACGGTTGCGCCGAGCCGGCCAACGGCGGCCTGAGCGACTTCGGCCGGGCCGCGGTCGCCGAGATGAACCGCGTGGGCGTGATCCCCGACGTGGCCCACTCCGGCTGGCAGACCAGCTTCGACACGGCCACGGCCTCGTCGCGGCCCGTCGTCGCCAGCCACACCGCCTGCGACGCCCTGAATCACCACATCCGCAGCAAGCCGGACCGCGTGATCAAGGCGATCGTCGATACCGGCGGCTACGTCGGCATCTGCGCGGTGCCGAGCTTCCTGGGCGGCAAGGGGAACCTCGCGGCGATGCTCGACCATATCGACTACGTCGTGAAGAAGTTCGGGCCCGACCACGTGGCGATCGGCACCGACGTGGCCTACACCTCCCGGGCGATGGCGGCCGAGGCCAAGAAAGTCCCCAGAGCCGCCCGCGTCCGGCCTCGCTGGGAAGCCCTTTGGCCGCCCAACGCCTTCCCGCTCTCCGATTCCCAGGCGACCATGGCCTGGACCAACTGGCCGATGTTCACCGTGGGCCTCGTCCAACGAGGCCACTCCGACGACGCCATTCAGAAAATCCTCGGCGGCAATATGCTCCGCGTCGCCCGGGCGACGCTGCGGGGAATTCTCTAGGCTGTTGGGTCCGAGGAGTTGCGGGCGGGCAATCACGACATCACGACATCACGACATCACGAAAACACGAAAACACGAAAGCGGAAAGGCCTCGCGCCCTTCTTTCGTGCTTTCCCCCTTTCGTGTTTTCGTGATCGCTTCGTCTCCTTCACCTCGCTCCCGCCCCGCGACGGATTCGGCATCGGCCGCCCGGATTTGCTTGACTTCGGGCGGGCGCCGGCATACAACGGCCGGCAGGCGCGATCGGGCCAGGATCTGCCTCCGGCCGCGCGCATGCGTTCCCACCTTGAACCGGAGGACCAGCGATGCAGAACTCTCCTTCCCGCCGGCAGTTCCTGGCGACGGCCTCCGCCGGCGCCGCAATGGCCTTTACCGCCACGAGCTACGGGCGGGTCGTCGGGGCCAACGAGCGGATCGCGCTCGGGCTGATCGGCTGCGGCGGGCGCGGCTACGCGGCCCACATGACCGGAGTCCACAAGCACGACAAGGCGCAGAACGTCGAGTTCGTCGCGGTGAGCGATCCCTGGCGGATCCGCCGCGAACGGGCCGCCGAGCGGTGCAAGGAGTGGTACGGCCGGACGGCCAAGCAGTTCGCCTCCTACCGCGATATCCTGGCCCTCAAGGACGTCGACGCCGTAATGATCGCCTCCTGCGACCACCAGCACGCGGTTCACCTGGAGGAGGCGGCCAAGGCCAAGAAAGACGCCTACTGCGAAAAACCGCTGGCCATGGACATGGAATCGCTCAAGCGGTGCTGCGACGCGGTGAAGGCCGCGGGCATCGTGGTGCAGATGGGCACCCAGGTCCGCAGTTATCCTACGAGCACCGGCTGCCGCGACCTGTTCCGCACCGGGGCGATCGGCAAGGTGACGCGGATCGAACAGTGCCGCAACGGCACCAAGCCCTACTGGTATTCCTGGATGCAGAGGGCCGAGCCGATCAAGGAAGAGGACGTCGATTGGAGGGAATTCCTCATGAACCGGCCGATGCGCCCCTTCGACGGCAAGTTGTTGACCGGCTGGTACGGCTTCCGCGAGTTCACCGACGGCCCGCTGGCAAATCTCGGTTGCCACTTCATTGATCTCTACAACTACATCGTCGGCACGACGTTTCCGGTGAGCTGCGTTGCCCAGGGTGGAACCTTCACCTGGAAGGATGAAGGCTTCACCTGCCCCGACCACTGCGAGGCCGTCTGGACCTATCCCGAAGGCTTCCTGGTGAGCTACTCGACCAACTTCGGCAACGGCAGCGGCAGCGTCCACAAGATCTACGGGGAGCAGGGCACCGTTGACCTGACGAACTGGCAGAAGCCCGTCTATTCCAACGCCGGGGCGATCAAGCCCGGCAACCTCTCCGCCAAGGAAACGCCGGTCACCCCGGTGGAGACCCCCGACCACTTCCTCAACTGGCTCCAGTGCCTCCGCTCGCGCAAAGCGTGCAACGCGCCGATCGAGGCGGGCTACCAGCACTGCGTGCCGGCCCTGATGGCCGTCCGGGCCATGGACACCGGCCGCCGGCAGGTCTACGACCCCAAGAAACGCGACTTCCACGACGGGTGAGCCGCGCTGGGGGCATGCCGTCACTCGGCGCGGTTGGGTGGCATGCCGTCACTCGGCGCGGTTGGGTGGCATGCCGTCACTCGGCGCGGTTGGGTGGCATGCCGTCACTCGGCGCAGCCGAGGGTCGGCATGGAATGGCGCATACGGCAAGCCGAACGGGGCTGCAGGCTACCAAGTTTGGCAGTGCTTGCCAATGGTGGGTAAACGCCGCCATTACTTGCACCCACCACAACCCGCGAATCGACGTAAGTCCTTATTTATCAAGAGCGGAGGGCAAGGGATTCGAACCCTCAACCGGTTGCCCGGCACCTGATTTCGAGTCAGGCTGCTAACCATTCGCGTACCCTCCGGGAGGCGTCTTGCGTCTTCACTGTTTCTTGAGTTTCGCTCTCCTTCAGATCGGACATCATCCTTGCGAGTATCGCTTGACTACAGGCGTCAACCTCCGAAACGCGTCTGGGTTCCACGACCAAGTAGTGCCCAGGCGATCATTCTATCACAAAAACACCGTCTGAGAAGGCGTTCTGTCATGTGTGGTGGGTCACTGTAACATGCACTCATTTCACTGGTTACGATGGTACGGTCTTTGATCCGGCATGGATCGGCACCCGCCGAGGTGGCCTGTGCCACGGTAGCAGCCGCGCGGGAGGATGGACTGGCGGTGAGCAGCAGAAAGGGAGCCAGGGCGAGCGGCGAAAAAGGGGGGCCACCTGGGTTCAAGAATAAGCCCCGTTACGGGGCCGTCAATCCCTGGCCGGTGCCCAAGCGGGAGTATCCTTCGGAGCCCCCCATGTGATGGATGCTTGCGGTCTATTCCGCTGGATACCTGTAGCAAGGCTGGGGGTGCAAGCCACTCGTTAAGGTTGCCGGACTCGCCAGGGCGGGCACATCGGGAATGGCGGCATGCCCCCAGAAATCGTGCCCCCCTCCCTACTCTTTGGTTTCTTTTACGCTATGATGTAGGGAGGCTTGCCAAATGATTAGATAGAGGGGTACATTGTGGGGAACGGTTTGGGCCCCCAATCGCAGGCTCGTTGGCGGGTGGATTCGCCTCGCGAGAAGTGCTGGGAAGCGTCGGTCGCGAGACTGGCTGGCGTCGAAGCCGTGGATGGTAAGGACGACGGAAAGGGAGACGGTGCGCTGGCTCGGCACATCGGTCGAGCATTGGGGAATGTCTGTCACAACTGATCGGAGTATCTCATGAGCATCAAAATCCTGATTGCCGACGACCACGAAGTGGTCCGTTGCGGGTTGAAGACTCTTCTGGCCGATACCGACGTCGAGGTCATGGCCGAAGTGTCGACGGGTGAGGAAGCGGTCAAGTTCGCGTTGGCGCACCGGCCGGACGTGGTATTGCTCGACATTCGCATGCCGGAGGGGGATGGCCTGACGGCCCTTGGGCGGATCAAGCTCGATCGCCCCGAGATGCCCGTGCTGATGCTGTCGACCTTCGATAATCCTACCTACATCGCGCGCTCTGTGGCCCTGGGCGCGAGCGGCTACCTCCTGAAGGGCTGTTCGCGTGAGGAGCTTCTGACGGCGATCCGGGCTGCGGCGACCGGCGAGAGCGTTTGGACACGCGACGAGCTGCGCCGCGTGACCGGGGCGTTGGCCACCCCGCGTCTGGCTGCCGACGTCGAAGTGCCCCTGACTCAGCGGGAGAGCGAGGTGCTCCGGCAGTTGGCCTACGGGCTTACGAACAAGGAGATTGCCGCGGCGCTGCACATCAGCTACGAGACGGTCAAAGAGCACGTGCAGCACATTTTGCGGAAGATCGGCGTTTCCGACCGGACCCAGGCGGCGGTTTGGGCCGTGCGCAAGCAATTGGTTTGAGCCCATCGACCGTGCTTGGCTCAGGAGGGTGCGATGTCCAAGCCCACCGACGTCCGTGTGGTGCAGGCGGTTGCGGAGACAGAACGGTTTGCGTATCGCACGCCGATCAAGTTCGGCGGTCGCGTGGTGACCGACGCCGTGCTCTTGCACGTCGCGGTGGACGTGGTCACGCGCGACGGCCGGCAGGGTCGCGGGTTTGGGTCCGTGCCGGTGGGCAACGTCTGGGCATGGCCCAGCCAGAAGGTGCCGGGGGAATCGACTCTCCAGGCCATGATTGGCCTGGGCCAGCGGCTTGTGCGTGAGGCCGCGGGCTATCCGGAGTACGGCCACCCCCTTGAGATCACGCACGAATTGTCGCAGGGATACCAGCCGGCGGCCGACGCCGTGGCCCGCGACGCCGGGTTGGCGGAGTCGATCCCGCGGCTGGCGCAGCTTGTAGCGGCCAGCCCGCTCGAGGCGGCGATCCACGATGCCTACGGCAAGACGCTGGGGCGGAATTCCTACAACCTGCTTGGGCCGGAGTTCGTCAACTGCGATCTGTCGGCATATCTTGGCCCGGAGTTTCGGGGGGAGTATCTCGACGCGTACACGCTCCGGCAGCCGAAGGCCACGATGCCCCTTTATCACCTCGTCGGGGCTTTGGACCCGCTGACCGACGGCGACCTTGCCCAACGCATCAACGACGGCCTGCCGGAAACACTGCCCGAGTGGATCGCGGCCGACGGGCTGACCCACCTGAAGATCAAGCTCAACGGCGACAACCTGGCGTGGGACGTGGACCGTGTCGTCGCGATCGAGCGGGTGGCGGCCGCGGCCCAGCAGGAGCGGGGATGCGCGGCCTGGTACTACTCGGCCGATTTCAACGAGAAGTGCCAGAACGTCGAGTACGTGCTCGATTTTCTCACCCACGTAGGAGAGAGGTCGCCCGCCGCGCTGGAGCGGCTCCAGTACATCGAGCAACCCACGCACCGCGACCTGAAGGCGAATCCCGCCAACCGAATGCACGAAGCCGCCAAGCGGAAGCCCGTGGTGATCGACGAATCGCTGGTCGATTTCGAGAGCCTCCTGCTGAGCCGCGAGTTGGGCTACTCGGGGGTGGCGTTGAAGGCCTGCAAGGGCCACAGTGAGGCCCTCTTGATGGGCGCCGCGGCGCAGAAGTACAAGATGTTCCTTTGCGTCCAGGACCTCACGTGTCCGGGTATGTCG
>CAYSGY010000131.1:0-7129 GCA_964430315.1 uncultured Planctomycetaceae bacterium
CTGGCCCCGCTAACCGCGAAAAATGTGGGGCAGGACGAGGCGTTTACGCCTGGGACCGAAAGCGACAAGAGACTGAATGCCAGCCCCTTCAGGGGCTTTCACGACGGCGCCGGCGAAATCGGAGATGCCCATGGGCCACGCATTCCACGAAATGTACTACCATTTCGCTTGGGCTGTATTGGCAAGAGGGATAGGGCGTTTTGACGTTGCGGAGAGATGAACTGGAGAAGGTGTCGCGCTGTATTGACCGTTAGGAGGAACACCATCGCAGAGGCCGGTTGTCGGTTCTGTTGGAAATGACGGAGACCCAAGAGGACGATGGGCCGGAAGGCGGGTAACGCAGGAGGAAGCCCCTGAAGGGGCTAAAACCGTTCTTCGTGGCCCGGCGACCCAGGCGTAAGCGCCTGGGCTGGAGAAAGGAAAAGGAACACAGGAGTGTGGGGTGGGACAAGCTCCAGCGCAGTCCCACCGGAATTCTCGCGGCTTGTTTGGTGGGACTGCGCTGGAGCTTGTCCCACCCTACACGTTCCGCAACGGCAACGAATGACCTTGCGCCCTCCCGGAATCGTGAGAAGCCGTTGTGGACAACGGAGACCAGAATGACAGCATTCAACGCCCGCACGATCTGTGCCCTCTTCTTCCTTCTGGCCGCGTGTCTGCAATCGGCAGGCGTCTCGGCCCGAGCCGAGGGCACGTCCGAAGCCCGAGCCGCGGCGATGGCGTCCCACGTCGTGCAATGGAGCGGTGCGCCCGGTGGCATCTGTGCGGTGATCGGTGCCGCGGACGCCGATCTGGCCATGGCCATGGCCAAGCAGGGGGAATTCGTCGTGCAGGCCTTGTGCCCGGACCGGGCGTGCTGCGAGAGTGTCAGGAAGGCCGTGCGCGCCAAGGGGATGTACGGCCCGGTTTCGGCCGACACGCTTCCCCCGGGACGCCTCCCCTACACCGATAACCTCGTCAACCTCGTGATCGTCGACTCCTATCCGGCCCTGGCCAAGGCCGGGCCTTCGCCACGCGAGGTGCTCCGGGTCCTCGCGCCGCTGGGCATCGCATACCTTGGGACGTCCTCCCCGGCCGTGTCGCGGGCCTGGGCGGAGGAGCTTGCCGCCTCGCTTCGTTCGCAAGGGGCTGAGGAGGTTTCGGTCGTCGAGACGGAGCGGACCTGGGTGCGGATGAGGAAGCCATGGCCGAACGACATCGACCAATGGACCCACTACCTCCACGGCCCCGACGGGAACCCGGTGGCCCGTGACCGCGTTGTCGGACCGCCGAAGCACTACCAGTGGATCTCCGGGCCCACGTGGCTGCGGTGCCATGAGACCGACTCCAGCGTCAGCACGCTGGTCACGGCCCGCGGCCGGCTCTTCTACATCGCCGACGAGGCCCCGATCAGCCTTGCCGGCGACCATCCGCTTCCCGACAAGTGGTTCCTGGTCGCGCGCGACGCCTTCAACGGCGTCCCGCTCTGGAAGGTCCCGATCCGGCGATGGGGTTGGCGGGAATGGAAGCCGAGTTGGTTCAACACCCGCCCCGGCGACATCCCGCTCAACATCCAGAAGCGGCTGGTCGCCGCGGGCGACAAGGTCTACGTCACCCTCGGATACCGTGCGCCCGTGTCGGAACTCGACGCCCGCACCGGCGAAATCCTCAAGACCTACGGCGGCACGGAGCAAACGGGCGAGATCCTCGATCTCGACGGGACGTTGATCCTCTCCGTGCTCGACGCGAAGGCGGTCCGCGTGACGGCCTTCGATGCCGCCTCGGGCAAGCGGCTCTGGGCGTCGGAGAAGACCTACCGCGGCAGCACGGTCGATTACATCCGGTGGAGCGAGCGATACGGCGGCGGAAAGCCGGCGGAACTCGACCCCTCGCTGAACCTCGCCGCCGACCGCAGCCTCGTGGCGCTGATCGACGGCCCGGAGATCGTCGGGCTCGACTTCCGGACCGGCAGGGAGAAATGGCACGCGGCGTTCCCGGACGACGAGTCCTCGTCGACGCCGGGCGGCATCCGGAGCCAGGGCAACCTCTGGATCGGCACGATGATCGTCCGCGACGGCGTGGTGCTCCACGCCAGCCCCAGCCGCCTCGGGGCCTTCGACGCCGGCACCGGCAAGCTCCTCTGGAGCCAGCCCAAGAAGTACATCGGCCATCTCTGGTACGAATGGAAGGACGTGTTCGTGATCGACGGCCTCGTCTGGACCTGGAGCGCGGACCTCGAACAGGGCCTGATCGGCGCGGGCGCGAAGAAGGACCGCGAGCTTTGGCCCCGCTCCGTGAACGGATACGACTTGCGTACCGGCGCGTTGAAGAAGTCCGTGCCGCTCGGGTCCACGTTCAAGGCCAATCACCATCATCGCTGCTACCGGAACAAGGCGACCGAGCGGTTCATTCTCGCGAGCCGGCGCGGGAGCGAATTCATCGACCTGGCCGAGGGGCAACACACGATCCACAACTGGGTGCGGGGAACGTGCCACGTCGGGATGATGCCCGCCAACGGGCTCCAGTACGTCCCGCCTCATCCCTGCGTGTGTTACCTCGAAGAAAAGCTCAACGGCATGAACGTGCTGGCCCCGGCCAGGCCCGATGCCGAGAGCATACAGAGTCCGATGGAATGCGGACCCGCATACGGCAGGACCCAAGGCCCGGATGCCGCGGCCGACGACTGGCCGGCGTTCCGGCACGACTCCATGCGCACCGGATCGGTCCCCGCCAAGGTGCCGGACGACCTTGCGTCGCGGTGGCGCGTGGCGGTTGGGACCCGGATCTCACCGCCGATCGTGGCGGCCGGCCGGCTGTTCGTCGCCCTGATCGACGAGCATCACGTCGCCTGTCTCGACGCGCGGACGGGCGCCAAGCTCTGGGAGTTCGCGGCCGGCGCGAGGATCGACTCGCCGCCGACCTATGCCAAGGGCGCCGTGGTGTTCGGCTCGGCCGACGGCTGGGTCTATTGCCTGCGCGCGGCCGACGGCCACCTGGCGTGGCGGTTCCGGGGAGCGCCGCAATCGAGGCAGATCGGCGCGTTCGGCCAGATCGAATCGGCCTGGCCCGTCCACGGAAGTGTGCTCGTGCAGAACGACACCGCGTACTTCGCCGCCGGCCGATCGTCGCATCTCGACGGAGGGATCTATCTGTACGGCCTCGACGCCGGCACGGGCCAGGTCCGCTGCCGGACCCGGCTCGAAGGCCCCGACTACGCGGCGACCGACTTCGAGGAGAATTTCCAACTGCCCATGGGAACCCTGCCCGACATCCTGATGGGCGACGGCTCGAAAGTCATGATGCGCTCGGAGGTCTTCGACGGCCAATTGCAGCGGCAGCGCGGTAGGCCGTCGCTGGCGGCCAAGGGCGGGCTGCTCGACGACACCTACTTCAAACGCGCCCCCTGGACCATGGCCAACGAGTACGCGCGGCTCATCGTCCACGATAGCCAATCGGCGTGCTACGTGCGGATGTTCGACAGCCTTCGCGGGCTCGACCCGACCGTCTTCTTCACGCCCGGCAGCAAGGGCTACCTGCTGTTTGCCAAGAACATGACCGGGAAGCGGCCGACCTGGTCGCAGCGGGTGCCGATCCGGATCCGCGCGATGGTCCTGGCCGACGGGCGTCTGGCGGTCGCCGGCCCTCCCGACGTGGTCGAGCCCACCGACCCGCTCGGCGCCTTCGAGGCGAGGAAGGGGGGCTTGCTGGTCACGATCGACTCGGCGACGGGCGAGAAGCGGTCGGAGCAGCGTCTCCCCTCCCCGCCCGTCTTCAACGGTGCCGTCGTGGCCGGAGGGGCCCTCTACCTCGCCGCAGAAGACGGCAGCATCACCTGCTTTGGGAAGCGGTAGAGAGGCCGCTTTCCGTTGACGGGGATGCCCCCGGCGGCTACCATGAGGGTAGGATGCCGCTCGTGCGGCCTGTTGCCGGAGATCCTCTGCCTTCTGAGAGGTCTGAACCATGTTCGCGCCGCTGGATTGCCGATTGCGAGAGAGGAACCGGAGACTCTGGAAATGGGGTTTGCCCGCGGGCTGGGTCGCGGCCGTCGCCGTGCTGGCGAGTTGCGTCGGGCTGCGGACCGCGGACGGAGGCGAGGCGGCCCGGCCGGTCCAGTTGCCGCAGCCGGTCGACATCGCCGGCAACGACCTCAAGACCGCCGACGGGGTGCTGCTCAAGGCGACGTTCTTCCCGGGCTCGAAAGGGAAGGATTCCGTGCCGGTCCTCCTGCTCCACTCCTGGAAAGGCAGCCGCAAGGAATACGTGACCCTGGCCATGGCCCTGTGGCAGGCGGGCCACGCCGTGCTCGTCCCCGATTTGCGAGGGCACGGGCAGAGCACGGAGCAGGTGGGTAATCCCGCCCCCTTGTCGGCCACCAGGCTCAACAAGAACGACTTCGCCTTGATGGTTGAATTCGACATGGAGGCCCTGAAGTCATTCCTTGCCAAAAAGAACAACGCAGGCGAGCTGAACCTGGAAAAGCTCTGCCTGGTGGGCGCCGAGATGGGAGCCTCGGTGGCGATGAATTGGGCGCTGCGCGATTGGAGCTGGCCCCAGTACCCCGGCATCAAGCAAGGGCAGCACGTCAAGGCGGTTGTGCTCTTGTCGCCGCAGAGAAACTTCAGGGGCCTCGGCATGGAGGAGGCACTGAGGAACCCGTTGTTGAACCGATTCCTTTCCATCTACATCATGGCCGGCAGCGAGGACCCGAAGGCCCTCAGCCAGGCGGACGCGATCTATGCGTCGCTCAGCAGACTCCACCCCGAACCCGCAGAAGGCCGCGAACAAGACAAGTCGCTCTTCTTCAAAGGTCTCGAAACAAAGACCCAGGGCACCAAGCTCTTCAGTATCCGCAACCTCGGCGTCGAGCAGCGGATCGTGAAGTTCGTCGAATTGCGTCTGCTCAACAAGGATTACCCCTGGGCCGAAACCGGCAAGAAGCCGGGCGAAAAGAGCAAGTGAACCTCTCCGCCTGAGCGGCCTCAGCCCGCCAGCCAGCGGCGGAGCGTGGCGAGGTCCCTCTGATATCCTTCGATCGCCTTCGGGATCTCGTGTTTCTCGAACACCCGGTATCCGAGCCATTCCAGGTGGATGCACAAGGGCATCGGCGGCAGCCCTCGCCGGATCTCCTGGAAGATACTCGCGTTGACGAAGCCCGTGTCCAGGGGCACGTCTTTGTAGCGATCGCCGCGCGGGCCGAACCAGGTGCCGTCCTTCACGAAGAGGGAACGGATGTGGGGCTTGCACAACGCCAGGGCCGTCTTCCACGAGGAGCCCGTGTCTTTGATGAGGTGCCGGGTGTCGAGGGCCAGGCCGAGCGCGTCGGGGTCGATTCCATCGAGCAGGAGGGCCGCGTCCCAGACCAGCGCACCAAGAAGCGGCGAGCCGGAATGGTTCTGATAGAGGCCCTGGATCCCGATCTCCTTGTTCAGCGCCGCAAGGTCCTTCGCCTGCCTGGCGAAGTCGGCCACCTGGGGCTTGAGCGGACGCTTCAGGTCCAAGGAGTAATGTCCCTGCCGGTAATGGGTCACGCCGTTCGCCTTGAGCGTCTTGAGGAGCGGGGCGGCGGTGGGGTCGTCGGCGCGCTGGATGCCGGTCGCGGCAATCACGATCCCTTTGCCCCGTTTCCGCAGCGCGGCCTGCATCTTGGGGACCTCGTCTGCGGCGGCGGCAGGCTGGATGTGGCCGCCCGGGCGGATCGTGGCCTCGACGCCGTCCGCCCCGATCTTCGCCACGGCCTCGGCCAGCTCGTCGTAGTTCAACCCCTCCAGGATCTTCTCGAAGATGGCGATCGGCGGGTCCTGTGAACCGGGGGCCGTCGCGGCCAGACCGGGCATCCCGGTCGTCGCAGCGGCGGAAACGAGGGCGAGTTGTTTCAGGAAGCGGCGGCGTGTGTGGGTCATGGGGTTCGTCCGTTCGTCAGAGGGTTCAATCGCGTCGGCGGGATTTGTCCCCTCTCCCTTTGGGAGAGGGTTAGGGTGAGGGCCCTATGCCACGTGGAGGTGACAATGCCCTCACCCCCTGCCCCTTTCCCGTCCAACGGGAGAGGAGAGCCTCCCGGAGTATACCGTGCGGAGACGGTTCTAGTCGATCGGCTCCAGGCGAAGCAAGACCGTCTGGGCCTGCTTGAGCGAAAGGGGGACGGTCCGGCTGTCGCTGGGAACGGGCTCGCCGGTGACCGCGTTCGACACGCGGAAACGCCCGGGCAGACGCAACGATTTCGGACCGTCCGCGGCCGCGTGCAGGCCGACGGTCTGGCCGTCGGTGTACAGGGCGTCGTCCGTATCGAGCCACACGTGGACGCCTGCCGTGCGCGCGAGGTTGCGCACCAGGCCGGGCGGGAGTTGCATGGCGGCGCAGTAGACGCTCGTCCAGCCGTCGAGACGCTTGACCGCCAGTCCTGGCCGCCCGTTGTCGACCAACCGGCCCGCAATCCTGGCCTCCGGATCGTCGGCGTAGAACAACGGCCAGACCTTCAGGTTCGTTGGGCCGAGTGGCGAACCTGGTTTCATGCCGCGGGCCAACGGTTCGCCGGTCTCCAGAAGGAGCTGCGGCCGGATCTCCCGGTCCTCCTTGGCGATGCGGATGCCCACGAGTTCCCGCATCCCGTCGAGCGATTCTCCGCCCGTTCCCAGGTAGCCGGGCGCGTAGACGAACAGGGCCGTGGCCCCGTTGCGTTTCAGCTTGGCGTGGATCGCCTCGCGTCGCGCGGGATCGATATGGAATGCGTTGAGGAAGATGTAGAATTTGTAGTCCGGGACCGCCGGAAGGCCGATGTCGTCCAGCAGGAGGAAGTCCCACGGCGCCCCGGCTTGCGGCATGACCACGACCTGGTGGAGCACCAAGGCGGCGTTCGCGTCTGTCGGACGCATCCAAAAAAAACTCTCGGGATCGACGAAGACCCCGATCTCCGGGGCAAACGGCCGGCGTCGCTGGAGGCTCTCGCGCATCACCTCCTGCCCGCGTCCGAGGGCGGCGAGGATTTGGGGATGCGAGAACCACCCACCGCTCATGTCGAACCAGCTCACGGCCGCGCGCTTGGCCAGCACCTCGGCCTCCTCGCGCCAGAAGACGCCGAGGGTCTCCTCCAGCGTGTCGGCCCGGCCGTAGCCGGCGCCCGGCTCCGTCAGGTGCGTGCGATGGTCCGACTCGT
>CAYSGY010000131.1:7139-11989 GCA_964430315.1 uncultured Planctomycetaceae bacterium
GCCCGGCTTGCGGTACCAATAGTTGGGCGGACTCATGAGGAAGTCGATGTCGGGCGAATCAAAGACCCGGCGGGCGGCCAGGTGGCCGGAGTCCTGCTGATGGATCCCGTGGGCCGTCAGGTAGGCGTAGTAGGTCCCCACCAGGGCCTTCCCGCCGGTCGCCTCGCGCAGGATCTTCGCAAAGTACAGCAGCGCGTCGGCATCCATGTTGCTGATGAACTCGTAGAAGTCGACGGCCTGTCGCTCGGTGTTCGGATCGCGGAGCACGCGGGGCCCGCCGGGCCGGCGCGTCTTTTCGTCCGGCATCGGCGCGGCGGCCAGCGTGACCTTCGGATCGCGCCACGCCGCGCGGAGCCGCTCGTCGGTTCCGTAGCGATCGGTGAGGAACTGGCGGAACGCCTGCTGGGCCGGCTGGCTGTAGTCGTCGCGGAACGGTTGCCACGTGCCCCACATCTGCCACTCGGCGGTGTACCCGTTGTAGAACATGTAGCCCAAGATCCGGTCAGCATAAGGCGCTTTGCGAAGGTGGGCGATGAGGCGGCGGAGGTCGTCGCCCATCTCGCGCCGCCATCGCAGCGACGCGAACGAAGTCGGCCCGGGGGAGCCGTCCGAGTAGCGGGCGAGTTCTTCGGGATGGGCGTCTTGCCACCATCGCGGCCCCGTCAGGCCCACGTGCGGCACGAAGCGGGCCTCCGGATCGATGTCGAGGATCGCCGCGAAGTAGCGGTCGAACTCCGCGTAGTCGTAGCGGTCGGGGGCGATGTGGCCCAGGTCGCTTGCCGTCGAAGAACCGAACCAATCGCAATAGAGGTGGACGCCCGCCTCGGCCACCTCGCGGTGATACTCGGGGTGCAGCCCGCCCGCCGAGACGTAGGCGTAGCCCGGGATCGGCTTGCCGTCGACGAAGATGGCCGGGTCGCCGCCCTGCTGCCGCAACTCCACCACGGGCGGCTTCGTCGTCCCGACGCGGTCGCTCGTGATCTGGAGTCCCTGCACTGCCGGCGGGCTGCCGGGTGCGGGGTCAAGCTCGTAGCACCGGAACACGACCTCGGCCGGACCGGGGTACCAGTAGGCCGAGACCGGCAAGTCGGCCTCCAGTCGCAGCGACGTCTCGGAGAGCTTCACCGGCCGCGCGGCGAGACGCAAGACGGTCTTCCCGCGGCGAAGCTCGACCACGGCCGTGCCAGCCTTGAGGACCGGCGGCACGTCGACGTTGAACTCCGCCGACACGCTGAGGCGCTCGCCCGCCCGAACCGTGCCGGGCACGTGGATGGCCTGAAGCCTTGCCGTGCCGCGGGGCTCGGGCGTCACGCCCTCCTGGAGGCCCGGCGCGGCGGGCTCCAACGTGACGTAGTCCAGCGCCACCCAGCGATCGGCCTGGTTGCCGGGGTCGATCCTCAGGGAGCTGACCTTCTTGCTCGGCCCACCCCACTGCTTGGAAGCCTCGCCCGAGCGAGTCTCACGCCAGTGGTTCTTGGTGAGATCCAGCCGATAGGTGGCCCAACCCTTTTGGATCGGCAGCTTCCCGCCCAGGCACCAATGCCCGTCCGGGCTTTCGTAGTAGACGTCCAACACGTCCGCCTTCTCCGAGGAATACAGCCGCACGGTCAGCCAGGTGAACCTGGCCGCGTCGATCGTGCCGCCGGGCATGCGGAGCCCGAGGCAAGGGTCCCACGCCGTCTGCCCCGCGAGGCAGCCGGCGACCCGCCGGCCCGGCTCGAGGTTGACCGCCGTCGCCACGGTACGGGCGTCTGCGAATCGCCAATTCAAAGCCTCTCCCGCCAGGAGCCGGCCCGACGAGGCAGGCGTCGCGATCCAGAGCAGGCCCATGGAGACGGCGAATGCGGGGCCACAGGTTCTCATCGCGAGGGAATCCCTTTCTTGATGGTGCCCGAGACGCCGCTGCGCCGGGCAGTGTTCACGTCCCGCGGGATGTTCTACAATCCCGCTAGGCCTCACGCAACCCGGGGGAGGATTCAGCGATGAGAACCGCACTGCTAGGTTGTCTGGTTGGATGCTCGGTGCTGGCCGGCCTTTCGTCGGCCGGCGCGGCGGACGCGACGGACGGGGCGTCGGATCCGCTGCTTGATTGGTCGGCGTGGGAGAAGTACCGCGATGCGGTCAGGCACCCGTGCGTCACGTTCAAACCGGCCGACATCGAGCGGGCCAGGAAGAACATCGCCAGGTACGCCTGGGCGAAGAGCTACGCCGCGGGCGTGGAGAAGGCCGCGAAGCGATACCTCGCTCGCCTGACGCCCGAGTTCCTCGCGGCGATGATCCCCGAGACCACCCCCGGCGACTCGCTGTGGACGCCCTGTCCTTCGTGCCGCGCCCAGGGAAAGCCGGTGCATCCGCACGGCCTCTGGACCTGGAGCGTCGAGGACCCGGAGCATCTCAAGTGCAAGGTCTGCGGGATGCTCTTTCCGAACGACACGTATCCCGAGGACGTGGTCCTCCACACGAAATGGCGCAAGCCGCAGACGATCCGTTTCTGCGGTGGCGAGACGTTCGTCATTTTCGGCTACCGGATGGGCCGGCCCAGCTTCACGGCCAACGTCCGCGCACGGAAGGTTCACTGGGCGGCCGGCTACTGTCGCACCTTGGCCGAGACGCACTTGCTCACGGGCAAGCCGGAATACGCCCGGGCGTGCCGCGACGTGCTCCTGCGCTTCGCCGAGTGTTATCCCGGGTGGCTAGTGCACGTGGGCTACGGCGAGTATGCCGACATGGACCCGCGGGTCGCGGCGCAGCACATCCTGCGCCTGCCAGAGCCCGAGTTGTGCCCGCCGCCCAACAAGCCCGACCGCCGGCTGCATACCGGCTACTGGAGCGCGGGCCGTGCCGGCGGCGTGGGCATGGAATCGGGGTTCGTGCGGCAGGTGGTCGAGGCTTACGACCTCACGTGCGAAGCGGCCGACGCCGCCGGATCGCCGGTCTACAGCGACGCCCAGCGGCGCCGGATCGATCGCGACTTGCTGCTGGAGAGCACGATCCTCCTGGTGTGCGACAAGCAGATCAACAACAAGTCGGTCAGCAACCGGACGGCCGCGGCGCTGGTGGGCATGTGCGTCGGCCATCCGGACCTGGTGCGATTCGGGCTCGACGGCTTCCATCGAACCGTGGACGGCTGGTTCCTGCCCGACGGCACGACGTCGGAGTCGCCCGCCTACGGCACCATGACGCTCGGCGGGATCTGGGACCTGGCCCAGGCGTTTCGCGGCTATAGCGACCCGCCCGGCTACCGCGACGCCGACGGCAAGCGGATCGACGCCCTCGATCTCTACCACGGCACGGCCTACGAGCGTGTGTGGGAGGGCTTTTTCCGCGGATTGCAGGGCGACCTCGACTATCCGCCTTACGCCGATTCCTCGCCGGGTGCGCGTCTGGGCGCGAACTTCGTCGAGCTGATGGTGAGCAACTATCCCGAGCGCGGGCAATACCTGGCGCTGTTGAAGGAGACGGTCGGCGTGCGGCGCGTGCGCACGGACCAGCCCTCGGGGGATTTCGCCCGGCGCGAACTCCTGAAGGAGATGGCAGGATCGGGCCTGGCGCTTTACGTCCGTGAGCCGGGCCTGGAGCAGAAGGACTCGCCCGCGCTGTCCCTGCCCGACTGGTGCCCCCCGGACCTGCGGATCGGCCACCTCCGCACCGGCGCCGACGGCCGCGAAAGCCTCGCGACCGTCAACGCCAGCCACTGGGGCAACCATCATCATTACGACAGCCTCAATCTTTACTACTGGAAGGACGGCCGCGAGTTGCTCTCGGACCTGGGGTACTTGTGGGACCATCCGCTCAAGCACATGACCATGCGCACCGTGGCGCATAACACGGTGGTCGTGGACGAGAAGGACCAGGCCGCGAAAGACCGCGGCGGCGACGTGCTGTTCTTCCGGACCACTCCCCACGTGAAAGCGATGGAGGCCGAGTCGCGGGCCTACCCGCAAGCGAAACTCTACCGCCGCACGTCGGCGGTCATCGACCATGGCGGCGGCCGGAGCTACGTCGTCGATTTCTTCCGCGTCCAAGGGGGCCGACAGCAGGATTATGTCTACCACGGCGTCGCGAAGACCTGCGACGTGCTCGACCTGAAACTCGAGCCGGCGCCGTCGGAGACGCTGTACGATTTCGTCAACGTCCGCGCCGCCGACGGCGCCGGCGTGTGGCGGGCCGTGTGGAAGTGCGGCGGGAACGCGGAGTGCGTGGCGTGGAACGTCGGGCAGCCGGGCCAGCGCGTATTCGTGGCCGACGGTTGGGGCCAACGCGACTGGAAGAACTCCGACCTCGGCGCGACGATTCCCTACGTCGTGCGCCGCGGCGAGGGCGACGACCCCAGGACGTTCGTCTCGGTCTTCGAGGGCCGCCAGGGAGGCGAGGCGTTTGTGCGGGGCGTGAAGCTGCTCGACCCGTCGGGCGTGTTGCTCGTCGAGACCTCACTCGGCTCCGATTACGTGATGTCCCACCTCGAAACCGGCACGCTGGAGGTCCACGCCGGCGGCGGCACGACCCGAACCGCCGCCCATTTCGCCGTCGTCGCGGTGCAGGGCGACAAGGTCGTGTGGACCGTGGTGGAACCAAGCGGCCCCTCGTCCCCGCCGGCCGGGCCGGGCAATTGACTTTCCCTCCGCACAGGCCTAATCTCAGGTCTCCCAGGCGGGAGGCTTTGGCCGGACGTGAAGAGCCGGACGTAGCGAGGGGGTATCCTTGGTATCAAGTCTGTCACACGTACAGGACGCAAATCTCAATCACTTCGGGATTTGGCGTCGGAATCGGCTTTTCTCTAGCCCAGGCGTTTACACCTCGTCCTGCCCCACATTTTTCGCGGTTAGCGGGGCCAGGGTTCGGCGTATGGG
>CAYSGY010000132.1:0-1444 GCA_964430315.1 uncultured Planctomycetaceae bacterium
GAGATCGTAGTGGTCAACCGGACGGAGGAGCGGGGCCGGGAACTGGCCGAATTGCTCACCGGGCCGCTGGAGACCCCTGCTTCGTTCGTCCTGTGGGACCGCCCTTATCCCGTCCCGCCCGACGCGCACGTGCTCGTCTGCACGATCCCCCATCTTCCGCCCGCAGAGGCCGAGGAACCGCTCCCGCTGGACCTCGAACAGGTGACTTCGCAGACCGTGGTCGTCGACGTGGCCTATAGTCCGCCCCGGCGTTGGCTCCTTCACGAGGCAGCCCAGCGCGGGGCGGTGACCGTCGAGGGGCTCGACGTGATGGTCGAGCAGTCGGCGGTCAACTTCCGCCTCTGGACCGGCGTCGATCCCGACCGTGCCGCAATGCGCGAAGCGGTCGAAGAGTTCTTTGAGCTTTAGGCCCACCCGCTCCCAGCCTTCCTGACCATCGTCCTCCCATGAGACTCCGTTTCCTTGTTGTGTGGCTCCTCGTGTGCTGTCTCTTCGTCGAGGCCGCGGTTTCCGCCGAGGACCGCGACACGGCCGGCCTTCACCTGATGCGGCCCGACAGTCTGGCCGGATGGGACTACGGTCCGGGGCGGCCCGGCGGTTGGGCCATTGCCGGCGGGACGCTCCGCGGCCATCGAGGCGCCACGCCGCTCCTGTCGGGCTTCACGTTCGGCGACTTTCAGTGGACGTTCGGCTGGGGTGTCGACGCCGGTGCGGCATGGGAGGTTTCGCTTCCGGACGTGCCGTCGGGCCCAGGCCTCCGTTTGCGCCTCTGCGAAGGAGAGGATTGCGGGAAACTCGACGACGCCGGCAGGACGCTGGCCCCGGGCAGCCGGCCTGCCGCCGTCGCCGATGGCCTCCACCAGGCAAGGCTCGACCGCTCGGGAAGCCGCCTCGCCCTGAGCCTCGACGGCCGGCAGGTCTGGCAAGTGACGATCGCCCCGGGCCGACGCTTCGGTTTGGGCCTGGCGGTGACCGGCGGAGAGGCCCAACTCGCCGACCTGCGGGTCCGGGAGCCGGAAGGAGCGCCGATCTTCAACGGCAAGGACCTTTCCGGCTGGTGGACGCCTGGCGATCTGAAGGCCTGGACCGTCGAGACCGGCGAGATCGTCCTCCGGAAGGAGAACGGCAACTACCTCCGCACCGAAAGGGAATACGCCAACTACACGTTGTCGCTGGAGTACAAGATCCAGAAAGGGGGCAACTCCGGCGTCGGCATCCGCACGCCCCGCACGGCCTGGCCGTCCGGCGACGGGATGGAAATCCAACTCTGGGACATCCCCTACGACAAGCCGCTCGACAAGCACGCTGCCGGGGCGATCTACGGCAACGTGCCGCCGCTGGCCCGGGCCGACAAGTCGGGCCAGTTCAACCGCATGGTCCTCAAGGCCGACGGCCGGATGATCTCCGTGTGGATGAACGGGGAACTGGTCCAGCAGTGCAACAC
>CAYSGY010000132.1:1454-7205 GCA_964430315.1 uncultured Planctomycetaceae bacterium
GACCACCCGGAACTGAAGAACCGGCACCTCCAGGGCTGGATCGGCCTTCAAGACCACGGGGCGCGGACCGAGTTCCGCAACCTCCGTGTGCTGGAAGCCCCGCCGGGCCTCGGGCTTGAGGCGTGGCAGAAGCCCCGCCCCCTGTGCGGCGCCCGGCTCGTCGCCGATCGGTTGATGAACTCGGAGCGGCTCTCCGTGCCCGACGAAGCCCGGAGCGGCACGCTGGCGGTCCGCATCGAGGGGAAGAAGAGCGACGGGCACGTGCTGGCCGATCTCTCGGGGCCCGGGGCCGTCGTCTGCCTGGCCCGCAGCGCCGACGAGGGCCGGCTGGCCTTCTATTTCGACGGCGAGCAAAAACCCCGCCTGGAGTGCAAGCCGGCCGACCTGTGGCAGGCCGCCCCGCAACTCAGCGAAGACCTGAACCCGGTGCTCACCTACCTGGCCTATCGCAAAGGCTTGAAGATCGTGCTCCGCAACGCTTCGCAGGGCAACTGGCGGATCGACTACCTCAGCTTCCCCGAGAGCATCCCGGTGGAGACCTACACGGCCGGCGACCCCCACGCCCCGCGCGGCTGGCTGGCGGCCGCCCTCTACCGCGACGAGCAGTTCGGCTGGGGCGTCCATCGGGAGTTCGAGCCGCGGCCTCGCAAGACCGCCGACCCGAAGACCATCCCGCCCGGCAAATCCGAAACCATGATCCGCCTGGACGGAGCGGGCATCGTCCATTGGGTCAAACTCCTCGCCGCCAAGCGCGTGCTCGACAACAAGGACCTCTGGCTGGAGGTCCGCATCGACGGCCAGAAGACGCCGGCCGTGGCCACGCCCGTCCGGTTCTGGTTCCCCGGCCTGGCGGGCAACGGGAACTACCCCAACTTCGTCCTGGTCGATCGCAACGGCGTCACGAACATGCTGGCCATGCCGTTCGGCACGGGAATCGAGTTGTCGCTGGCCAACCGCGGCAAGAAAGCGATCCGCGGCGTGGGGATGATGATTTCGCCGGAACTGGCGACTGAGCAGAACCGCAGCGACTTCCAGAACCGGATGCGTCTGCACGCCGTGTTCCAGCCGGCCGGCAAAGAGACGGCTCCCCTGGCCTCATGCCGGGGACGGGGACGCTGGATCGGCCTGGTATGCGAACCGCCCAAGGACGCTTCCCTCCAGATCGACTCCCTCTCGGTCGACGGCCGGGCCGTCGGAGCCTGGTCCGGCTGGGGCCTCGACACGCTGCTCGGCCGCAGCGGCGATTTCCGGAGTTCCCTGAGCGGACGCCACGGGCCGCTCGCCTGGCGCTACCTGCTGGTGGACCCGGTCGATTTCCGGCAGTCGCTCGAACTCACCCCGCGCGGCCCGGCGCCCGGCGCCCGGCTCGCCGTGTTCTACGTCGAGCCCTGAGCGTCAGGCTCTTCGCGGGAATCCAACTATGGATCTGGAATCCCCAGATCGCGGCAGATCTTCCGTGCGAGGAACTCGTTGATTTCGCGGTGCCTTGGCACGGTCGAGGTCTGATCATTGGCGGGGTTGACGTAGACACTGTGCTTGCTGCCCTCGCGCAGCAGGACGCAGCCGTGCGCGTCGAGATGCCGAACCAACGCGTGTCGTTTCATGGCGAGGGAAGGGCAAAGGGTTCCCGAGTCACTTTTCTGCCTTTGAGGTTCTTCTCGGCTAGCTCGCGGTTTGCCTGAAGGACCAAGGACACCGCTTCCTGGAGACTCTCCCGCGCTTCCTCAAGAGTCGCTCCCTGTGTGTTCGCGCCCGGGAGCTCTTCGATGAACCCGATGTACCCCTCAGGGACCTCAACGAATACAGCGGTCAGTTGCATCATCCACCTCATCCCGGGAAGGTCGCGGCACAGGAGCATCAAGAGACTCTGTCCTATTCTAGCCTTGGCGAGGACAAGTTCAATCGCACTGGGAGGCACGTCCAGTGTCCACGCCTCCCCTGAACCGGCCCATCGCCCGCTCCAGGTACTCCTTGGCCTCGCGGCCGGCGTCGTCGGGGTTGTCGAGGTAGGGGTAGAGTTCCACCGTGATCCAGCCGTCGTAGCCGGTCCGGGCGATTTCCCGCAGCGCGGCGGCGAAGTCGATCGCCCCGTGGCCCGGGACCAGGTGGCGATGCTCCCGCGTGGCGGCGATGTCCTCGATGTGGTAGTGCTTCGTGTGGCTGGCCAATCGGGCGATCCACGCCTCGGGCTCCTGGCCCACGCAGAAGGCGTGGCCGATGTCGAAGTTCAGTCCCACCCGGGCCGAACCCACCCGGTCGGCGAACTCCAGGTACTGCTCGAACCGCTCGATCAGCAGGCCCGGCTCCGGCTCGATGAGCAGGTTCACGCCGTGCTTCTCGGCCACTTCGACGCAGGGCATGAACTCCTCATAGAAGACGTCCGCGCCGGCGGCCCATGATTGGCCCGGCTCCAGCGGCCCGCCCGGCTCGGTCTGGATCCCCGGGGCCCCGAGTTCCGCCGCGAGCGTCAACGCCCGCTTGGTGTGCTCGCGGCGGATGGCCCGATAATGCCGGTCCGGCTCGATCCACGAGGGATGCCAGTACGGCTGACGCGGATCGGCCACGGCGTTCATCATGAAGGCGTTGATGTTGGCGATCGCCATGCCGTGCCGCGCCAGGCAGTCGCGGATCGCCTGCTTCTGCTCTTCCAGCAGCCCTGCCGGCCAGGCGTGCGGCACGTCGGCCAGCAACTCCAGGCCTTGGTAGCCAAGCGACGCAATGCGCCGAATGGTCTCTTCGATGGAGAACTTCTGGTACGCGTTGGAACTGAAGGCGAGTTTCATGGGAGTAGGTAGGGGGAAGGGACTAGGAGTTGGGGATTGGGGGTTGGGGATTGGGAGTAGCATTTCCTGTTCGACTCCCCTCGCCCGCGCAAGCGGGAGAGGGGCAGGGGGTGAGGGCATTCTGCGTCTCGTCAAGTCTTTCCAGTGCCTCTGGTGGGACCGCGCTGCGCTTGTCCCACCCTACGACGCCGCCGTCAGCGACGGCCACTTTGAGCCAACTCGCGGTAGCGGCGGGCGTCGGCATTGTCGGGCTGCAACTGGAGGACTTGGTCGAAATCGGCCAGAGCGTCGGCCAGCGCGGCCTGGGCGTAGTGAGCGACCCCGCGGTTGAAATAGGCGTCGGCATTCTCGGGGTCCAACGCGATGGCCCGGTTCAGATCGGCGATCGCCGGGTCAACGGCCGAGGGCGACGGACCGGTCGGAGAGGCCGTCATGTGGGGAGCCTTCTGACGTCGCTGCTCGATCAGCGCCACGCCGCGATTGTACCAGGCTGCCGGGAGCTTCTCGTCGAGGCCGAGGGCCTTGTCGTAATCGGCCAGCGCGGCAGCCAGGTCCCCACGGCGATGAAATGCGGCGCCGCGGTTCACGTAGGCCTTGGCATTCCGGGGGTCGCGTTGAAGGACCTCCGTGTAGTCGGCGATCGCGCGGGCGTCGTCCTTGCCGGCCGCAGCGGCCGTAGCCCGCAGCACGTAGGCGTCGGCCCGGTCCGGGGCCAAGGCCAACGCACGATCGGAGTCGGCCGCGGCCTGATAATAGTCCTTCCGGGCCAACTGCGCCAGCCCGCGCTGCACGTAGGCCTCGGTACATTTCCGGTCCAGCCGGATGGCCTCGTCCAGATCGGCCATGGCCTGCTCCAACGCGCCCTGGGTGCGATAGGCGGCCCCCCGTCCGCAATACGCGGGGACGAACTTGGGAGCGATCCGGATCGTCTCGGTGAACTCGTGAACGGCCTCGCCCACCTCCCCGCCGGCCAGCAGGGCAACGGCCCGCTCGTGCCGGGCCGCCACAAACCGCGGATCGAGCCGGATCGCCTCCGCGAAATCGGCCAGGGCGCGTTTCCGGTCGGTGTCGCCCAACGCACGCGCGCGGCGATAGAAGGCTTCGGCCTTCTTGGGGTCGATTGCAATGGCCCCGGTGTAGTCGTTCACGGCCTTCTCGCGGTCGCCTCGCAAGGCATAGGCCAGCCCGCGGTCGCACAAGGCCGTCGCATCCTTGGGCCGGAGTTCGAGGATCCTGGTCCCGTCGGCCACGGCCAGATCGAAATCGCCCTTCCTTAACGCCGCTGCGGCGCGGTGAGCGTAGAGGACGGGGTCGCCCGGCCGGAGGCGGATAGCGTCGGAATAATCGGCCAAGGCCGCCTCAAGATCCCCCTTCGTCTCAAACGCGGCGGCGCGATCCACGAAGGCCTCGGCGTATTTCGGGTCGAGGCCGATCGCCTGGGTGAAATCGGCGAGGGCATGGCCGGTGTCGCCCAACCGGAGGTACGCTACTCCGCGAAGGCGGATCGCACTGGCATCCTTGCCGTGCAGTCGCACGAGGTCGCTGAAATCGCCCATCGCCGCATAGAACTTCCCCGCGGCCAGGAACGCCAGCCCGCGGTTGCAGAACGCCGGGGCGCAGTCGGGATCGAGGCGCAGGGCTTCCGAATAGTCGTCGATCGCCTTCTGCCGTTCGCCTTTCTCCTCAAACGCCGCGCCGCGGTTGTTGTAGGCCTCGACGTCCCCCGGCGCGATCCGGACCGCCTCGGTGAAGTCGGCAATCGCCGGATCGGACTTGCCTTGACGCAGATAGGCCACCCCGCGGTGCCTGTAGGCGGCGGCATAACGCGGATCGAGCTTGATCGCGGCCGAAAAATCGGCGATCGCCTTCTCGAAGTCGTTCTTGGCCAGATACGCCATGCCGCGCAAGTGCGGGGCGTCGGCCAGGTCGGGCGACAAACGCATCGCCTCCGTGGCGTCGGCAATCGCCTTGTCCCAATCCACCTTCCCGTAGGCCTCGGCCCGGGCTTTGTAGGCCTCGGCAAACTCCGGCTTCAACCGGAGAGCCTCCGAAAGATCGGCAATCGCCTGGGCCGGATTGTCCGACTTCTCGTAGAGGATTCCACGAAGATAGTGGGCGTCGGCATCGAGCGGATCCAACCGGATCGCCTGCGTGAAATCGGCCAGGGCCGACTCCAAATCGGCCTGCCGCTCGTAGACGCGGCCGCGCTCCTTGTAGATCTTCGCGTCGTCCGGACAAAGCTGGATCGCCTCGGTGAGGTCCAACGTGGCCAGTCGCAGCTCGTTCTTGCGTTGAAACGTGAGACCCCGCTCCCGGTAGGCCTCGTGGTCGTTCGGCTCCAGACGGATCGCCTGGGTGAAGTCGTTCCGGGCCTTTTCAACAAAACCCTTCGAGCGGAAAAGAACGCCGCGGCGAAGATAGGCCGCCTCGTGCTCCGGGTCGAGATGAATGACCCGCGAGTAGTCGGCGATCGCCCGATACGCCTCGCCCTTGTTCGCCCGGGCATCGGCGCGAAGGAAATACGCCTTCGCGTAGTTGGGATCCTGGCGGATCACCTCGTCGAACTGCTCGATCGCCTCGTCCCAGCGGTGCTCGGCGTGGAGGCGATACCCTTCACTGAACGCCGTGGCAATCGGATCCTCGACGGGCTCCTGGACGGTCCGACCGCACCCCAAGAAGAGCAACGGCAATGACCAAGCGCCGACCAGTGCGAACCACGTCCCGGTGCAACGATCGTGCGGCACCATGACTCCCCCCAGCCGCTAGAGATAGCGATTCCGATGAGTCGATATCTCTACTATACTACCTTGGGGGGCTGTTGTCTACATCCCCTCAGTGGCTCGCCCGGCGCTCCATCGCCTCGCATTTTGCCGCCAGGGCGGCCATGAGCTTCTCGACCTCAGGGCCCTCCGGAGTCGTCACTTCGGCTTTGGCGGGGTCTCGTCCTTGAGGGCCTCCGAGGGGATCG
>CAYSGY010000132.1:7215-11952 GCA_964430315.1 uncultured Planctomycetaceae bacterium
GCGTCTCAACTCCGAGCCCGCGTACGGTCGGCGCGTGTACAAGAACAGGAGTTGCCCCTGGAGGCACGACCGGTACATGTGCATCTCGCGGTCGGTTTGAATGCGTTTCAATTGTGGTTGTCGTTCTTCGAGTTGACGGAGAAAATCCTTCTCGTCCCCTTTCTTCGGAAAAGAGAGCCGGGGCAAGTCTTGCACCACCTCCGGGATATGGTACTGGGCGGCCTCCTTGAGCCCTTTAAGGTAAGCGGTCGCTGCGTCTGCCCGCCCCGCGATGTACGACCGCCTGAAATCGGTCGGGTCCATGCGCGCGTACGCGTCGCCCCAATAGAGGTAAGTGCGGAGGCGGAGGCGGGGCTCGATCGGGTTCCGGAGGGCTTCCTGCGCAGCGTCGATCACCCGCTGAGCGTCGCCCGGCCGGCGCATGCCGCTCTGCGCATAAAGGTGCGCTATCTGTGCGTAGATTCGGCCCTGATCCTCAGCGCGGGGATATTCCTTGAGTAGACTCTCGAATTCCGTGTCGATCGATGCAAATGGCGTCTCCTTGCCGCGGCGAAGGTGGTTCAATGCCGCGAGGCTCTTCCCGAGTTGGTCGCCCTCTTGAGGCGGCGGATCGGCTGCGACCGGGACGGCGCAAAAGGCAAGTGCAATCGCGCACGCAATGGGGAATCTCATGGCACACCTCAGTACAAAGAAATCGGGAGCAACTGTTGATCCGGAACTTCGTAGGATCTGCTGGGAATTGTGCACGCCTGCCAAGCGGCGCGCGCTCGCCGCCGCCCCAAAGCGCGCGACTCGTTACGGCTACTGTCCAACCTCCTCGTAGGGGCCTTTCTCGTCGCCCCAAACCCCATCGCACCCGACAGTCGCTAGAGATAGCGATTCCGATGAGTCGATCTCTCTACGACACCACCCTGGAGGGACTGTTGTCTACATCCCCTCAGTGGCTCGCCCGGCGCTCCGTCGCTTCGCATTTTGCCGTCAGGGCGGCCATGAGCTTCTCGACCTCGGGGCCCTCGCCCAGCGCCTCGGTGGCCAGCTTTCGCAGTTCTTCCGGAGCGCGGGGGAAGCGGGAATAGAGGAAGACCAATTGGCCCTGCAAGGCATCCCGTGCGCCGCAGAGCATTTCGAGTTGCAGAACGCGTTGGCATTCCATCGCGTGCTTCGCCCGCTCGCGCTTAAAGGTCTCCTCATCCATGCCCTGGCCAGGGCCCATCTGCTGGACGAAGGGCGGCGGGCGTTCGGGGCGCGCGTCGGGGACGTTCAACGCTCTCGCCTCCTTCAGTCCCTTCAGAAAGACGGGCGCGGCGTCGGCCCGCCTCGCGGAGAGCGTACGCGTGCGGTCGGAAAAGATGATCGCGCTGCCCCAATAATTGTAGAGTTCCAGCCGAAGCCTTGGCGCGATCGATTGCTCGAGTGCCTTCTGGGCATACTCGACTACCTTGTCGGCGCCTCCGCTCTTCCAGACGCCGGCCTGCGCGTAACTCATCGCGATCTGATAGAAGACCCGCCCTTGTTCCTCCGGCTTGGTGTAGACCTTGAGCAACGCCGCGGACTCTGTCTCGATTTGACCGAGCACCGAGGAACCGCCGGAGCGAAGGGCATTGATCCGGCCAAGCTGGCGTCCCAGCTCGTCTTCATACTGCGCGAAGCAGACGCCCGCGCAACGACCGAGCAGCCAGACGATCGCGAGTGTGGAAGATACGAATCGGATCATCGTTTCGCTTCCCAAAAGAGGAGGTTAGAGAGTTGGCAAGCACCAATACGACGCTATTCTGAAACCACAAGGCATGGAGACGCGGGTGTCAAACGCCGCACTAATTGCCGAGTTGGGAATACGGACCTTGCAGGCCGCCCCAATCGCCGGTCGTACAAAACCAGCCCACCTGAGCCTCAAACGTAGGCCAGCCCACATAGTTGCGGGGGTGCATAGGTGTGGCATAAGTGACCCAGCCGCCGTCGTCAGACCAGAATTGGAGTTGCTGAACGACCGGAAACACGATCGGCTGATAGCTCTGGCCATCGTAAAGGTGGTCGACTTTCCAGAGGACATTGCCGCCTTGTCCGGCCGTTGAGACAATGTCACCTGCCCAGTTCGGGCTGAGGCTCCCGTCCACGTCCACCCAGTAGGGCCAGACGATCTCGGTCCGGGTGTAGTTCGTGCCGTCCGGCCACGTGAATTCTTGCCGTTCGACGTGTTCGCGAAAGGGCAGGTTATGGAAGTTGACGTAATACGGCCGCGTCTGAAAAGCGAACGCGCTCTGGGCGCCCATTGAGTTCACCGGAGGCCCGTAGGGCGCAAGCCACTCGTCGTAATAGAACACACCGTATGCACCGTATTCTGGTGGGAAGATCGAAAACGTCACCGAATCTATGTTCGCCGGATCGATGCCCCTCATCCCTGAATCGTACACGGCGACGCTGATGCTCGCCGCTACCTCATTGCACGCCCGCGGCGCATAGAACACCGCGGAATCGCCATAGACCTCTAACCTGCCGGACCCAAAGTGCGTCCACTCGACCAGCCCGATGTAGTCCTCCACCGGGCTCTCCAATCCCCATTCATCCACCCAGATGTCCTGGTCGTACCAACTGTAAATCCCCAAGTCAACAATTTCCGCCATCCCGATTTCCGTACGCGTGGCTTCCGGCGGCGTTAGCCGCGTGTAATGCCATATTCCGCCGCCACTCGCCGGTTCTCCGGGAAGATAGTATTGCCCGAGTGCCGCGATCGGCGCCAAGAGCAATAGGAGCGTCGCCTCCGCGAAGAGAAGCACACCACTGCGCATACTCATGCCGCACCTCCTATCGAGAGAAGACAACAAGAAGAACGATCACAGAATCACTCGCGACTGCTACCAAGAAAGACGGCTTCGCTCACGCGAATCTCTGGCCGAAAGAGGGGGTGGCCGGCGCTGGCGGCCTAACCCGGGTCGTGGCACAGATCGGCAATCTCCTTCGCATGACGAATCAGTAGCCGGTTGACACGGTAGATGGCCTGACGGAGCGCATGGGGCGTCAGCGCCAGTTGCGCTGCGACTTCCCTGGGCTCGCGATGTTCGAGCACGACGGCACAAAATGCCTCCAAGGTCCAAGGCTCGACCAGGGCGCGGACAATCGCCATCGCTCGATAGAGAATGCGTTTGCGCTCCGCGGTTTCTTCAGAGGAATCCACGGTCTCGCCCCGCGCATCGGCGACTTGCGCCAGCATACACTGCGCTGCGTCAGCGGCTTCGAGCCTGCGCCGACGCTTACGTGTCCGGAAGTAGTCAGCCACCTGGTTCCGAACGATGGCTCGAATCCATCGGTGCAAATGGTCGCCCGTCCGCTGCCCCCGAAAACTGCCAAGACCTCGCGCTATCCGAATGCACACCTCCTGCGTCAGGTCTTCCCCGTCCTGGGCTGGAATGCCGGCCCTGCGGGCGTAATGGGCGACGTAGCACGCGATGACGTCGCGAAGCCGCCGCCAGCCTTCGCGACCGTCTGAGGCAATCTCTCGGAATAGCGACGGGGTGAAGTGACGATCCCGGACCGGTTCCCGGGCCGCCCGATCGCGTTGAGAAGAACAGTGGTCCACGGCATCACGACTCCCTGCATTGGGATCGCCGTTTTTCAAGACCCTGAGGCCAACGCGCGAATCATCGCGCCGTCAATCGCTCCCATGACAAGACCGGTATCCGCCCGGCAGTGTTATTGATTTGCCCCACGCAAGGAGGGTACCCGCGGCGAACGGCGACGAGGACACAAAGGCAATATCTAATGTACCTATTTGTGTCCCAACGTCAACCACGGTTTGAAGAAGTCGACCCGAAGATTGAGCGGCACGTGGGCCTCTCGGTGAGCAGATCGCCCTGCCCGCACTTCTACTTTGCGGCGGGGGCGGGCTTCCCGTTCGGGGTCAGCCCGGCGGCTTTGCAGAGCTTGTCGAGGGCCTCGCCAGCCTGCTTGACGATCCGGTCGCGGCGCGTGTTCTCAAAAGCGATCCGGTCGGCCTTGACCGTGATCGGCCCGTCGTAACCCAGCCCCGCCAGCGTCGCCAGGACGGAAACGCAGTCGATCTTGCCCTCGACCGAAGGCAGCAACCGGTGTTGGTCGGTGATTTCGGCGGGAGGCACGTCGGGCGGGAGATCGGCGAGCTGCACGGCCACGACCTGCCGGGCGGACAAGTGCCCGATGGCTTCCACCGATCCGGCACTAAGGGCCAATTCCCAGACATCCACCAACAGCCCGATATTCGGCGCCCCCACCATGTTCAGGAGCAGCAAGAGGGCATCCAGACTGTGGATGAACTGGAAGGCCTGTTCTTTGCGGAGTTGATCCGCAGCCCGAAAGCCCACCCCCAGCCGGACCCCCGCAGGCTCCATCGCCTGGCAGATGTCGGCGAAACGCCGTTTGTGAAACTCGAAGTTCTCGTGGTACGGCCGCTTGTCGCCGGCGGGCGCCAAGGTGCAAAGGCACCGCGTGCATCCCAGGTCGGCGGCCAACTGGGAATACTCCTTGAGGCTCTCCAGTTGGCGACGGAACGACTCGTCGTCGACGTCCCATTCGATCGGCAGGAGGAACGTCCCGATGCGGATCTTAGCGCTATCGAGCGAACGCCGGCTATAGGCCATCCCGTGCAACTTCACGCGGCCGGCAAACTCCGCCATGTTCAAGTCGATCCCCCGAAACCCATAGGTCAAAGCCAGTTCGAGGATTTCGCTCTGGTGCCCCGTGACCCCTACGGCCGACGGGTCAAGA
>CAYSGY010000133.1:0-11931 GCA_964430315.1 uncultured Planctomycetaceae bacterium
GAGGGAGAGGAAACCGATACACGAGTTACGTTTGCGTATCTGGCAGTAGTCGAGATTCTGATTGAGTTACTCATGAACACGTCGCTTTCCAGCCCGCCGCGACCGGTGACCGAAATCCGCCGCGTGGCGATTCTTTTCTCCGGGGGGCCCGCGCCGGCGGCCAACGCCGTCATCGCCAGTGCCGCCAGCACCTTTTCCAAGTACGGCATCGAGGTGCTGGGGATCAAGAGCGGTTACTCGCACTTGATGAAGTACAAGGCGGGCGAGACGCTCCAGGAGGGCGTGGCCTTCGTCCGGTTGCGCCATGAAGACCTCGAAGGGGCGCGGACCAGCCAGGGGATCATGATCGGCACGGCCCGGGCCAACCCCGGCAAAGGCCTCAAGGAGAAGGCGCAGCTCGACGACGCGGCGGCGACCGCCCCGCTCAAGACCGTGTACGACGCCCTCTGCTCGCTCGGGGTCGATGCCTTGATCTCGATCGGCGGCGACGACACGCTGACCACGGCCGCCAAGTTCAAGATGTTCCAGGACCGGCTCCCCCGCGGGGCCAAGCGGATCCGGGTGATCCATCTGCCGAAGACGATCGACAACGACTACAAGGGCATCGACTTCACGTTCGGCTACTTCACCGCGGTCGAGATGCTCGCCACGGAGATCAGCAACCTGCTGGCCGACTCGAAGTCGACCGGCACCTACTACATCGCCCAAGCGATGGGCCGGGCGGCCGGCTGGCTCGCCTACGGGGCGGCCATCGGCGGCGAGGCGAGCCTGGTGATCGGGTTGGAAGACATCCCCGACGAGTGGAAATCCACCGAGGTCGCCCTGGATCCCAAAACCCTTCAGCCCCGCCTCGACCCGAAGACCGGCCAGCCCCTCTCCCGTCCGATCTTCGACCTCAAGCCGGTCGTCCATCACATCGTCGACGTGGTCCTCGCGCGAGAGAAGGAAGGCAAGAACTACGGGGTCATCGTCCTGGCGGAGGGCATTGCCGAGTCCCTGCCTGCCGAGGAGATCAAGAACTGCCTTCCGCCCGACGAGTACCACCGGCTCAAGCTCGACGAGTTCGGCCACTTCCCGGTCTCCCAGACCAAGTTCAGCGGTCGCGTGGGTCGCATGGTGGCCGAAGAGTACCGCGCGCGCAGGCAGAAGGAGCAAGAGGCCAAGCTCGGCCGGCCGCTCACCGACGACGAGAAGAAGAAGCTGCCCGAAAAGAAGCTCGTCGGCCTCCAGTTCGGCTACGAGGTCCGCTGCCACCGGCCCACGGCCTTCGACGTGATTCTGGGGAGCCAGCTCGGCGTCGGCGCCTACCGGGCACTTGCCGAGAAGAACCAGAACGGCGTGATGATCTCGGTCACCGGCCAGTTGAACATGGTCTTCGAGCCGTTCGAGAACCTGATCAACCAAGAAACCCTCCGCGCCCATCCCCGCCCCCTCCAGCCCGGCGAAGGTTTTCATCAACTCGCCCGGTACCTCGAAGTCCGCGTGGAGGAAGCGGAGTAGGGACTGGAGATCGGAGGCTGGAGGGTGGCATGCTCTCACGACGCGAAGCGTCGCACTGAGCATGGAGGCCGCCATGACGGCTTCCATGCCGACCCTCGGCTACGCCGAGTGACGGCATGCCACCCTATCCCGCGCGCTCCAGGAGTTGAAGCGAGCGGGGGTTCAACGTCCACTCGTTCTTGGGCGGGGCGGGGCCGTCGCCCACGGGCACGTAGGCGTCGGCCGTGCGGATCGTGGCTGTGCCGGACCCGTAATTCGCCAGCACCAGGTAGAACCGCCGGTTGGCAAAGACCGAGGCGACCGTCTCGCCGGGCAGCGGTCCCGCCCACAGATCCGAGTCGGCCACGTCCAGCCAGGCCCAGGTTCCCTCTTCGACCAGCGGCAGGTAGCGGCGGAGCCATCGCTGGTGGGTGGCACGGGCCTCGGGCCGTCCCGGCGCCGAGTCCCACCAGCCGTAGCTGTGCGGCCCTTCGGGATGGGCCTGGTAGTGCTTCCAGATGGCGCGGCAATGGCGGGTCCAGAAGCACTTGTCCTCGGGCGGGTACTCGATGCCCGGGATCACGGCCCGCTGCCCTGTAAAAGGCCGGCCGGCCAGGAGGAGCGGGAACTGCATGTAGGGAATGGCGTGCAGGTAAAGGTCGTCTTCCCGGTCGATTCTGGCCCGGCTCATATCGAGGCACGGCGAGGATCACACTCACGCAATCCACCCCACGACGCATCCTCACTTCGATCTCTTGGTCTCCGCGGCGGCCTCCCGGTAGAGGGCGGCGATCGTCGCGGCATCGACCTTGCCGTCCCAAACCGCCACATAGTAACACAATTCAAGCGGCTTGCCCGCGGCGATCGCCAGCGGCTGCCGGCTCAAGTCGAGGGTGGCGGCAAGGTAGGCGAACGCCGAGTCCATGGTGAACCAGGTGGCCGGGTGGCGGGGATTGGCGGGGGAATCGAACATGGCCACCGTCACCGGCTTGCCGTCGGCCGACGCCGAGTAGGCGCACCAGGCGGAACGGGCGTTGTTGGTGCCGGCCACGCCCGTCTTGTTGTCGGCGTTGATGAACCAGCCCCCCTTGTCCATCGTGGGGACGAATCGCATTCCCAGGCCAAAGTAGGCCGATCCGGTGAGCGTTACGGAGTCCTTCCCGGGCGGCGGCTCCAGGCGCGTTCGCCAGGTGACCAGCGTCGCGCCGGACGGCCCGGCACGCCGCACGCCGATCCCCCGCGTCTCACGGACGATGACCTTCTTGCCGTCCGGGCCGACCCAGTCGATCGACTGCGGGCCGAACTGGAGCGCGTCGCCGTGTTGGGCGAAGAGTCTGGCCGTGTCTTGGCTCCGGTAGACCTGGCGTCCGCACTTGGGGCTTTCCGACCAGAAATCAACTCCGTCGACGGCCACGGCGAACATTAGCCCGTGATGGTGCTTGTGATCGGCCGGCGAATCCCGCAGCACGTTGACCCCGGCCGGGGAGTAGAGCATGGAGAGGTACGGCTTGGCCGGGTTCTCCGTATACTGGTACACCATGAAAAGCCGCTCGCCCGACTTGAAGGCAAAGCTGGGGGCCTCGGCCTGCATCCCCTCAGCCCCAGGAGCAACTGCCGGAGCGAGCCCGCTGAAGGCCAGCACGCAGGACCAAACGAGGCAAGGACTCAATGGGCCTGTCGCCCGAGCCTTCCAAGACGCTTCCCGGAACCGTTGCATGGCGATACTCCCTTTCGGAAGAGGCACAATCTCCCGCGACGAGGCCCGGAGAACACGATCGCGGCAGCCCACCCAGGATAGCCTTTCCGGCGGGCAAAGCAACCGCCGGCTCATTTCCCCGCCAGCGCGTCGCGGCACTTCTGGCGATACTCGTTCTGGGCGCCGGGCACGTCGGCGCCTTCGGCCCCGGTCTTCCATGCGGCGCGGGCCTCCTCGGCACGGCCCAGGGCGGCCAGGGCCTTCCCACGCCAGTATTGGGCCGGGGCCTCTTCGGGCTTGTCCGAGCGGCCGACATTGAGATTCGCCGGATAGGTCAGGGCCGCCTCGAAGTCGGCCAGGGCCGCCTTGGCGTCGCCCTTGTCGAGCCGCTCGCGTCCCCGCTCGATGTGGGCGCGGTTGAACAGGCGCCACGTCACGTCCTGCCCTTCCCAGTTGACGAAGTAGGGCATCGCCTCCAGGAACTTGACGCAATCGTCCCACCGTTTCTCGTCGACATAGGCCTGGGCGAGCATCACCGTGATCTCCGCCCGCCGCCCGCCCGCAATCGGCATCGTTGCGAAGAGTTGAATCGCTTCGGGCCGCTTGCCCCGGGCGATGAGGATTTCACCCAAGTCGCGCCACAGCGTCTGATCGCCTGGCCTCGCCGCCACCGCCTTCCGGAAACACGCCTCCGCCTTCGCCAGATCGCTCTTTGTGGCCGCCGCCAGCCCGAGATTCCGCCAGGCAATGCCGGCAACCGCTTTTCTCCCCTCTCCCTTCTCCCCTCTCCCTTCTTCCGACAGTTCCGCGGCCCGCTGCCACTCCGGAACCGCCTCTTCCACACGTCCCAAACTGGCAAACAAACACCCAAGCTGCAAATGCGCCTGGGCATCGCCGGGGTTTTCGTGAAGGGCGTATCGGAGGATTTCGATTTCTTCCGGCCGCGAGGCGAACACGCGGTCCTTGTGTGTGACCGCCGCCTGCGCTAGCCATTTGCGTGCAGCCGCCTCGTCGCCGGATTGGGCAGCATACCAGGCGAGGTAGTAGAGTGGCATGAAACTGCGTTCGGCCGGCGGGACGGCGTCGATGCAGGCGGCCTGGACGATCTTGGCCGCGTCCTCGAAGAGACCAAGGTCAGCAAAGACGAGGCTAGCCTCAAGGAGTTCGAAATCCTCCTCGCCCAATTGGTCCCGAGTGGATTTGGTGAATCCCGCGAGGGACTGTTGGTCTCTTAGCGCCGCCAATGCGCGGGGAACAACAGAGGTCGGAGCTTGATTGCTGGCGGCTTCAAAGACGTACTTCGAGTCTTCACGCAACAGCACATGAAACAGTGCTACGAGGGAATGCGTGATCGCGGCGGATCTCTTGCGGTAGGTTCCGTCGCGGTCGAAGAAGAATTGCGTCTTTTCAAACTCGTCAAGGGCTCGCTGCCATTCACCTTGACGCATCGCCACACGTCCGATCAGGTCGTGACCGAGTTCGAACGCTCCTGGGCAGCGAACAGCCCGATAGCCGCAGCGTTCGGCTTCGCGGAGGTGCTCGCGGAATTCGCCCTCACCCCCGGCCCCTCTCCCGGAACGGGAGAGGGGAGTCGCGCTGTCTGTCTTCCGCCCTCCGCCCTCTCCCTTCTGCCCTCCGCCCTCTCCCTTCTGCCCTCCGCCCTCCGCCCTCTGCCCTCTGCCCTCTGCGCTCTGCCCTCCCATCAGTCCCGAAGCCAGCCGCAGGTGACACACGCCGCGGTAGAACCAGGAGAGGCCGTCGTCGCTGTCGCGGTCCAACGCCTTGTCGAGCCGGGCGATCGCCTGCTTGTAGAGGCCCGCCTCGAAGTCAAGCACGGCCAGCGATCGTAGTGAGGCCACGTGGCCGGGGTCGCGGGCCAGGGCCTTTTCGTAGTATTCGCGGGCCCCGCGGCGGTTCGTTTCTCGATCGAGCTTGCGGCCTTTGAAATAGAGTTCTTCGACCGTCTTCTGGTCGTCGGGGTTTTCTTTGAACTTGGCCGGGTCGGGCGGGTCGACTTTCGGGATCGGCAGCGGCGTGGTGAACGCCGCAAGGATTGCGCCGTCCTTGCTCGTGACGGTCACGTCGACGGGTTTCTCGGGCTGTTCGTCCAGCGTAATGAGTGTGGGGACGCTGGGTGAGAGGCCGATTTCTTTGCTAAGGAGTACACGTCTGCTGCCGGCCGCCCTCACCCCCGGCCCCTCTCCCGCGGATGGGAGAGGGGAGGAAGTCGCGCCGCGGCTGAGCACGCAGACCGCCTGCGGGAATCGCCCCGTCGCCAGTATCCGCAGTTCGAGCCGTCCGTTGCGGACCGCTCGCTGCACGGCGAGGTCCTTCGTGGCGTACTCGAATCCGTCGCCCAGTCCGTGGACCGGGTACCAGTATTCCTGCCACGAGACTTGCTCGTGCGGGCCGAGCATGCCGTAGTCGGATTGCGTGGGCAGCGGACCGCTTTGGACTTCGATGTACGGCCCGTCCTCGTCGGTCAGGTTCTTCTGGGCCACCTTACCGAACTCCCACTCGCCCCAGGTCCACGCCTTCTTGCCGCTCAATTCGTTGTGGTTGGCCACCTGCACGATGCCGCGGTCCGCGTCCACGTCGTAGGCGCCGAAGAAGTCGTAGGTGCAGTTGACGGAGAAGATCGACTGGTAGGTCGGATAATTCTTCAGCCACGTCAGGTCGCGGCCCTTGTCCACGGGCCAGCGGAAGAACTCCCGGGCGTTGTGGTCGGTGCCCAACGTCATCGGGTAGATGAACCGCGTGCCCGGCCGGTTCGGGAAGGAGGTGCAATTCCAAAAGTAATAGGGGTGCATGCCATCGGTCGGATTCGCCAGGCGGATCCGCTCGTCGAGATACTTGCGACCCGGATGCAGCGTGACCCGAACGGTCCACCGCGTGCGGAAGATCTGCTCCGTGTTGCTGATCTCAAGGAAGGCCGAGCCGTCCTGGTTCTTGCCGGCCAGGGCGTTGACCGGCGAGACGGCCGTGACGGTATGCCCGTGCGGGCCGGCGTTCCACTCCACGCCGCCGGCGATCCAGGCGCCGCGCATGGCGATCATTCCCGGCTTGATCACGCGGTTGACGTGAAACATCTCCCGGTTCTGGGTCTTGTCGAGCACCGAGTGCAGGCGCCCGCCCAATTCCGGCAGGCAGGTGACCTTGAGATACTCGTTCTCCAGGAAGAGGGCCTTGTAGGTGCGATCGACCTTGTTGCGCGAGAGGTGGTCCTGCATCACGTAGGGGTACGTGATCGCGCCCTTGATCGTCGTGGAGAGCTTGGTCCCGCCCTCGAGGGCCCAGAACTTCGGATTGACGTCTTCCTCCCACGGATACGTGGGGAGGGTGATCGTCCCTTCCCACGCCCGGACCTCGGCCGCCTCAGACGCGGCGCCGCCCCAGCCGCCCAACACAGCCGCAAGCGCCAAGACACGCGCGTATGCCGATTTCATCGCACCCTCCTCGCCTTGTGGCGAACCACGCAGAACTGCACGGATTTCAGGAGATTCCGGCTGTAACATACCCGCCGGAATCCGCACCAGCAAGCGCATCGGCCATGTTTCGCACCCAAACCCGGAACAACCTCATTTTTTCGGCTCGTTTCGCGTCGCACGCTGCGCTGCCTGGCGTCCGAAGAGTGTGACTGTCTCGTTGGGCGCGGGCCGGTTCGGCACGGTCCCGATTGCCTTTCGCCTTGGGGGCCATACAATTCGCCACGCGGATAACCTGTCCCCAACCAAGGAGACGCCTCCATGAGGACGAGTCTTGGGATTCTTTTTTCCCTGATGGTGATCCTCGGGGAACAAGTCGCGTCGGCCGGTGAGGCCTACGCGCGCCCCGACCTGCTTATCGAGCCGGTGACGCTGTCCCGCCCAAGTGTCGCCAAGGAATTCGTGATCCTGGACGCCCGGAAACGTGGCCCATACGACGAAGGCCGCATTCCAGGCGCCGCGTGGGTCGATGCGGCCGTCTGGGCCAAGGCATTCAAGGACGGCATGGATGCTGCGGGCTGGAGTGCCCGGATCGGAGGCCTCGGAATCGGCAGCGACTCGAAGGTCGTGATCTACGACGACACCTCTTTCAAGGACGCGGCCCGCGTTTGGTGGATCCTGAAATACTGGGGTGTCCGGGACGCGCGGCTTCTCAACGGCAACTGGACCGGCTGGAAGAAGGCGGGGCTTCGCATCGAGACCGGCAAGCCCAAGGGACCGACGCCGGCGAAGTTCACGGCCAAGCCGCTTTCCGAGCGGCTTTCGACCAAGAAGTGGCTTCTTGCCTCGCTGCAGGACAAGGGGCTGCAAATCGTGGATGCACGGTCCGAACGCGAGTTTTGCGGAATCGACAAGGAGAAGAACAAGCGGGCCGGCGCCATTCCCGGGGCCAAGCACCTGGACTGGATCGACTTGATCGACAAGCCGACGCAACGGTTCAAGAGTCCCGGCCAACTACGCAAGCTCTTCCAGGACGCAGGGATCGACCTCGCCAGGCCGACCGCCACCCATTGCCAGTCGGGTGGACGATCTTCCGTCATGGTCTTCGGCATGGAACTCCTGGGGGCCAAGGCCGTGAGCAACTACTACGCAAGCTGGGCCGAGTGGGGCAACGCCGACGACACTCCGATCGTCGTGCCGCCCAAGGCCAAGAAGGTACCGTAGGCCGTTCCTCTTGGCCCCAAGAATCCCAATCAGGCGCCCACGGCCGCGGGCTGAGTGAGTTGTCCCGCGGCGGCGCGGTCGGCTTCGGCTTCCGCTTTCCGGCCCAGGCGATCGTAGCAGAGGGCCCGGCTCGCATAGGCCTTGGTGAACTCCGGGTTGAGGCGGAGCGTCACGGTCAGATCGGCGAGGCTCTCGGCCAGCCGGCCTTGAACGAGGTGGACCAGTCCCCGGTTGTAGTAGGCGCTCGCATAGGCCGGGTGGAGGCGGATCGCTTCGTGGTAGTCGGCCATGGCGGCGTCGAACCGGCCTTGACGGGTCCGGGCTACGCCGCGATGGCAGTAGGCGAAGGCGTCGTTCGGGTCCAGCCGGAGGACCTCGGTGTAGTCGGCGACGGCCCGGTCGAGCCGGCCTTGCAGGGCGTGGAGCGTGCCGCGGTGGAAATAGGCCCGGCCTCGCTTGGGATCGAGCCGGATCGCCTCGTCGTAATCCTCCAGCGCCGCGTCGTATCGGCCTTGGGCAATCCGGAGCACACCGCGGCACAGCCTCGCCTCGACGTTCTTCGGCGCTAGGCGGATCGCCTCGTCGTAATCGGCCATCGCCTGATCGGTTTGCTCTCGCTTGGCGTAGGCGATTCCGCGGTTGCAGTGGGTACGTCCGTTCTTGGGGTTGACGCGCAGCGCCTCCGTATAGTCGCCGATCGCCCGGTCGTAATCGCCCAGCTTGAAGTGGATCATGGCGCGATTCGTGTAGGCCTTGGCGTCGTCGGGCTCCAGCGCGATCAACTCGCCGTAGGCGGCGACGGCGGCTTCGAGGTCGCCCTTCTGGGCCATGGCGTTGGCACGGTTGCCGATCGCCTTGGCGTGGCGTGGCTGGATGCGAAGGGCCTCGTCGTACTGGGCGATGGCGGCCTCGGGATCGCCGCGCAATGCGTGAACCAGCCCGCGCGAGACGTAGACATCGGGATCGTCGGGCTTCAGGCGGATCGCCTCCGCGTAGTCCGCCAGGGCTTCGTCGAGCCGGTTCATCTTGAAGTAGGCCAGGCCGCGGTTGTAGCAGGCCTTCGCGTAGCCGGGGTCGAGACGGAGGGCCTCCGTGTACTCGGCGACGGCCTTGGCCTGGTTCCCTTTCCTGGCGTAGGCTGCGCCGCGATTGTAGTAGGCCGCCGCTTCGTTGGGACTGAATTGCAGCACGCGTCCGTAGTCGGCGATGGCCATCTCGAACTGGCCCTTCGCCTCGTAGGCGTTTCCCCGGGCATAGTAGGCCTCGGCGTACTTCGGATTCAGCCGAATCGCCTCGCTGAACGCGTCGACCGCCCGGTCGTAATCCGCGTTCTCGTGGCAGGCCAGGCCGCGATGCAGGACGTCAACTTCGTTGAACATGGCGGGGATTGGGGATTAGGGGTCGGGGGTCTTGGTGTTAGCGGTTCAGATTCACGTTTCTCGCGTAGCGGGCGGGCTTGCCCGCCGCTCGGCTGCGGCCGTGCTCAGGCAAAGACATGAAGAACAGAAAACGCCGGAACGCCGCCCGGCACCCTGGTATTCGCCATCTCCCGTTGTGCCTTCATCCCTCATCCCTCATCCCTCATCACTCATCATTCATCATTCATCCGTCCCCTACACGGTCACTTCTTCATACTCGGCGCCGAGGTTGGGCGACTCCACGGGCTCGATCTTGCTGCCGCGATGGAAGACCGAGTGATTCGGCCCGGCGCGTTTCGCCTCGCTCATGGCCTCCTCCAGACGGTCGAGGACGTCCTCGTAGCGGTCGTCGGGCTGCACCTCGGCCAGGGCGCCGCAGGCGGTCAGGCGGATCTCTTCCTCGTTGTGGCGGAAGGTGGTGCGCTGGAGCGACTGGCGGATCCGTTCCACGGCCTTCGACGCGGCCTGGGGTCCGTTGTCGCTGAAGAAGACCGCGAACCGCTGGCCGCCGTACCGCGAGGCGAGGTCCGAGGCGGCGATCGACTTCCGGAGGAACTGGGCGACGTGGCGGAGGACCCGGTCCCCGACGAGCGGTCCGTGGCTCGCGTTGAGTCTGCCGAACCGGTCCAGATCGAGCATCGCCGCGCACGTCGGGCGGGAGCGGTGCCGGTCCTGCCGCCACCACTCCCAGAGCGCGACCTCCAGGCCGATGCGGTTGCGGAGTTCGACCAGCGAGTCGCAGAGCAGTTGCTTCTCGATCTTGTCGACGCGGTTTTCGTAACGTGCGATGACCAGGAAGGCCTTCTCCTGGCTGTCGCGGAGCCGGTGCCTCGCCTCGCGCAGATGGCCGATCTCGCCCAAGAGCCGGGACACCGTGGCTTGCAGGTCGGCGTCGGGATCCACGTCCTGGAGGTTTCCCAACGTGGTCTCGATCTGGGCCGCCTGCTCCATGTTGGCCGCTTCGACCTCTTCGCCCAGCCATTTCAGCTCGCCGAGTTCGTCGATCCGGCTGCGGAGCCGCTCGGCACCCTCGCGCTGCTCGGCCAAGTAGAGTTCGCAGTCGGTCTTCAATTCGTCGAGCGATCGCTGGAAGGTCCCGGCGTCGATCTTGCTGCCCAGACAGCGGAGCCGTGTGTCGATCTCCGTGGCACGAGCGCCGCTCTTCATCATCGTGATGTTCAGGCTCAGGATCGACGTCTCCACGAACTTCTCATTGAGGTCCCAAGCCTCGGGGTTCTCGGGCCGGATGAGATCGGCCAGGTCCTCGTCGTAGGGCTCCTCGTAGGGTTCCACCTCCGTATGCTCGGCGGGATCGGCCTGGAGAAGTTCTTCCAGCGGCGGAGCGGGCTCGTCGCACGGCTCGGACGCGGGCAGGGCCAAGGAAGCCGCAGGCGGCCGGGAAGGATCAGGAGAAAGTGCACCGGATGCGTGCGACTCCCGCCCCAGCGCAATCCAAGCCTCCCTCAGAGTCGCCGGCCCGTAACCCAGGTGCACCGCCAGCCCGTACCCGAGGCCTAGGTTGAAAACGCCAAGCACCAGCAGCAGCCAGAATAGTCCCATCGGTCCCCCTACCCGGACATCCAGGCAAGTCTACCTTAGGGAGTGGGCGAGGGAGGGACCGGGTGTCGTGGTGGCAGAAATCGGCATCCCTGCTCGGAGAGACATTCCGCTCACGAGATTCAACGGGGTTCTGGGCGACGCTTTCGGCACAAGCTGCTACGGAACGGTCCCGCCGGACATGCGGAGCCTACTTGTTCTGAAGGCTTATTGATCCAAGCGGCCGTCCAGGAATGACTCCGGGATTTCATTGGCAAGTCCCCTCACCCCCGGCCCCTCTCCCGTCGAACGGGAGAGGGGAGCAACTCTTGGACGCTACGCTGCGCCTACTTCGCGCAGCTCGGCGCCGCGGCGCAGCCCTGCGGGGGCGCACAGCAGACGGGCTTCGGCACGTAGCAGGTGTAGGTGTGCGGGATCTTCTTCTCGACGATCCGTGTGGTCTCGTGGGGCTTCTTGATGGGAACCGCGCGGTAGACCGTGACCGGCACCTTGCGGACGCCCGCTTCCTGGCAGCAGCAGGAGCAAGGCTGGCCGCACGTGGCCTTTTCGCAGCAGCCGGTGGCCGGGGCGCAGGGCGGGGCCGCCGCCGGTTTGCACACGGTGCAAGGCACGTCGCGGAGCTCGGTTTCCGGGACGTACTTGACGGCGTCGATCTGCTTGACTTCCTTGACCTCTTCGTAGACCGTCTCGTAGTAGGTGACTTCGTGGGCCTCGTACTGGATGTCGACGCCGCAGCCGCAGCTCGGTTTCTCGCAGCACGACTTGCAGTCGCCGCACGCGGCCTTGCCGCACTTGCCCGCTTCCGCCGTAACCGCCGTCAAGGCTAGCACGACCGCCCCCATCGTCAGCGCCGCTAAGAACCGTCGCATGGTCTTCCTCCTTCGTGGCGGGAACAAGGGTTCCCGAAAAAGTCCCCTGGCACCTTACTTGTAAGAGATATCGACTGTCGCCGCGGACAAACCCACCTTGTCAAGCGGACGCCGGGCGAATGCCCGCCGGACACGATTCCAAAGATACGCAATAGACCGGTCGATCCGCAAGAACACCGGCCCGCCGGGGGGCCGGCGTTTGAGTCCCTTTCGCTAGCCCAGGCGTAAAGAGGCTGTCCAACTGCTAGCATAGCCAGGAGGAG
>CAYSGY010000134.1:0-5088 GCA_964430315.1 uncultured Planctomycetaceae bacterium
CTGAAGGCGGAACAAATCGAGGATACACAATCCAGGTCATCGCATCACCGTTCTTAGCAGCCCACCCCCGGCCCCTCTCCCGTCGAACGGGAGAGGGGAGAAACTCCCGGACGGCCGCTTGGCGGGCGCATGACAGCTCGGAATGAACCTCAGCCTCCCAAGATCACGCAACGTCATTGGTCCGGCGAGGCCATTTCGTCGTACTTCCGCAGGATGGTCTGCGCGATGCTCCGCGCGCCGCCGAAAAGCGATTGCTCGTCGTGGATGCCTTTGAAGGTCGAGAGGATGTATTCGGCGTCGTCGCGGGCGATGCCGTAGAGGTGGAAGAAGGCGGCGTCGAGCTCGGCCATGAGTTCGGCCCGTTGGGCCTCGTCCCACTTGTTCAGCCGGCCGCCGTATTCCGCCTGAAAACTCCCCTCGGTAAACCCGCACGCCTCGGCCAGCGGCAGCATGTCCTCGGCCGTGCAGGTGAGCTTGAGCACCCGCTGGCTGATCCACCGCTCCAGCGTCGCGCGGCGGTCCCACGGACACCGCTTCTCATAAGCGTCGGGCGACGGAATCGGCAGTTGTTCAACAATGAAGAAGTTCATGTGGATATGGCCGGCCTTCTGTTTGGCAACGAAGTCAAGCGGAAGGCTGTTTAAGCATCCCAGTAGGCAGCACATCGCGCGCGGGCTCATCGTCACCGAATGTATCAACGGCGCCGTGTTGATCGCTCCAAACGACGGAATCATCGCCGCGAGGAACGTGCGAGTATCGGTCGCGCGGGTGATGTCTCGGAACGCGAGGAAAGCCGGGGGTAGCGATTCAGGAAAGACATCGCGGACGGAATTCTCGTCTATCCACCAACGAGGTTGCACGACGTACTCGGGGTTCTGATGTTGAACGACGGTCGCCTCACGGGTCTGACCCTGGTTAATCCAGTTCGAAGCATCCTCGAAGACGTCGCCAAAGCGATGGTCGTAAGGCCGAAACATCTTTGCTTCATACAGCGGAACGAACACACTCTTCCCCTTGATCCACCGGTTGCCCTTGAGTTTGAAGCCGTCGGCCTTGAGGGCCTCGGCATCGCGGAATAACTCCGCGTCGTTCGTTTGGTCAAACATCCGTTTGAACTGGATGCCCCAGGGGTTGCCGGTCGGGCCTTTGCGGCCCGCGTCGATCAACACGGGGACGCGGCGGTAGATGGCCTTGGTGATTTCCGCGTCGCGGCGTGTGCGGAAGATCGGGCAGGTCCGCGTGTTGGGATTCAACAGCCGGATGTCGGCGCCGCTGAGCGGCACGTGACGCTTCCGGTCCTCCAACTCCTCGACCCGGTGGGCGAAGAAGACGAAATCGGCGTGCGGCGTAAACGCCTGTTCGCCCCCGAAGTTAAAGATGCAGAACTTGAACGACGCATGGACCTCGGGGAAGAAGTTCTTCTTGTTCTCGAAATCGTAGAGCCGGACCAGGCGTTTGGATTCAGCGATCGAGGCAAAAAAGTCCTTGGTCGTCATGTCGGAGGCGATGCCCGAGGGGACGAGCAGTCCCACGCGGCCGTTGGCGGCGACAAGCTGCGAAGCGAGTTCGGCGAAGACGGCGTAGGTGTTGATGTCGCCCTTGCCGGTCAAGGGGTATTGGCCGCTGGCGCGGCAGTAGGTCAGCAGCGAATCGGCCGCGGCCAGCGCTTCCTGGTAGCGCTGGTGCAAAGCGGGATCGTCGGACTGGAGCTTCGCGACAAGCTGGCGGCGCTTGGCGGCGTTGGTGGCGGTGGCGATCTCGGGAGCGGGCAGGGAGAAGAACTCGCGCTCCTGGAGCTTCATGCGTTCCCACGGCGGATTGCCGATCACGCAGTCGAAGCCGGGTTCACGCAGACCATGGCACTTCGGGCCGCCCTCACCCCCGGCCCCTCTCCCGTCGGACGGGAGAGGGGAGAAGACCGCGGGGAAGCGCTGGCGCCAGTCGAAGCCGGCGGGGTGGACGGCGGGATCGTGAACCAGCGAGTTCCCGTGGACGATGTTCTCCGAGAGTCTCTCCAGGAGTTGGCCCGGGCTGGCCGAGCGGATCCAGAGGGCCAGTTGCGTGATCTCGACCGCTTCGGGCGAGAGGTCCACGCCGTAGAGGTTCTCCCGCAGGATGAAGGTCGGGACCTGGGCCGCGAGCCGCCTGGCGTCCGGCTCGCCCAACTGCTCAAGGTGCCCGAGGACCTCGTGGTAGCGCGACTCCAGGACGTCGTAGGCTTGGAACAAGAACGCCCCGCTGCCGCAGGCCGGATCGACGATCTTGAGGTCCCGGAGAATCGCGAGGCAGCGGCGCCAGTAGTCGGCGTCGTCGGGCATGATGCCGCGGCGTGCGTCCTTCTCGGAGATGCCGAACGGTTCGGCCGCGGCGGCGAACCGCTCGACGATCAACTCCTCGACCGTGAACTGGACGATCCGGCTGGTGAGTTCCGGCGGGGTGTAGTAGACCCCGAGTTGCTTGCGCTTGGCCGACTGCGGCATCTTGGCGTACTGTTCCGCCTTCTCGGCGTCGCCGAACAGGCCCGACTCCTTGAGTTTCTCCAATTCCGTGATGGATCGCTCGAAGAGGTGGCCGAGGACGTCGAGGTTCACTTCGTCGGCGAAGTCATAGTTTCCGACGGAGCGGAAGAAGTTGGTCCAGGGTTCGTCGGGCAACTCGAGGTGGTCGACCGCGTGGGGGGCGAACAGCCCGCCGTTGTACTTGGGGATCGCGTGAGTCGCATTGCCCGTGTCGATGAACCGAAACAGGTTCTTGAAATTCTGCCAACGGGGATTGGTGACCGCGTGGAACCCGGCCACGGTGTAGGCCTTGCCGATGGTCTTCTCGGGCAGGAGTTGCCTGTCTTCGCAAAAGGCGATGAAGATGATACGATCGAACAGGCGTTGGGCCATGTCGATCGCCTCGTCGAGCGGCCGCTTCTGCTTGATGTGGAGTTCGGCGACGAGATCGGTGCGGTTGCGGGAGTAGTCCTCGTAGAGTTGGTCGCTGACCGTGCGCTGGCGTTCGGCCGACTTCTTCAGCAACGCCACGGCGCGGGGCGGGCCGAGGAGCGACTCGTCGATCAACCCCTGGCGATGAAACAGGACGTAGAACTGTTTGAATAGCTCGAAGTCGCGGAGCGATTGCAGGGCGAAATGCTCGTAAGCCCGCTTCGTCGAGGCCCGCTCGTAGAGCCGGAAGCTGACAATGTTGGATATGATACCCCAGCGGCACTCGGGCGGCGTATTGACGAGGTAGTCCCAGCACTGGGCCACGGCGGTGCGCCCGTTGCTGCGGTCGCGGTCGAGATGGACCCTCGGCCCCTTCAACTCGACGACCGCCAGAGGTTGGTACTCCTGCCCCTGCCGGAAGAACCCGAGAATCGCGTCCGGCGTCTCCCCGTTGATGGGGTGATGCTGCTCGCGGTGCCAGACCTCCTTTCCGTCGAGCGGGCCGGCGTAACCGAGCGCGTCGCCGAAGACCTGGGCGAGGAAATCGCCCTGCATCTGGCTCTCGTTGAGCTTCCCGAGGCGGCCCGAGGTTTCCAAGTCGGCCCATTTTATCAGCACGGCATGGGCCGCCTTCATGGTGCCCTCGTCGAGCCGCATGTCTCCGGCCGCGTCCTTCAGGAACCGGCCCAGGATGAGGCGGTCCGTCTTGGGCTGCCGCATCACGACCGGCGAATCGGCGGAGAAGAGAGTCTTCGGAGTCATGAGCTGAACGTCCGTGGCTTGGGGGCTCTTTGGGGGCTTCTGGCGGGTCTGGAGCAGACTCAGGATGCCGGAACGAAATCCCGGAACGGGCCCGGTTTCTTCCAACGCCGCAGCCTCGTGATTCTCGGCGGCCATTCTAACAGGGGCCGCGCCGGCAAGAAAGCCAAGCCCCCCAGCGAGACAGAGAACCCTCGGTCCGGCATGGGCGCCTCCCCGTGCGGCAAATTGGCTTCATCCGACCGAAGCGCACCTGGGCCGACGATGTCGGCCAGAAGTGCGTCTGGGTGGCACGTTCTGAAAGGGCGTGGCCGATGCGGGAAATCCAGCCCGATGCCCACCACGCCCTTTCAGGGCGTGCCACCCGGAATTCGACAACTTATTCTTTCACGGACCCTCAGTCCTCCCCTGCTCCACGAAATCGGACATCGAACGGACTCCATCACTACAGGGGGGATCTTTGCATGGTTTGCCGAGGAATTCTACCGCCAAGGACACGCGGCACTTGGCATCCGCCCCCCCTCCCGGTTACAATACGCGAATGCTGCCGAGGCTGCCAGTGGTTGGTGGCGAAAACATGTCCTTGCGTGGGGGTGAACGTGGAAGCACCGTCTGTCGCTACGTCGACCGACTCGGCCTGCCGGGCCGCAAAATCGCTGGAGAGGGCGTTGGTGGCTGCCCAGGTGGCCGCAGACAACCGCGGTCGCGACATCGTGGTGCTCGACCTGCGCGAGCTTACGTCGATTTTCGACTACTTCGTGGTCGCCACCGGCACGAGCCGCCGTCAGCTTCACGCCATCAGCGAGGAGATCGACCACGCGCTGGAGCAAGGCATGGGCGACCGGCGTCTGGGGATCGAGGGATACCGGGAGAGCCGGTGGATCCTGTTGGACTACGGCGACGTCGTCGTCCACCTCTTCGACGCCGAGACCCGCGACTACTACGCCATCGAGGACCTCTGGGCCGAGGCGAAGCGGGTGCCGTTTGAGCCCAAGGTCTCCCGTTCCGCCGCGACGTGAACGGCCCACGCCCTCGTAGGGTAGTGAATCAGATTTGCGGGGACGGGTGTTCCGGACATCGCCCCGTGCGCCTCCGGGACGAAACCGTGGTGCGTACACTCTGGAATAAGCCCCCATCAGCGTGAAATACCACACCAGAGTCCGTCAAGGCTGCCCAAATGAGATTGCACAATTCTGGGAGCCCGCGTTGGCCGTGTGGCACTGCTTGACCGCTGCCGCAAGCACGTTTTCCCCGATCAGATGACGTTTTCGCGGCAGCGGTCAAGCAGTGGCACACTCCCAAGATCATGCGAGTTTATTTAGAAACTTACCCCCTTTTGCAGTCCAATCCATGAGTATTCTCCTGGAGCTTCGCAAGCGGTTTCGGCGGGCCCTGGCCG
>CAYSGY010000134.1:5098-11917 GCA_964430315.1 uncultured Planctomycetaceae bacterium
GGTCAAGCCGTGGCACGCTCCCAAGATCGTGCGAGTTCATTTCGAGAGGTACTCACCAGAGAACGGTCATGAGCCGTGGAACACCGAACCGCGACCCGGACGCCGCCCCGCGTAGGGAAGAGGGGTTGCCGCCGCTGTCGCTGCCGGAGCGGATCGAGGATGTCGAGCAACTCGAGGACCTCCTCAGTTGGCCGACGCCTGAAGTGGTCGACACGATGGGGCGTCTGGAGGGGGATCTCCTCGTGCTTGGCGTCGGGGGGAAGATCGGGCCGAGTCTTGCGAGGATGGCACGCCGGGCGAGCGATCTTGCCGGCGTGCCGCGGCGGATCGTGGGGGTGGCGAGGTTCTCGTCGCCGGACCTGCGGAGCAACCTCCACGCGTACGGGATCGAGACGATCGCGTGCGATCTGCTGGACCGGGCCGCCCTGAACGCCCTGCCCGACATGCCCAACGTCCTCTACCTGGCGGCGATGAAGTTCGGCTCGACCGGCCAGGAGGCGGCCACCTGGGCCATGAACTGCTACCTGCCCGGCATGGTCTGCGAGAAGTACCACGCGAGCCGGATCGTCGCCTATTCCACCGGCAACGTCTACGCGATGTCGCCGCCGGCCAGCGGTGGGCCCGACGAGAATGGCACGCTCGGCCCGGTGGGCGACTACGCGATGAGCTGCCTGGGACGCGAGCGGATCTTCTCGCACTTCAGTCGCGTGCTGGGCATCCCGGTGGCCCTCCTCCGCCTCAACTATGCCCACGAAATGCGTTACGGGGTGATGGTCGACCTGGCCCAGCAGATCCTCGCCGGACGGGCGATCGACCTTACCATGGGCCACTTCAACGCCATCTGGCAGGGCGACACGAACGCGATGACGCTTCGGGCGCTCGATCACGCGGCTTCGCCGCCCCGGGTCGTCAATCTCGCCGGTCTCGACGTGCTCTGCGTGCGCCGCGTGGCCGAACGGCTCGGGGAACTCTTGGACAAACCGGTTGCGTTTTCGGGCAGCGAGGCCCCCGACGCCCTCCTGAGCAACGGCCGCCTGGGCCAAGAACTGCTCGGGCATCCCCAAGTGACGGTGGACCAGATGCTGGCCTGGATCGCCGACTGGCAGTTGCGCGGCGGAGCGACGCTCGGCAAACCCACCCACTTCCAGACCCGCGACGGGAAGTTCTGAACCTTGTTTGGCCGCGGGACTTGTCCCGCGGCCCGACAGCGAGGACGCCATGCAATTCGAGCACGTCGGTCTGATCAGCGAGGAGCCGCGGCCGGGCGAACGGTTCGTCCCGGCGACGCGGGTGTGGCGGACCGATTATCTGCAAGACCCCCACCGCATTGAGTGGCTCCGGTTCGAGCCGGATAGCACGGTGCCCGAGCCCGTCCGCCGGATGCCGCACGTGGCCTACCGGGTCGACGACATCGAGGCTGCGGCACGCGGCCTAAAAACCCTCTTGGAACCCTTCGACGTGGGCCCGCGGATCGTGGGCTTTTATGAGACGCCCGACGGGGCTGTGGTGGAACTGGTCAAGTACAAGGAGCCCTGACGCAATGTCGCCCGCTCTCGATGCAGCCGTCCGTGGCGTCCTCCAACGCGGCGTAGCGATCCCGGCCAGTCCGCTGGCGTTGAACAACCGGCGTCAGCTCGACGAACGTCGCCAGCGGGCCTTGTGGCGGTACTATGCGGCGGCCGGGGCGGGCGGGATCGCCGTGGCGGTGCATACGACGCAGTTTGCGATCCGCGATCCCAAGATCGGGCTGTTCCGTCCCCTGCTCGCCCTGGCCAGCGAGGAGTTCTCGCGGATCGACGCCCGCCGGGCCGAGCCGCTGGTGCGCGTCGCCGGCGTGTGCGGCCGGACCGAGCAAGCGGTCGTCGAGGCCGCCGCGGCGCGGGACCTTGGGTTTCATGCCGGGCTGCTGAGCCTCGGGGCCCTCCGCGACGACGACGAAGACGCCTTGCTCGCCCATTGCCGCGCGGTGGCCGAGAGGATTCCGGTGGTGGGGTTTTACCTCCAACCGGCCGTGGGCGGGCGCGTGCTCCCCTATGCCTTCTGGAGGCGGTTCCTGGAGATCGACGGCGTCGTGGCGATCAAGATCGCCCCGTTCAACCGCTATCAGACCCTTGACGTGGTCCGCGCCGCCGCCGAGTCGGGCCGCGACGACGTGGTCCTCTATACCGGCAACGACGATAACATCGTGCTGGACCTCGTCACGCCCTACGTTGTTCCGATCGGCGGCCGACGGATCACGCGGCGGATCGTGGGTGGGCTGCTGGGCCACTGGGCCGTGTGGACCCGCACGGCCGTGCAACTCCTGGAGGAGTGCCATCGGGCGGTCGAACGGGCGGCGGTCTCGGAGGGACTCCTCGCCCGGTCCGTCGAAGTGACCGACGCCAACGCCGTCCTGTTCGACGCGGCCCACGGCTTCGCCGGCTGCATTGCCGGCCTTCACGAAGTGCTGCGTCGCCAAGGGCTTCTCGAGGGCATCTGGTGCCTCGACCCGAACGAGACCCTCAGCCCGGGCCAGTACGAAGAAATCGACCGGATCTACCGGAGGTATCCGCACCTTGCCGACGACGAGTTCGTGGCGGCACACCGCGACGAGTGGCTCGCGCCGTGACGCCTGGCACGCCACCGGTCGGAGAAGGCGATGGCTGCGGGTTACAGTCCGGCGATCCAGTGCAACTGGTGCGCGATCAGGACCAGATAGAAGACCAAGATGGCCGGAATCACGTAGCCCACGCGAAACCGCGTGCCGAACAGGTAGTGGTTTTTGAAGACGAGCAACACGGGCAGTCCGACGGCAGTCAAGAGGTACTTCCCGACGAAGAACCAAGAGACCCCGTATTCCAGGAGGCAGGCCATCACCGGGTTGGCCTCGTACCAGCCGATTCCGAGCAGGTGGATCGTGAGCACGGCGTCGGCGAAGGATGCCGCCAGCATGGCCACGATCAGCCCGAGCATCAGCGCCGAGAACCGATCGACGTAGTAAGGCCGGCAGTGTTCGTCGGCCCGCCGGGCTCGGGTTCGTTGGCCGGCTGGAGGGAGGGCTGCCAGGGGACTGGTGGGTCGCTCCCGCCGATCCGCCAGTTGCCGCCGATCCTGGTCGACTTCGGGATTCACCACCTGCAACGAACGAGCTCCCCGAGACGGATGCCACGTGCGTGGTGAGGCCGGAGCCGGCCCTCCGGATGTCCACGCCCATTTCAAGCATAGCTCGCGATTGCGGCGCATCGACCACAAAGGACCCGTGGCGGTCAGGCCCGAAGTGTCGGACCGGCCGCCGGCCCGCTATCCATTTGGGGGGGCATGGGGTTAGCGCAAGAGCCCGTACTTCGAGAGGGTCCTGCGGAGCCGGGCTTCCTCGGCCTCGGAGAGGGGGGTGAGCGGCATGCGCAGGTCGCCCGTATCGCGGCCCAGCAGGGCCATGGCCGCCTTGATCGGGATGGGGTTCGTGGCCAGACCGAGCATGTCGCGGCAGAGGGGAAAGAGCTTCTTGTGCCACCGCTGCGCCTCGGCCAGGTTCCCGGCCTCGAACGCGGCGAACAGCGCGATCATGTCCTTCGGGACGATGTTCCCCACCACCGAAATCACGCCGCGGCCACCGATGGCCAAGAGCGGCAGCGTCAGGCTGTCGTCGCCGCTGAGGACGGTCAGGTCCGTCAGCGCGAGGATCTGGGACGCCTGATCCATCGACCCGGTAGCCTCTTTGACCATCGCAATGTTGGGCAGTTCGGCCATGCGGGCGATGGTCTCGGGCTCGATGTTCTTGCCCGTCCGGCCCGGGATGTTGTAGACGCAGATCGGGATCTCGACCGCCTCGGCCAGCGCCTTGAAATGCTGATAGAAGCCCTCCTGCGTGGGCTTGTTGTAGTAGGGGGCGACGACCAGGACGGCATCGGCGCCGGTCTTGGCCGCCCACTTCGTCAGGCGCAGGGCCTCCGCCGTGCTGTTGGAACCGGTGCCCGGCATCACCTTGATCCGCCCGGCCGCCGCCTGGACCACCGCGTCGATCACCCGCTCGTGTTCCGGATGGGAGAGCGTCGGCGACTCGCCGGTCGTCCCGACCGGGCAGAGGCACGTGGTTCCGGCCGCGACCTGGAATTCCACCTGCTGCTTGAGGGCGTGGACGTCGACCTGACCGTCGCGGAACGGCGTGGTCATGGCAACCGAAAGACCGGCAAACGATTCAGCACGGGTAGGCATGGGAACGGGCATCGGGGGCTAGGGGGCAGGGGGCGGAGGCTGGAGATTGGAGGTCGGAGGCTTACGTCGCAACTCCTGCGCATCGTGCGTAAATCCTCTCCAGTATTCTACTCAGATGCACCTCCGCGTAGCGGGCGGGCTTGCCCGCCGTTCGGTCTCCATCGGAAAACGCTATCCACAGGACACACAGGAGTTCACCGACGTTCTCATCTTCCGCTTCCAACGTCACACGCCGCACTCGAAGGCCGGACCCCGATCTCCGACGTCCCCTCCCCGATCCCCGAACCTCACCTCTCCCCGCTCACGAGATCCTTCATCTCGCGCACCGCCTTCTCGAGCCCGACCAACACGGCCCGGGCCACGATGCTGTGGCCGATGTTCAACTCGTGCATCTCGGGGATGGCGACGATCGGTTGGACGTTCTGATAGTTCAGGCCGTGGCCGGCATGGAGGACCATTCCCGCCTGGCGCACGCGGGCGCCCGCGGTCTGGAGGGCCGCCAACTGGGCGTTGCGGTCCGGGCCCGGTTTGGCCAGGGCGTAAGCGCCGGTGTGCAGTTCCACGGCGTCGGCCTTCAGGTCCGCCCCGGCCTCGATCTGCCGCAGCTCGGGATCGAGAAACAGGCTGACCGAAATGCCGTGGTCCCGCAGCGCGGCGACAACCTCCGCCACCCGGACGCGATTGCCGGCAACGTCCAACCCCCCTTCGGTAGTCACTTCTTCCCGCCGCTCGGGCACCAGCGTGGCCTGGTCAGGCCGGACGCGGCATGCAATCGCCACAATCTCCTGATTGCAGGCCATTTCGAGGTTCAGCTTCACCGTCACCGTTTGGCGGAGGATCTCCAGATCGCGATCCTGGATGTGGCGACGGTCCTCGCGCAAGTGGATCGTAATCCCGTCAGCCCCCCCGAGTTCGGCAAACGCAGCCGCCCAAACCGGGTCAGGCTCATAGGTCCGCCGGGCCTGCCGGAGCGTCGCGACATGGTCAATATTCACCCCGAGGACTGCCATGGCAGGTCTTCCCCCCAACAGTTGCGGCAATTCGTACCAGCCCATGTAGGTCCGGCCTGCCGGGCCGGACCAGGTGGCCCAGGTTTCACTGGGTACAGGTCCCGCCCGGCAGGCGGGACCTACGCCGCCCGCTCGTAGTCGAAGACGGCCGAGACTCCACTGCCTGTCAACCAACCACCGGGGTGATTATATCGACCCTCGGTCCGCCCGCAAGGATCGCGAGGTGGAACAACTGCGGCGGCGGGTGGAGGAGTTGGAGCAGGCCCAGGCCCGGGCGAAGCCCCGGGAATAAGACAACTCGCGGTGGGATCAGAACATCCCCCCACCCATGCCCTGCGGCGCCAGTTGGTTTGGCTTCGGCATTCGGGCCGTGGTCTCGGCCCGCTTGGCATCGACCGGGCGATTGGCCTGGCGGTACGCCACCGCCAACTCCACCAACTCCGAATCGCTCAGTCTGCGCCCGCGGCGGAGCCGCTCCTCAAGAATCGTGATTACGTGCTCGGGCTGACCGACTCCGTTCCACGTCCGGCACGCCCACTCGTACCGGTCCACGGGCAGCCGTCCCATTCCCCGGACCTGCCAGATCAGGTCGGCCGCCACCTTCTGGTCCATTGCCAGTTCCGCTTGGCGCAAGAGCAAGCGGGCACGCAGCCCGACGTCCTTGGTCTCCCGGGCGAGAACCGCCGCGGCCTGGGCGTCGGCCGGCGCGGTCAGTTCGTTGAGCACCTGGGAAGACTCCGCGGCCCGCGCCGGGTGCGAGGGACTGGCAAGTGCGGCCGCCTCCAGGAGCGACCGCCAGCGGGCCAGCCCGCTCTGGACCTCGGCCCGACGATGCAGCAGGCCGCGCCGCGTGGCCGGTGGCAAGTCCTTGACGCCCAGGGCCGCCTCGAACAGGCGGTCAGCCGTGTCCGAGACCTCATATCGAGCGAGGAGCATGGCAAGTTCCGCCCTTTCGGTCGGCGGCGTCTCCGGACGAGTGCCCCGGCTCCACGCCTCCTTCGCAGCCCTCTCGCGCTGCCCCAACCGCAGCAGGATCTCGATGCGGAGCCGATCGCGGCGCAACGTCTCCGGCAGACCCTGCGACGCCGCCAACGCCGCCTCCGCGTACTCCAAGGCCTTTGGCAGGAGACCGGCCGCCAGCGCGGCCCGGGCGAGTTGCTCATGGTCGTCGCCGCAGCGCGACTCGGCCGGCTGCCGGGCGAGGATCTCGTAGCGCTCGTCGGCTTGCAGGCTGGAGAAATTGCCTTGGGCGACGAATCGGGCCGGACCGGGCACGTCGCTCGCCGCGTCGCGGAGCCACTGGAGATACTGCTCCCGCGACGCAATCGTCGGCTCATGCTCCCAGCACCAGGCCAAGAGCAGGAGCACCAGCGGATGACGCGGGTGCTCGGCCAGCGCGGCCTTCAATTCCCTCGCAGCCGCCGGCCAGTCGGGCCCTCGTAGCACGGGCACCCTGCCCGCCTTGTCTGCCCTCGCTTCGGCAGCACCGGCCCCGGTCGTGGCATCGCCTCGAATCGCCGCCACGGCGCGACGCAGCGCGGCGTCGGACTGGGACTGGGCATAACGCCGGTCGATCTCGACATAACTCTTCGTACGATCCGGCAGCGACACCGGA
>CAYSGY010000135.1:0-8293 GCA_964430315.1 uncultured Planctomycetaceae bacterium
AACAGGAAGACAGGTGCCGTCCACGGGGCCCGGCACGAGACCTCGCCGGTGGAACGGTTCAGAGTTGCGAGGCTCTTGGGTTCAAACAGAGTCACTTTCCCTAGCCCAGGCGATTACGCCCGGGTCGCGGAGGTCACCCAACGGACGCCAGCCCCTTCAGGGGCTTCTTCGCAAAAAGCCCCTGAAGGGGTTGGCAAACCAAGTCGCAGCCACTGCCACCCGGGCTGGAGAAAAACACGTTCCTTCGATATTCCCCGGGCAAGCGCATAGGGTGCTCTGCGGGCACCACAACACCGCGACTTGTGGGGCTCACAGAGCACCCTACGAGGAGTGCTCCGGCTGCGTGCCCACGGATCAAAGCTTGTCCATCATCTCCTTGGCCTTGGCCTTGGCTTGATCGGCCTTCCCCCCGCTGGCCTGGAGGGCGGTCAGGTCCTTCTGCAAGGCATCGGCCTTCGCCGCATCGGTCTTCTTCAGATCCGTAAGGTACGTGTCGACATCGGCGAGCCCGCTGCCGACCTCCCCTGTGTTCACCACCTCTTGCAGCGCTTTCTTAGCATTCTCTGCGGGCGACGGGCCCTGGACCCGCACCGGGCGCGACCCTTGCGAGCACCCCAACACTAGCGTCGCCAACACCAACACTCCAAGAAACCTGTACCACGACATCCTCGCATCCTCCTTCTGGGTGTACGTCCAAACCTGCCGAGGACTTCCGAACTCCTCGACACTTCGGAAGTCCTGCGGGCAACCATCTTGTACCCGGGGAAGAGCCTCGATCAGGCCTCCTGGAAGGCCGGCCCTTCTCCACCTGAGGGCACTCTGCGATCGCGATCGATCCGGCGATTCACGCAGACCGCAAGCCCCGCGGGTGCTGCCTCACCCTCTCCCGCACGCGGGAGAGGGCGAGATTTCACAGCAGACGATGACGACTACGGCGCGGACACCGATTCGCCGTTGGCACGGCTCCCCAGGCCTTGGTAGGTCGCCAGATTGATCGTCTCGCTGATGAACCGAACCGATCCATCAACCAATGCGGCGTTCACGCCGCCCGGGTGGCGGCTCCGGGCTGGGTAGATCCCGCTGCCATCGGCGTCTCCGCCGCCGCCGATGTTGCCGGAAGGATACTTCCAGTTGGGGGGGGCCAACGTGTTAAGCCAGGTCTTGTGGGCAGCCGGGTTCATCCAGTATTCGCCGGCGTTCACGCCTTGCCATGTGGGAATGAGGCTTTCTGCCGACGCGCCAAACGTGTCGATCATCGTTTGGTCCCAAAACGCGGTGGTCGTGGCGGGAGCGACCGCGGCCGGCCGCGGGACGCTACGAGCCCAGTCACTTTCACGCGTGTAGTAGCTGCCGGTGGCGTCGCCCGCGTTGAACTCGGAGGCCAAGATGGTGTTCGAGGTCCCGTCGCGGATATCGGCGAGCATCACTTCGACGCCGTACTCCAACATCGCGGCACCCCGTGGACTTGCCGTTTCGGCATAGCCCGTGCAACTCCCCATGGAGTACCCGTAGTTCACACCCCCGGTCGATCTGCCGGCGTATGGGGTGTCCGAAGGGCACAGCAAGGCGTTGACCCTCGTGGTCATCAGCGTCGCATTGGTGCCCTGGTACCAGCGATTTCCCCAGGCGACCTTGCTATAGACGTTCGCCTGCTCCATGAACGGCAGGAGCAAGGTGTGGGCGCTCGCCGTCCCGTTCCATCCGCCCTCGTTCGCGCTAGTGGTAATATCCATGTGAGGATACACAATGCGCGGCATCGCCTTGTAAGTGCTCTCGTAGTTGGCCATCGCCAACCCCAACTGCTTGAGGTTGTTGACGCATTGACTCCGCCGTGCCGCCTCGCGTGCGGCCTGTACGGCGGGCAACAGAAGGGCGATCAAGATCCCGATGATGGCGATGACGACCAAGAGCTCCACCAACGTGAACGCCCACCTGCGGAAGCGATCGCGACGCGATCGAACCGACTTCGTCCCCTGAGGCATCACCCGCTCCTTTCTGAAGAAGAACTGAGAAAAGTATCGATACACGCTTCCTGCATTTCGGCAGGATGCGAATAGGCCCAAACATCATGGATGTTGCGCACTGATGTGGTTGATAATTTCAACCCTCCCGCTGCTAAACTAGTGCAAGAGGCCGCCTCCGTCAATACCCGAGCGACATGGGAGCGTCCGATCGCGGACTACCGCAAGAGGACACGGCCATGCCAATGGCCCTACTCATGGGGGTATCCGTCGATTGCTGCGATGAACCCCTGGGGGCCGGGCTTTTTCGCCCGCGAGTTTGGCAGGCCAGACCGAGCGGAGCGAGGCCCGCCTGGCTCAAACGAAACGCACGGCGGGCGTCGTTTCACTCCGTCCGCCCTACGGCTACTGGGCCCTTCGTAATGCCTCCGGGCGTGCCGCCGCGCGAACGGCCCTCGACGATGTCCAGGAGTCGATCCGCCGGGAGATTCTCCAGCACGTCGATGCCGCCTCCGAGCCAGCGGACCTCGATGCGGTCGATCCGGTCGTGCTTGCCCAGGCCGAAGTGGAGTCGCGAGCCCCAGTGGCTCTGGTAGCCGCGTCCGCTGTGGACTTCCTCGAGTTGGACGAGATCGCCGGCCACGACCCTCACGCGGGCCCCCACGCCGTCGCGGTTGGTCTTGACGCCTTGGAGGCGGACCTGAAGCCAGTGATTGCGGGAGCCCGTCTCGCGGAGCATGTTCCTGAGGATCGTGGGCCGGTCTCGCATGTTCATGACGACCGCATCGATGTCGCCGTCGTTGTCGAGGTCGTCGAAAACGACGCCGCGGCTGCACTTCTTGACCAACAGCCCGTCGCCGCAGCGATCGGACACGTCGGCGAACGTGCCGTTGCCCAGGTTCCTTAACACGACGTTCGTGGCGTTGCGGGAGGTGGTATGGTCGTAGTGGTCGATCAGGTCCTGGGTGTGGCCCATGGCGACGAACAGGTCGCGGTGCCCGTCGTTGTCGAAATCGACGATGCCGCAACCCCACTTGACGCAGTTGTAGCTCCCGGCGCCCGCGCCGGTCGCCGCGGAGACATCCTCCAAGGCCCCGCTGCCGAGGTTCTTCCAAAGGACGACGCATTGGCGTTGGTAGCAGGTGGAGAAGAAGTCGAGCCAGCCGTCGTTGTTGTAGTCGCCGCAGTCGACGCCCATATTCCCGAGGGTATCGCCCTGGCCGTTGTAGGCGGCGCCGACGATCAGAGCCGATTCCTCGAACTTCCCGTCGCCCTGGTTTCTCCAGAAGAAGTTGGCCTGAACATCGTTAAGCACGAAGATGTCGGTGCGGCCGTCGTTGTCGTAGTCGGCGCAGACCATCCCCATCCCGGGGCCCGGGTGCGCGGCGATGCCCGACTCGACGCTCACGTCGGCGAACGTGCCGTCGCCGTTGTTGCGGAAGAGGGTGTGAGGCTGCGGCTGGTAGGATCGGGGGCCGGCGTATTCCGGGAAGCCCTGTTTCAGGAAGAAGACGTGGTTCTGGTAGGTGAACTTGACGTAGTTGGCGACGTAGAGGTCGAGATCGCCGTCGCCGTCCATGTCGAGGAAGCAGACCCCTGCACCGACCTTGTCGCCGTCGGCCACCCCGGCCTGCGCGGTCACGTCGGTGAACGTGCCGTTGCCGTTGTTGCGATAGAGGACCTTGGGTCCGTAGTTCGACACGTAGAGGTCGGGCCGGCCGTCGTTGTCGTAGTCGCCCGCCGTGGCCGCCAACCCATAGCCGGTGCACGGTACCCCCGCCCCTTCCGTCACGTCCATGAACCTCCAGCCGCCGAGGTTCCGATAGAGAGCGTGACGCGGGGGCTTGTCGACCTTCGTTCCCGCGAGGGGCGCCCCGTTGGGGAAGTAGAGGTCGATCAGGCCGTCGCCGTCGTAGTCCAGCGTGGCCAGCCCGGAGGTGATCGTCTCGACGATGTAGTGCTCGCCGCTGCTGCCGTCGGTGTGTCGGAAGGCGATGCCCGACGAGTCGGTGACGTCGTGGAACCGGATGGGGCCCTCCGAAGACGCCGCGGGGCCCGAACGTTCGGCCGGCTTTGGAACGAGGGGACCCATTCTCCCCATCGGTCCTTCCCGGGGCCCTGCCGCCTCCGGCAGAGCATCGCCGGCCGGTACGCGATCCGGCTGCGTCGAGGTGCCGAGGGCACGCCATCCAAGCCATGCCAGGGTTCCGCCCACCAGGGCAATCGCCCCGACGATCGCGAGGCCCTTCCACCCTGCGTTGAGCCTGCTCATGGAGTTCCTCGCGCGTGCTCGTGTGGATGCTACTTCGGAAGCGGGGGAAGTTCAACCCCTCCATCCTCCGGCTGGAGAGAGTCGCGCGCGCGGCGATACTCCTGGTTCTCCGGCTCCAGAGCGAGGGCTCGGTCGAGCGCGGCGCGGGCGGCCCGGAGGTCGCCGGTCCGCCGGCAAGCGATGGCGAGGAGGAAGAGATTCCTGGCCGCTGGTTGGAGGTCGACGGCCTTCTGGGCCAGGGCCTTGGCTTCGGCCGCGTGCTTGGGCGAAGCCTCCTGCAAGAAGAGATCCGCCAGGGCCGCGTACCCCATGGCCTGACCCGGCGCCAGCGCGATCGCTTTGCGATAGCACTCCACGGCGGCATCGAACCGACGCAGTCGTCCCAGCATGGACCCAAGGAACATCGGAGCCTTCGGGTCGTCGGGAGCCGCCTTTGCGAAGTCCGTCAACACCCGCAACGCCTCCTCCGTGTAGCCTTCGTGCTCATAGAGCGAAGCGAGCATCTGGCGGCATTCCCATTCTCTCGGCGCCAGTTCGCACGCGCGAAGCAAATGACCTTCGGCCGGCTGCAACTCTCTGTGCCACAGATACACTTTCGCGGCCGACAAGCGGGCCTGGGCCACGTCCACGCGCAAGTCGGCCAGCGGGTCGACGCCCTTCAAGGACTCGCGGTGCGACTGCTCGTCCCTTTCCTTCAGCGCCTTGAAACGCTCGAGATGTTCCTTCGACTTGGCCTGGTCGCCGAGCTTCGCGCAAGCCGTGGCCAGCGCGAGGTATGCCCGCGTGTAGTCCGGCGCGGCCCGGACCGCTGCCTCCAGGACCCCTCTCGCATCTTGAAAGCGTTTGCACTGGGCGTAGACTTCCCCGAGGACGATCATGCTGGCGACAGAGCCGGGATGGGCCCGAAGGTCCTCGCGCACCAGCGGAATTGCCTCTTCCGCCCGCCCGGCCTTCACGAGCGCGTCGGCCAGATCGACGATCAAACCGTCGGAAGGGGTCTTGAGATCGAGTGCCTTACGAAAGCAGTCGGCCGCCTCGCTGTGATTTCCCTTCTGCCTCGCGATGATCCCCAACCAGTAGTACGCCACGCCGAACTGGGGATCCAGTTCCAACGCTTTCCGGCAGTATGCCACCGCCTCGTCCGGCATGTCGAGACGATGATGGATCCTCGCCAGCACTTCGAGCGTCGGAGGGCTGTCGGGGTAGGCTTCCGCGAGGCCTTGAACGGTCTCCCGAATCTCGGCCAGCAGTTCTGCCACGCCTGGCGGGGCACGAGAGATCGCTTCCGCGATCCTGGGAAACTCGGGGCGCTTCGAGCGACCAGAGAAGAGGAAGAATAACGCCGCTCCCCAGGCCGCGACGCACAACGTGCCGGCAAGGAGGAGTCGCCACCACCGCCTCGAAGACGATCGGGGCGCGTCTTGGGAACGAGAGAAGCCCGGGGTGTCTCCGCGACGTTCCCCGGGCTTCCCGCGACTTCTCATGATGGCCCCGAGAGGCGGCTTACAGTTTTTCCATCATCGCCTTGGCCTTGGCCTTCACGGCGTCGGGTTGGTTCAGCTTGCTCAACTCGTCGAGTTCCTTGAGCAGTGCCTCGCCTTTGGCCGCGTCGGTGCTCTTCAGTTTCTCCAGGTTCTCCCGCACTGCCATGATGCCGCTGCCAACCTGGCCGCTGTCGGCCATGTCTTTCAGGGCGGCCTTGGCGGCATCGGCAGGGGCCTGCTGAGGCGGCGGGGTGACGGAGATGCTGCCCGGTTGCCCGCTACATCCAACCAGCAGGCCCAACACCAACACGAGAGCCATGAATCTCAGAAACGACATGGGAACGCTCCTAGGAGGATTCAAACAACGAAAGGTCCAACGACCGCCACGCGGCCAACCGACGGAACGCCGCTCGAGAAAAAACCAACCGGGCGGGCAAAACGCCAGCACACGTCGTGGCACGCCCTCGGGAGAGAACATCCTACGACCGCCAACGCATCCCTTGCCGATTTCAAACATCCGCCTACGGAGGCGAGACCGACTCTCCCCCGGCCCGGGTCCCCAAGGCCTGCCACGTCGCCAGGTTAACGGTTTCCGAAACGAACCGCACCGAAGCATCCGCCATTCCGGCATTCACTCCGCCGGGATGGCGGCTCCGCGCCGGGAAGATCCCGCGGCTGTCCATCCAGCCGCAACCGGAGCACTCCTGGCAAGTGGGCCACCGATGGTTCGGAGGCGCGAGGGTGTTGAAGACGCTCTGCGCTTGCATGGCAGCCGCCCATTCACGGCCGCCGTGGCTGTGATGATTGCTGATACCGCTCAGGCACTGCTGACCGTAGGTATCCAAATCGGCCTGCGTCCAAAGCGTATTGGTGACCGTGCCCGGAAACGCCTGCGCACGGACCACGTCGCCGACATTGTAGTTGCTGCTCCCGTCGCCCACGAGATGCTCCGAGGTCATCACCGTATTGGCGGTGCCGTCGCGGATATCGGCGAAACTGGTCTCCATGTTGTAGCGGAACACGCCGACCTGGTCGGCATAGGTGCCCGTCCAGGCGAGCGTCGTCCCTGCGGAGCCTCCGTAATTGCAGCCCGCATAGGCGGGGTCGGGGTAAGGGCTATCGGACGGGCACTTGTACGCGTTGATCTTCGTCCGACTCAAAGCCGTATTCAGCGTGGTATCGGCGTCGGCCGCGCCACTCGGGGCGCTTCGGCCATCCCAACTTGCTCGCCACTTCCATTGATTGTAAACCGAACTCTGCTCGATATAGGGCAAGAGCATCACGAAGATGCTCGGGCCCTCCCATGGGTTCAGGTACGTCGTGTTCGGATTGCTGTAGCTGCCGACGATGTAGGCATAAGCCGGGAAGACTTTGTACTTGTCGGCATAGTTGTGCAACCCCAAGCCGATCTGCTTGAGATTATTGTTGCACTGGCTCCGCCGGGCGGCTTCCCGCGCGGCCTGTACGGCGGGCAACAACAGGGCGATCAAAATCCCGATGATGGCAATGACGACCAAGAGCTCCACCAACGTGAACGCCCTCCTGCGAAGACGATCGCGACGCGATCGAACCAACTCCCTCGCCTGAGGCATAACCCACTCCTTTCTGAAGAAGAACTGAGAAAAGTATCGATACACGCTTCCTGCAATTCGGCAGGACGCGAACAGCCCTAGACATCATGCGCGTTGCGCACCGAGATGGTTGATAATTTCAACCCTCCCACAGCCAAAGTAGTGCAAGAGGGCGCCTCCGTCAATACCCGAGTGCTCTGGGGGAGTGAAACCGCGTATTACCGCACGAAGAACGGACAAACAGATCGAACAAGCACCCCCAGAATGGGTTAGTGGCCATCGCCTGTTGCGGTAGAACCTCGGGGGCCGGGCCTTCTCGTCCACGCAGGAAGGGGTGTCAGGCTGGAAAGCCTGACCTACCTATCTGGACGATTGCGCTTAGAATGGGCTCCAAGGAACGCACCATGGCCCAGGAAGTGAACTCAACAGACTCCGGCCCCGGCGGCCCTCGGCGCAAGTTCCTTGGACTGCCGGACCGCTGGCGGCTGCCGGTTGCGATCGCGGTGGGGATCGCGGGGATGGCTGCGGTCGCGCTCCATGTCTCGCGAAGTCTGCCTGGCCCGCGGGAGACGCCCGGGGTGGATTGGCTCGGCGAGGCCGATCCGGACGCCGAGGCTCCCGTGCCCGGGGTGGACCCGGAACTCCCGGCCCTGCGCCGTGAGGCAACCCAGATTGCCCGCCGACTCCTGGAGGATTATCCTGAGACGGCCGCGGCGATCGACGTGGCGGCGACGTTGCACCTCCGCCTGGACCGGGTTGAACGGGCGGTGCGATGCTGGCAACGGTGCCTGGAGTTGGACCCCCGGTCGGCACGCTTCCACTTCGCCTTGGGTTCGATTGCCCGCAGGAAGGGAGATCTTGCCGCCGCGGCCGAACACTTCCGGAAGGCGGCGGAGATCGACCGCGAGTCGCGTCAACTTCCCTACGAACTGGCCGACATTCTCATCGACCGGGGCGAGTGGGACCGGGCCCAGGCCGTTGTCGAGGCGAACCTGAAGAGCGATC
>CAYSGY010000135.1:8303-11851 GCA_964430315.1 uncultured Planctomycetaceae bacterium
CAGATCCACTTGCAGCGCAAGGACTACGCGAAGGCCCGCAACGTCTTGGAAGAGGCGGTCCGCTACGGCCCGGATTTTGCCGCGACGTATTTCGCGATGGCCACGGTCTGTACCCGGATCGGAGACACGGGGCAAGCCCAAAAGTACCTGGCGAAGTTCCGGGTCCTGAGGGCCCGGGACGAGAAGTCGCACCAGGACAACCTGAAGGCAGCGCAGAACGAAGTCCCCGGCATGCGCCGCGTTGTGGCCGAGATCTCCACCGCCGCTGCCCGAGTGTACCTTGAACACGGCCAGATGCAGAAGGCCGAGGGACTTCTGGTCCGGGCGTGCCAACTGCGCTCCGGTTACGCCGCGTGCGGCGACCTGCTGGCGTGGCTCTACGAGCAGCAGGGGCGCGCCATCGAGGCCTTGAACGTGTTGAAGCAGGCCAGCGCCGAGTCGCCGGAGAGCATCGCGGTCCAAGTCAACCTCGGGACGCTGGCGGCCAGGCTGGGCCGGTTCGACGACGCCGAGCAGGCCTACCAGAAGGCGATCTCGCTTTCGCCCGGGCAGGCCCAGGCATACGCCATGCTCGCCGACCTGTATCTGCGGGCCGGGCGCAAGCTGCCGGAGGCCAAACGGCTCGCTCAGAAGGCCGTGGAATTGCAGCCCGGGCCGGATCTGTACCGCCTCCTCAGCGTGGCCTGTGAGAAGACGGGCGATGCCGCCGGCGCCCGGGCCGCAGTTGAAAAGGCTGCGCCCCAAGCCGCGGGCAAGACGCCGTAAGACAGCCTTCGAAAAGGACTGTGCCGGAGGAGGGTCAGCGAAAGAAAGCATCGGCGTCCCGCGCGCCGTGGAGAACACGCTCGATGCGAACCCCGTCGGTCTGCGGACGATAGTAGATCACGTAGTTGCCAACCGCGAACACCCGCAGGCCCGGAATCAGTTCGTCCCGTGACGCCCCAAGTAAAGGGAAGCGTGCCAACGTATGGCATGCGTCCTTGAGCATTTCCACGAACGCCGTGGCGGCCAGCGGTCTGTCGCGAGCAATTTATTGAAGAATTCCCCCAAGATCAGCGAGCGCAAGCGGCGAGAAGACCGGACTGGTCATAGGGCCTCGCGGGCGGCAACTCGGCGAGCCACTTCTTCGAGCCTCGCAAAGGCCTCGGCGGCCGGGACGCCCGGGCCGGAGTCCATGCCGGCTTGGATTTCCCTTTGGAGTTCCCGTCGCCGCTTGAGCAGACTCACTGCCTGGTCCAGGAGTTCGCCGCGGGTACGGTAGACACCCGACTCCAACTCGTATCGGATGAACTGTTCGTTCTCTGGAGAGATGTCACTGGCCATGGCGGCGTCCAATCCTCGATTCTGTGCTCAATGTTACTGTGCGATGTCAGTGCGGTCAACGGGCATCGTATGCGGGCCCCACCGTGCCCTTCGTGTACCTCCGGGCGTGCCGCCGCGCGAACGGCCCTCGACGATGTCCAGGAGTCGATCCGCGGGGAGATTCTCCAGCACATCGACGCCGCCTCCGGGCCAGCGGACCTCGATGCGGTCGATCCGGTCGTGCCTGCCCAGGCCGAAGTGGAGTCGCGAGCCGAAATGGCCCTGGTAGCCGCGGCCGCTGTGGACTTCGTCGACCTGGACGAGGCCGCCGGCCGTCACGCGGACCCGGGCGCCCACGCCGTCGCGCACGGTCTTCACGCCGTGCAGACGGAGTTGCAGCCAGTGATTCGCGGAGCCCATCTCGCGGGCCATATTCCGCAATACGGTCGGCTCGCGTCGCGAGTTGAGCACGACCACGTCGATATCGCCGTCGTTGTCCAGATCGTCCAGGACCGCGCCGCGACTGCTGAGCTTGACCGCCAGGCCGTCGCCGCAGCGGTCGGAGATATTCGCAAACGTGCCGTCGCCCAGGTTCCGGAACACGAGGTTGCGCGCGTAATAGGAAGTGGAACTGTCGTACTCGTCGATCCGGTCCTGCAAGTGCCCGCAGGCGACGAACAGATCGCGGTGACCGTCGTTGTCGAAGTCCGCGAACCCGCAGCCCCACTTCACGCAGGCGATGGAGCCGGAGGAGATGTTGGCGCTTACGGTGGCGTCTTCGAGCACGCCGCCGCCCAGGTTGTGGAAGAGGACGGGCGTTTCGCGCTGGTAGGACGTCTGGAGAAAATCGAGCCAGCCGTCGTTGTCGTAATCGGAGCAATCGACTCCCATGCTGGCCATCGACTCGCCGTTGCCGTTGTAGGCCGCCCCGATCGTGAGGGCCACTTCGTCGAAGTGCCCTTTCCCGTCGCTCAGCCAGAACTGGTTCCGGGAGGCGTCGTTGAGGACGAAGATGTCGGTGTCGCCGTCGTTGTCGTAGTCGGCCGCGACGATGCCCATGCCGTGTCCGGGAATCTCGGCAACGCGCGACTCGACGCTCACGTCGGTGAAACTCCCGTCGCCGTTGTTGCGAAACAGCGTGTGCCGCTCCGGCGGATAGAACCTGGGGCTGGCGTACTCCGGGACGCCGTTGCGCGTGTAGACGGTGTGCGTCGCGTAGGTGAACTTGAGGTAGTTGGCCACGAAGAGATCCAGCAGTCCGTCGCCGTCGATGTCCAGGAAGCAGGCGCCGGCGCCGACCCTGTCTCCATCGGCCACGCCGGCCTGCCGCGTCACGTCGGTGAACGTCCCGTTGCCGTTGTTGCGATAGAGTACCTTGGGACCGAAATTGCAGACATACAGGTCGGGCCGGCCGTCGTTGTCGTAGTCGCCGACCACGGCCCCCAACCCGTAACCCGTACACCCTACCCCCGCCTCGTCCGTCACGTCTTGGAACCGCCACCCGCCGAGGTTCCGGTACAACGCATGCCGGGGGGGCCGGTCCACCTTGGCGCCCGGAAGCGGCGCCCCGTTTGGGAAGTAGATGTCGATCAGGCCATCGCCGTCGTAGTCCAGCGTGGCCAGTCCGGAACTGACGGTTTCGACAATATAGTAGTGCCCGCTGCTGCCATCGGTGTGCCGAAACGTGATACCCGTCGCCGCGGTCACGTCGCGGAATTGGATGGGATCTTGCCGACGTGCTGGCGCGGGGGTGGGGAGCGACGGGGACACAGTTGGAGGGGGAGGGGGCGGGGAATGGGGGGGCGGGCGATGGTCGCAGGCCAATGCCGCCAGCACGACCACGCCCAGAACGCCCAGAATCCCCCTGCGCAGACCGAAGCGAATCATACTCTCTATCTTGTCCCGGCCCCACGATTTCGGCAAGCTCGGCGGCGGGGCGGGTGCGGCGAGGTTTCTCGGCAATCCGCGTAGGAAGGGCTCATGGTAGGTCCCGCCTGCCGGGCGGGACCTTGAGCGACGGCAGGCGTTGCCCCAATCGCAGGTCCCGCCTGCCGGGCGGGACCTGCCGCCAGGAGATCTTGCCCCTCCCCCCGTCGCACCTTGACAGCGAACGAGTGCGGAGCTATCGATAGGGACCCACGATGCTCCGAGAACGAACTCCGTCCGACCGCCCAAGGAGCGCGCTGCGATGATCGATCCGTCCGAATGCAAACGCCGGTTTGCAGGCGTCTACTCGGCACTCTTCA
>CAYSGY010000136.1:0-11805 GCA_964430315.1 uncultured Planctomycetaceae bacterium
TCGCCCTTGCCCCGCGGAATGAAGTCGTAGCTCATCGTGCTGGCCTTGAGCGTCCCCTTGTCGCCGTAGAGGACCAGGGCCCAAGGGTATTTGGGGTCGGGCGGGTCGCCCCAGGTGCGGTGCTGCCACGTGACGTTCACGCCGTCGTAGTCGAACACCGCGGTCTGTGTGTCGGAGATGTTCGACTTGCCCTCCTTCTGGACGAAGATCCCGCCCGAGGAGCTGATCCGCTTCGGCCAGCCGAGCCCGAGCATCCAGCGCACGGTGTCGAGCATGTGGACGCACATGTCGCCCACGATGCCGTTGCCGTATTCCATGAAGGTGCGCCACCAGCGGATGTGGGGCAGGCCGTCGTAGGGCCGCAGGGGCGCCGGGCCGGTCCACATGTCGTAGTCGAAGAAGCCGGGCACCGGCTCGACCGGCGGATTGCCGTTGGCCCGCATGTGGTAGTAGCAGCAGATGTCCACCTGCCCGACCTTGCCCAGCAGCCCGGCCTCGACGATGTTCTTCTTCGCGTCGATCAGGTGGGGCGTGCTCTTGCGCTGGGTGCCCACTTGCACGACGCGGCCGTGTTTTCGGGCCGCCGCGACCATGGCCTCGCCTTCCAGCACGTCGGCGCTGATCGGCTTCTGCACGTAGACGTCGGCCCCGCTCTCGACGGCCGCGATCATCTGCAGCGCGTGCCAATGGTCCGGGCTGCCGATGAGCACGATCTCCAGGTCCTTCTCCTTGAGCATCTGGCGATAGTCGCCGTAGGTGCGCGGGACTTTCCTGGACTTCTGCCGCTGGCTGACCAGCTCGGCGGCCTCGGCCAGGAGGTGCTTATCGGGGTCGCACAGGGAGACGACCTCGACCGGGGCGACCTGGATCAGCCGCATCAGATCGCTCTTGCCGTACCAGCCGGCGCCGATCAACCCGACCCGCTTCGGCTTCCGGTGGGCGATATCGGCCGCCTCGGCGGCGCAAAGGGATCCGGGCAGGCACGTCAGCCCGCCGAGGGCAATCGCGGCATCTTTCAGAAATCGGCGTCGATTCACGGAGTAGGCTCCCTGGGCTCAAGTGACCGGATGTGTCGATCCCCATCCTATTTGAGTTGAATTATGGTTCCTCTAGCGGATCTTCTGGTCGGGCAGTGCCTGCTTGATGCCTTCATCCAGGGGCATCTTGTCGTTGGCCGGGGTGAGTCCGACCTCGCCCATGACCTTGAGCAGCTCGGCCTGCATGTCGCGCACCACGCCGGCATATTTCGGATTGGCGATCAGGTTGTGGCGCTCCTCCGGATCGAACTCGACGTTGTACAGCTCGGCCATGTGCCGGTCGGGCCGGCCGTCGCCGTGCGGGGAATGGGAGTACTTCCAGGTCTCGGTCCGCACGGCGCGGACGTTCGGCGTGTAGGGGAACTGCTTCTCATAGTTGTAGTAGTAGAGCCACGACTTGCGCCACGCGTCGTCGCCGTGCTGCGCGAGCTTGACCCAGGATTTGCCGTGGATCTTCTCCAAGGGCGGCGCACCGCACAATTCGAGGAGGCTGGGGGCCATGTCGACGGTGAGCACCTGCCCGCCGACCACCTTGGGCTTGTCCGGCGGCGTGAGGCCCGGAAAACGCACGACCTGGACGATGCGCATGCTCGGCTCGTGCGCGGTCCGCTTGTCGACCATGCCGTTCTCGCCGTTGAGGATGCCGTTGTCGCTCATCAAGACGACGATCGTGTTGTCCAACTCGCCGCGGGCCTTGAGCAGGTTGTAGAGGCGGCCCACACTGTCGTCTACCGAAAGGAGCGTGCCCCAGTAGGCGCGGGTCATGGCCTCGAAGGCCTTGACGCCCTCGGGCGAGTCGTCGGGGAAGTTCTTGCGCCAGTCGAACAGCGGCCCATAGATCCCGTGCCATGTAGAGAGACGCTGCCGGATCCAGTCGGGCTTGTCGCCGAGCATGAAGGCGGTCTCGGGATACGGGATAGGCACCTTGTCGAAGGCGTGCTCGTACTTCGGCTCGGGGTGATAGAAGCTGTGAGGCGCTTTGTGCCCGATCATCAGGCACCAGGGCTTGCCGCCACGGTCGCGGCGGAGCCACTCCTCGGCCATGTCGGTGACAACCGTCGTATAATAGCCCTTCACGATGCGGCGCTCGCGTCCGTTGAAGTTGAATTCCGTGTCGAAGTACTTCCCCTGGCCCTTGTGGGTGACGAACCAGTGGAAGCCGGGCCGCGGCTCGTCGTTGTTCTCGCCCATGTGCCACTTGCCCAGGTAGGCCGTGTCGTAACCGACGGCCTGGAGCACGCGGGGGAAGCTCTTGAGGTCGGCCGGGTACTCGGTGAAGTTGTTCAACACGCCGTGCGTGTGGGCGTAGAGGCCGCTGAGGATGCTGGCGCGGCTGGGCGAGCAGAGCGACGTGGTACAGAAGGTGTTCTTGAAATACACGCCTTCGTTGCCCAGGCGGTCCATGTTCGGCGTCTTGAGGTACTTGCTGCCGCCCAGTCCGAGGGCGTCCCACCGCTGGTCGTCCGTCAGCATGAACAGGATGTTGGGACGTTTGGTCCGGGCGTCCGAGGCGACGGCGGAGAGCAATAGCGCGAGGCCGCACGCGGCGGCGATGGTGCACGGGGAATATCTGGACATGGGCGTCGGTCTCCTACGATCGTCGGCGGAAGTCCGGGAGGGCGAGGCTCCTGCCGAACCTGCATCTTCGCGGATGCACGGCGGCTCGGCGGGAGCCTCGCCCTCCCGGGATTGTAGAGCCTCTTCGGGAATTGTGCAAAACCCTCGAGTCCGGCTCCCGATGGCCGTTACGGATTCGCTTTCTTCGCCTTGCTCTTTCCCTGCGGCGGCGACGGGGGCGGGGGCAGGCCGTCGTCGGGCTGGTCCCAGAGCCGCCACGGATCGTCGAGGCGTCGCATCTCGGCCAGCAGCAGGGCCCGCATCTCCTTGAGCTTCCCGGCATAGGCCGGGTCCCCGGCGAGATTGACCTGCTCCTTCCCGGGCACGACGCCCGTCAACGAGGCGACCTTCGGATCGCGATGTTCCTTGAGAAATTCCTCCGGGTTGGCGGCGAGATTGAAGAGCTGCGTCTGGTGGACCTGGCCGCCTAGCACGTCGTACTCGATCAGCTTCCAGTCGCCCTTCTTCACGCAGCGGATGCCGGGCTTCGAGCCGCCGTTGTAGACGCCATAGAGCACGTCGCGCACCGTCGGCCGCGTGCCGCGGAGCACCGGCGCGAAGCTGAGCCCTTCGTTCGTTTCGGGCGGCGCCACGCCCGCCAGGTCGCAGAAAGTCGCCAGCAAGTCGAGCAGGTAGACGTTGCCCTCCACGCGGGAGCCGGGCCGGATGCCGGGCCCCCTGACGATCAGCGGCACCCGCCACGTGTGCTCGTAGAGGTTCTGCTTTCCCTGCAAGCCGTGGCGCCCGATGGCGATGCCGTGGTCGGCCGTGTAGAAGAGGTAGGTGTTCTCCAACTCGCCCATCGCGCGGAGCTTGTCGAGCACGCGGCCGATCTGGATGTCGATGTTCTCGCAGCAGGCGAACTCGCGGCCCAGCTCGTTGCGGATCGTGACTTCGTCGCGGTTCCGCCAGACGCCGCTCACGGCCACCTCGTCGCGCACCTCGTCGTCGCCGTGTTTGAACGGGTGGGCCGGAAGGTAGTCGGGCGGCAGCCGCGGCTGCTTCGGGTTGGCGGGCGGCAAGGAGGCGGGGTCGGCATGATTCACCGCGCCGTAGTTGGCCAGCAGCTCGGGCTTGCCGTCGCGGGTGTCGTGGGGATGGGAGAAGCCGAAGTAGATGAAGAAGGGGCGCGAGTCCTTCTTCGCCTCACGTTCGGCGAGGTAGGCGAGCACCTGGTCGGCATGCCAGGCACTGCCCGACTCGTCATCGCCCCCGCGCTTCGTCGCGTCGCGGCGGACCTGGAAGAGCTTGTTGGCCGCCTCGTAGCTGTTCCCTAGCTTGCACGTGCGCATCGTGGCGTAGCCGGCGCGGTTGAAGACGGCCGGAAGCGTCTGCTGCTCGAGGTGCGGCGGACACTTCCCGCGGCTCAGGGCCCCCGGCGTATTCGGGAGATGCCACACGGTGCGCCCGCTCATGATCATGTGCCGCGAAGGGGAACAGACCGCGCCGCTGAACGAGCCCATGTGATAGGCGCCGTCGAAGACCATGCCTTCCTCCGCCAGCCGATCGATGCGCGGGCTCCGGAGCGGCGACTTCGGATTGTAGACCCGCAAGTCGAACGGCGACTGGTCGTCGAGCAGGATGAAGAGGATGTTCGGCTGCTTGGCCGGCGCCAGGCCGCCAAGCAGAACACCGAGAATCACGAACGATAGGGCAAGCCTTCTCAGAACGTGCCCCGAAAACCTCCCCTTTCCTTCCGGGAGAGGGGCCGGGGGTGAGGGCGGTAGTGTTGAGATCGAGGGAAACCGGCATCTCTCCGTACCGCTCGCCCTCACCCTAACCCTCTCCCAAAGGGAGAGGGGACGAATTGGCAGACACGTTCTCATAGAGCTGTCTCTCCGTTGTCCGAAGGGTCTACGCATGCGCCCCGGCCTCGCAAAACGAATCGCGGGACCGAGCGGAAACGGGCAGCCGCTCATGGCTTGCCGTCTTGTTTGGCGGCCTTCTTTCCCTGCTTCTTTGCTTGGCTCTTTTCCATCGCGGCAACGGGCCACGGGGCGTCGCTCTTGGGGAGCCACCGGGCAAGCTCCGCTTTCTTGGCACCGTAGCCGGGGTCACGGGCGAGATTCGTCCACTCGTGAGGATCGGCGGCGTGATCGTAGAGCTCTTCGTCGCCGCTCTCATAGCGAATGTAACGCCAGCCGTCGCTTCGGATCGCATGGTTCTTGAACTTGTAGGTCGTCAACGCCGGCCTCTCCCAAGGGCCTCCCGGGTCCGCCAGAAGCCGACGCAGGCTTTCACCCTCGACGTGCTTGGGCGTCGGCAGGCCGCAGAGGTCGCAGAGCGTCGGGTAGATGTGCATGAAGTCGACGCTGCGGTCACACACCGTCCCGGGCCTGGTAACACCCGGAACGACCCAGATCAGCGGGGCCCGGGTGGCCTCTTCCCATAGGGCGAACTTGCGCCAGTGCTCCTTCTCCCCGAGGTGCCAGCCGTGGTCGCTCCAGAGGACCACGATCGTGTTGTCGCGGTAGGGGCTCTTGTCGAAGCCGTCGAGGAGGCGGCCGACCATGGCATCGCAGAAGGTGATCGTGGCCAGATAGCCCTGCACGGCCTCCTTCCATCGGCCGGAACGGAGCATCACGGCGTGGTCGCCCTCCGGCCTGGCCATGCGCACGCCGGCCGGCGGCACGTCCGCCAGGTCGTTCTCGCGGACCTCGGGAAGCTGGATCCGCTCGGCCGGATACATATCGTAGTACTTCCGCGGCACGTTCCACGGCATGTGAGGCTTGTAGAGGCCGCAGGCCAGGAAGAGCGGCTTATCGTGCGGCCGATGGAGTTGCTCCAAGCAGTACGAGACGCTGCGGTAGTCGTCCATGTCCCGGTCGTCGCAGTCGAGGGGCTGGAACCGGATCCCGCCCACGCCGCCGTCGTCCGCGTCACCCTTGGCGAGGTTCTTTCGTTTGGACTTGCCGCCGCCTCCGCTGTCGTCGGGATCGCGTCGGCTCTTACCGAAGGAGAAGTCGTCCCAGTCGCTGTCGCGGCGGAACCCGCCGTGGAAGATCTTACCCGCCCCGGCACAGTAATAGCCGCTCTGCTTGAAATAGAGCGGCAACGTCGGCGCCTCGGCGGGAACCACGCGACGCCAGTCCACATTGTTCTCGTAGACTCCGGTGGTTGAAGGACGCATGCCGGAGAGAATCGCGGCACGCGAGCCGTTGCAGACGGGCGCCGGGCAGTAGCTCCGGGTGAAGGCCAGTCCCCGGGCGGCAAGCCGATCGAGGTGCGGCGTCTTGACCTGGGAATTGGTCTTCAGATAGCCCACCCAGTCGCGCAAGTCGTCGATGGCGATGAACAGGACGTTGGGACGGCGGGGTGTTTGGGACTCGGCGGCCGCCGCCGTTCGTACCGTCGCCGCCGTCAGGCCGACCGCGATCAGCAGCGTCATCCATCGGTGTCTCACGGTTCTCTCCACGGCTTCACGGTCTGCCCATCTTGATAAACTCTTCTTCGGTCAGCACGCCGTCCTTGTTCGTATCGAAGGTCGGGAAGCGGCGGCGTCCTTCCGCCTCATCCGGGAACTTGTGCAGGTACTCCTCCAGCGTCAGCTTGCCGTCGTGGTTGGTGTCCTTGGCCTTGAACATGGCGGCACGATCAGGCGCCGGCTTGCCTTGCGTCTTCCCCTGCCGTTTCGGGCGCGGAAGCGGCTTCTCTTCGCCGGGCGGGAGCGTCGCCTTCCAGTCGAGTGCAAGCCGGGCGAGCCGCGCGACCACTTCCGGATGGCCGGCCGCCAGGTTCGTCGTCTCGGACGGATCGCTCGGGATGTCGTAGAGTTCCACGCGGCTGCGGTCGCGGTTGGTCAGCAGCTTCCATCGGCCGTCGCGCACCGCGATGGGCGGGGGAATGAAGTCGGGGTTGCCGAATACCGTGGAACGCCATTCCCAGAAGAGCGGTCCGTGACGCGGACGGGTCTGGCCGCGAAGCAGGACGTCGCTCACGTCCTCGCCGTCGAGCTTTGCATCGGCGGGCAGCTTTGTGCCGGTAAGGGCGCAGACGGTGGGCAGGAAGTCCACGGCGCCCACGACGGAGGTTTCGTCGTAGACGCCCGCCTCGATCTTGCCCGGCCACCGAACGACCAAGGGCTGGCGCACGCCGCCCTCATAGATGCTCCGCTTGCGGCCGCGGTGTGGGCCGGGCGAGCCCACGCCGGCGTTGGCCGCGTTGCCGATGTGGTAGTCCTCGGGCCCGTTGTCGCTGCTGAAAAACAGGATCGTGTTCTCCTCCAGGCCCAACTCTCTGAGGGCGTCGAGCAGCCGGCCGACCTGCGTGTCGAGGTCCGTGATCGCCGCGCCGAACACCTGCATTTGCGACCGGAGGTCCCTGGCGGCCTTGAAGTAGTCCTGCGTCCACTTGCCGAAGGCGGGGTGGTCGGGGCGTGGGTCGAGGTCCTTGTAGACGGCGAGTTGCTCGGGCGTCGGGTCGAGCGTCGCGTGCGGCACGAGCGTCCAGATGTTGACGTAAAACGGCCGGTCCTTGTTCTCGCGCAGGAACGCGATGGCATGGTCCATGATGATGCCGGTCGACTTGCCCCACCAGTGCGGCTCCGGCTTCGCGCCTTGCGGGCGCAACTGCGGGCCGTTGGAGACGAGGGTGACGTGCTTGTCGATGCCGTAGGTGCCCGGCTCCGGCGCCCCGGGACCGCTGCCGAGGTGCCACTTGCCGAAGTGGCCCGTCACGTAGCCGGCCGCCTGCAACTGCCGGGTCACGGTCATCACCTCGGGATCGAGCCAGTCGGGCATAGCGCGGGCCTCGTTCAACGCGTGGGTGGCGAAGTGCCCGTGGATGCGAAGCCGGGCCGGATAACGGCCCGTCATGAACGCCGCCCGACTGGGAGAGCAGACCGGGTTGGAGACATAGAACTGGCCGAAACGCCGGCCCTCGCGCGTGAGCCGGTCGAGGTTCGACGTCTTGTAGTACGGATGCCCCCAGCCTGCGGCGTCGCCCCAGCCCTGGTCGTCGGTCAAGAGAAAGATGACGTTCGGTCTCCGGGCCGCGTCGGCAGCCTGGGACGCGGGCCCTGCGGCCAGCACCAGGCCGAACGCGAGGATGATCCGTCTTGCGTTCATGGTTCACCTGAATCCGAGAGGGGAGGGAATGACCTTGCTTTTCGAGTCTGTAGCATGATTACGCGGCATCGACCAAGGATCTCACGCAAAGGCGCCAAGGCGCAACGGGGTTTTGGGGAGGCCGTCGTTCCACAATCGCCATGAGGCTAACATCCCTCCTATTCCACCGGTACTCTTGGCGTCTCTGCGCCTTTGCGTGAGGTCTTTCCCCGGCAATGACACTACAGACTCTCTTCTTCTCAGGCGGCTGTTGGGGTCACCAGACTTGGAGCGTCAGCGGCCCGGCCCCGGGCCCCTGGAATGGTCCGGGCGTTGGGGGACCTTCACGCCTGCTCTTGCCGAAGTAGTCGGTGTCGAGTCGGATGGGGGCGCCGTCGGGTTGTTCGTAGGGGAGCCCCGGGATCAACGCCTTGCCCAACATCTCGGTGGTCACCAGCGCGGTGCCCGCCTTCTGCACCGCCTCGCCCGCAGTCAGGCGGAGGGATACACGGTCGCCCTCGGAAACCAGTTGAATCTTGGGGTCGAATTCCGGCCGGACGATAGGGTTCGTTTCCTTGGAGTGCGGTCGTGCGCCGCGGTAATAGACGTTGCCGCCGGTGTGCAGCGGGAACTCCGGGTCGTCGTAGACCCAGAGCCCGAAGCCGGTGCTAGCCTGGGATTTCTGCTTCTTGCCGGCCGGCTTTGCGGCGGCGGACGCCGGCGGGAGGTTCGTCGCGCCGTCGCCGACGAAGACGTTATTATAAAAACGGTTGTCGCCCCCCTTGATGTTGACCAGGCCCGCCACCGTGGTCGAGTGGGCCGGATGGAACGGCGTCTCGCGCCGCAGCTCAGGACGGCTGATGATCTGCCCGGCGAAGAGATTGTGGGCATAGGCCCCGCCTTGCGACATGTCCAACAGGCTGACCGGGGAGAGGAAGAGGTTGTTGTCCACGAGAAACGGCCCGTGGTTCACCTCGACGAAAAGGTCTTGGGTCGCGTTGTCGTGGAAGAGGTTCCTGGAAACGCGGGTCCCCTGCGCCATCCAATCGAGCCAGAGCCCCCGGCAGGTCCGGTAGATGTGGTTCCGGCTGATCTCGGTGTCGATCGCGGCGTGGAACTTGATGCCCGCCATCTCGGCGCCGGTGAAGAGTTTCCTCACGTGGATGTCGTGGATCGTGTTGCCGGTGACGGTGCTGAAGGCGGCGCCCAGGCTGCCGACGATGCCCGCCTGCTCGCAGTGCGAGATGACGTTGTTGCGGACGACGTGATGGCCGATGGTCTGCGGGTTCCAGCCGTTCTTGAGGGCCCGCTCGATCGTCTTGACGTAGCCCTCGGCCGTATTGGCCGACGTGTTGTCCCACGGGTCGCCGTATTTCCCGAGTGCGATCCCCGAACAGATCGAGTGGCTGACCACGTTGTTCTCGATAATCCAGCCCTTGCTCCAGTGCGTGCCGATCAGCCCGACCTGCTCGGCCGTGGGCGGTGCCCAGGGCGTGGCCGCGTGCCGCAGGGTGAAGCCGCGCACGGTGAGGTAGTTGATGCCCGGCTTCTCCGGGTAGAAAACCGTCCGGCGCACGTTGATCTCGACGAGTTGCCGGTTGGGGTCGACTCCCTGGAACTGTGCCCAGATGGTGGTCTTCTCCTTGTCCACTTCGGCGAACCAGAGCGGATCGGCGCCGACGGGCCCCAGCACTTCGTCGCGCTTGGCCGCTTCGGCCAGCCAATGGCCGTTGAGGTAGACGGCGCCGGTATGGTGCTCGCGGCCCTTGGGATTGAACCAGTCGCCGCGGATCAGGTCGCTGTAAGGATTGAACTTGCCGAAGAAGGCGTTGGGAAGGGTCGCTTTCCAAGCATCGCCCCGGACTTTCACCCAGCCCGTCACGACTTCGGACCCTTTGATCTCGACCTTCTCCCCCGGCGCGGCCCGATAGACGATGCGTTTCGCATCGGACTCGCCTCCGCGCGGCGGGGCGATGCGTTCGCGGTAGACGCCTTGGTGGACGATCACCGTATCGCCGGGCCGGGCGAGATCCGCCCCGCGCTGGATCGTGCGGAGCGGCGCGGCCGCGGTCCCCGCACTGGAGTCCTTGCCGTCGACCGCGACGTGCAATTCGGCGGCCTCCGCGGCGGCGGAAAGTGCGACAAAGCCCAGCAGGGCGACCATTGCTCGTCTCATGGCGTTCTCCCGGGAGTATGGCCAGAAGGGCAAACCGCACGGACCATTGTAGTGGCGCCCAACGGCGTGTCCAAGCGTGCCCCCCCAAGCGGATCCGCGGACGTTGACCACCCCTCCGGGACATGGGATACTCAGAGGCCATCCCCGAATGACTCCCCTCTCCCGTTCGACAGGAGAGAGGCCAGGGGTGAGGTGGCTTCCCAACGAAATCCCGGAGTCCTTGCTGGACGGCCGCATGGCCATTTGGAAGGCAGGTACGGCAAATGATCTTCTCATCCGTGTCGGTTCGGCGTCGTTCGCGGCACAGCCTGCCAGGCTGCTGGCCGTCTCGAGTCCTGCGTTTCCTGCTCGCCGTAACGGCAGGCGTGCTGCTGGCATGCCCGGCCGCCTCGGGGCATTGCGAGGAGAAGCCCAGGGCCCCGAATATCGTGTTGATCCTGGCCGACGATCTCGGCTATGGCGACCTGGGCTGCTACGGGCAAGCCAAGATCCGCACGCCCCATATCGACCGGATGGCCGCCGAGGGGCTGCGGTTCACGGAGCACTACGCCGGCAATGCGGTCTGCGCGCCCTCGCGTTGCGTGCTGATGACCGGCCGTCACCCGGGCCACGCCTACGTGCGGAACAACCGGGAGCACAAACCCGAGGGCCAGGAGCCGCTGCCCACCGGCGCGATCACGCTGCCGGGGCTGCTCAAGTCGGCCGGCTATGCGACCGGCGGCTTCGGTAAGTGGGGGCTCGGCGGCCCTAGCACTTCAGGCGACCCGTTGAAGCAGGGCTTTGACCGCTGGTTCGGCTACAACTGCCAGGGCGTTGCCCACAACTACTATCCGACCTATCTCTGGGACGATCAACGAAGGCTGGATCTCCCCAATCCCGCCTTCTCCGCGCACGATACGTTCAAGCCCGGCGAGGACCCCAAAGACCCGAAGAGCTACCGGCGCTTTCAAGGGAGCGACTATTCGGCCGATCTCATCGCGGAGCAGGCGCGCAAGTTCATCCGCGACAACAAGGACCGGCCTTTCTTCTGCTATGTTCCCACCACCGTGCCTCACCTGGCGCTGCAAGTCCCCGACGATTCGCTCAAGGAGTACGTCGGCCGATGGGACGACCCACCCTACGAAGGCGGCCGAGGCTATCTTCCCCATTTCACCCCGCGGGCCGCCTACGCGGCGATGATTACCCGGATGGACCGTGAGGTGGGGCGTATCGTGGACCTCGTGCGCGAGCTCGGGCTGGAGGAGAAGACGATCTTCATCTTCAGTTCCGACAACGGCCCGCTCAACGGCGTCCATTCGGGCTTCGCGGGGACGGACGCGAAGTTCTTCAACTCCAGCGGCGGGCTGCGCGACGGCAAGGGCACGCTCTACGAAGGAGGCATCCGCGTTCCGGGAATCGTCTGCTGGAAGGGGCGAATCAAGCCCGGCACCGTGTCCGACCGCGTGACCGGATTCGAGGACTGGCTGCCGACGCTGCTGGAGCTTGCGGGTCTCCAAGACAAGACCCCGGCCGGCGTCGACGGCATCAGCTTCGCCCCGACGCTCCGCGGCGAGAAGCAGCCGGAGCGCCCGCTGCTCTACCGGGAGTTTCCGGCCTACGGCGGGCAGCAGTGCATCCGGGTCGGGCCCTGGAAAGCCGTGCGGCAGAACCTCCTGCTTAACAGGAAGAAGATCGCTCAAGGCATCAAGCCGACCTGGGAGCTTTACAACCTCGCCGACGACCCGCACGAAGAGCACGATGTGGCCGCCGTGCATCCCGACGTCGTGGCCCGGCTGACGCGGCTCATGCAGGAGCAGCACACGCCGTCGCGGGAGTTCCCGTTTGCGGCCCTGGACAAGTAGGGCTCGCGCAAGGAATAACTGGCGTCTTCGGCAGCTTGGGTGGCATGCCGTCACTCGGCGCAGCCGAGGGTCGGCATGGAAGCCGTCGT
>CAYSGY010000137.1:0-11802 GCA_964430315.1 uncultured Planctomycetaceae bacterium
CGGCTCGCCGTCGCCGATCCTTCAGACGGCGGGGATCTTCGACAAGCCGGTGGAGGCGGTCAAGCAGGGGGCCAGCAAGGTCTCCGATGCGATCACACCGACGACTCCCGTAATCCCGTCCGACGATCCAACGCTGCTGTCGACCAAGAGCAAACCGACGCCGGAGTTGTATCTCTCGCTGGCCAAGTACCAGGAGGAACTCGGAAAGCCGGACGCTGCCGAGCAGTCGTATCAGCAGGCCCTGCACTTGTCGCCCAAGCACATCGGGGTCCACTTGGCCTACGCCCGGTTCAAGGAGCAGCAAGGCCAAACGCGGGCGGCGATCGAATACTACCAGAAGGCCGCCAGGATCGCTCCGAATGAGGCCGCCGTGTACAACGACTTGGGGCTGCTGTACGCACGGCACGGCATGAACAACGAGGCGATGGCGTGCTACGGGCGGGCCATTGAGATTCAGCCGCGGCGCCCGCTCTATCGCAACAATATGGCGATGCTTCTGGTCGAGATGGGCCGGAGCGACCAGGCGTTGAAGCACCTGACGGACGTCTATCCCCAGGCCGACGCCTGCTACAAGCTGGGCTACCTGCTCCAACGAAACAACCAGACTCCGCAGGCGGTGAGCATGTTCGCCAGGGCCTTGGCCCTCAACCCGGGGATGACCGAGGCCCGGGTGTGGCTGGACCATTTGCAGGCGAATCCTGGGAGGGGCCCTGAGGGTATCCCGGAGGTGGCCAGGAGACCGGTCTATCCCGCCCGGCAGGCCAGCCCCAAGGGTCTGCCCGGTGCGGCGATCCGCGACGACGAGCCGTCGGCGTCACGAATGCCAAGCGAGTCGCCTCTCGCGCCGGAAAGCCGGGGTTCGCTCCGTCAGCTTCCCCCCGTATCGGCTCCCCCACCCAGCCGATCCCGCGATGTGACGCCGGTTCCGGAGGCCGTCCCTGGCCTTCGGCGGCTCCCGCCAACCTACCCGGAGCGGCCGACGGCGCACGAAGAAGCCGTCGACGACGAAGACTCCGGCGTGCGCCGGGCCACGGTTCCCGCCGGGGGCTTCGGGGAGGCCCCGCTTCCTACGGCCGTTCCGCCCGGCCGGACACGATGAAGAACAGGCGGGATTTCTCCCCCCTTCGCTCCTCACTTCTTCTTCGCGTCGGCATCCGTCAGGAGCTTGCCGGTCTTCTTATCCCACCGGACCGAGCGGAGTTTCAGCCGGTGGTCGCCATGGCAGTCGGTGCAGACGACCGGGTCGCCGCATTTCTTGTCCGGGCAGCGCTCGGCGAACCGTGCGAGGACCTTCTGGGCCGGGACGTCGTGCGTCTCATGGCATTTCGCACAGGACTTGTCGATGCCGTCGGCCGGGACCATCGTGTCGGGCGGGGTGATGTTGTTCTCGTCATTGCGGTGCGCGATCGACTCCCCGTGGCACTTCACGCATCCCACGTCGTTCTCGGCATGCGTCACTGCAAGCCACTCCTCCGAATAGTTCGTGTGGCAGACGTGACAGGCGTGATTGTCGGCCTTGGGGCCCTTCGTCTTCGTGGCCGATTTCTTCTCCGCCGGTTCCTCGAGCAACAGCGGGGCACTGCGATCGACCTTCAGGGCAGGCAGGGGCTTCGCCTCGGCCGCCTCGGCCGCAGCGGGAGCCATGAGGCCCCCTTCCCCCAGCAGGCCCGAGAGAGCATACGCTCCGGCCAGCATCAAGCCTGCAAACACGATCGCCCAGGGTGCGTACTTCATCGTGAGTCCTTTGTGCCGGGAACGTCGTCGTGCCGAACGTCGCCCCTCTCCCGCAGACGAAAGAGGGACGACTGCGGGATTGCGTCTAGATGTACTCCCAGTCCTTCAGCCACTGGTAGTGGTAGGGCAAGTTGGCCCACGCCCGATCCGTGGCCCGCTCCAGTTCCGCCTTCTCCTGCGCATCCAGTTCGCGGCGTTCCTTGACGGCCAGCGCGGCGTTATCGACCTGCGCCGGGGTGATCAGGCCGGGAATCGGCGCGGTGATGTTGGGATTGCAGAGGATGTAGCGGAGCGTGAGCCGGGCCAGGCGGCTGTCTTCTTCGGCGTGCGGGCTGTCCGGCGAACTGTCGCCCTTGAACAGCGAGGTGCCGGCAAAGGGCTTGATGCCGAACCAGCCCACGTCCATCTTCTTCATCGCCGCCCAGAGGCCCGATTCATCGTCGATGACCTTGGTCTTGGCCGTGTAGGGTGTGACAATGACCTCCAACTGCGCGGGATATTTCTCGATGAGCTTCTTGATGTGCGGCCGGTCATGGGAAGAGATGCCGGTGAAACGGGCGCGGCCGCTCTTCTTGGCCCATTCAAGGGCTCTGACGAGTTGTTCGATCTCGCCCTCGGTGTGCTGGCCGCTCTGCTCGTGGCACGTGATCCGCCACAGGTCCACGTAGTCGAGCCCCGCCTGTTTCAGGCCTTGGTCGAAACCCTCCTTGAGCTTCTCGAAGGTGCGCCAGGCGGGGAACCGGACCTCGTTCTGGTACCATGAGTAACCCAGGTACATCTTTTCACGGCGGCCCTTCAGGGCCTTGCTGTAGGCCTCCACCTCCTGGCCGGTGCAGGCGTCGATGTAGTTGATGCCCCGCTCGATGCAGTGGGTGACCACCTCGGTCCGGTTCTTGATGAAGTCGGGATTGTTGAAGTTGCCGCTAAGCCAGTTGCCTCCCTGGAAGAGGCCGGGCACCACCGTGTTCACCCGCTTCCAGTGCCCGCCCAAACAGACCGCCGAGACCATCAGGTTGGTCTTGCCGCAACGGCGGTACTCCATGTCGGGATTGTAGTTGAGGATCTTGCTCGTGTCGGCGCAGGCGGGGTTTCCCGCGGCCACCGTCGAGGCGCCATGCATTCCCACCGCCGCAGCCGCGGCCGCCGTGACCCCTGTCGACACGAAATCCCGACGCGTCATCGATTGGTTGGCCATGCCCAGACTCCTGTTTCTGTTCGGAGGGGGAGATCCACGCCTTGGGACCGCCATCGTAATCGGGCCGCCGCGTGACCGTCAAGCAAGTCCGATGCCGTCAGCCGCAGCGGCGAGGGGGGGCGTGTCCCCTCGTCTATCACAGATCTCGATCAAGTGTTCAGCGGAATGGAGTGCGAACAGGGGGAGGGAAAAGGGGAAGCCCTGGCAAAACAGGAAAGGCAAGAAACTGACATCGACCTGGGCCCCGTTTTCCGTTAATTAGACGACTGGGCCCGTGCTCTCGATGCGTCTGGGGCGAACGGATTGACCGGCGAAGCCTCCCAGACACAAACGAGGCGGGGCCAACCTCTCGATGCCGGTTAGAGGAAACCGCCGCGTGACCTCGACAACGGATAGCCCGGACCATTCATCGCCAAACACTAGCCCGAAGCGCAAGCGAGGGACTGTCAACGAGTTACCCTCGCTCGCGCATTGGGCTAGTAGCCCGTCTACTGCAAGATGTCGGGTGCCACTGCTGGCTTGTCCAGCAGTGTCGCGTCGCCCGTGGTTCTGCACTGCTGGGCAAGCCAGCAGTGGCACCCGCAGCGCCGGGCGACGCTGGATCCTGGGACGGATGGGGTGGACGGTCGCGGTGTGGCTCGCCATCGGGCCGTCGATCGGTTGCGGTGTCCTCCGCCTGCAGCCGTCGAACTTCCGCGATTGGTCGCCGGACCAGGCGTTGCTTCCGTATGCGGAGATCAACGGCGACATCGTCCACGTCCGCAACATCCGCAACTGCACGTACCTGACGGCAGACACCTACGTGCTCGGCTACTACGACAAGACCTACGACCTTGGCCGTCTGCAATACGTCGACTTCATCGTCGTTCCGTTCCGGGGCATGCCGAGCCTTGCCCACACGATGCTCAGCTTCGGCTTCGACGACGGAGACCATTTGGCCCTTTCCGTCGAGATCCGCCGTCAGAAAGGCGAGAAGTACGACCTGATCAAAGGCATGCTGAACCACTACGAATTGATGTACGTGGTGGCCGACGAGCGCGACGTGGTCAAGCTGCGGACCACCTATCGCGGCGATGACGTCTATCTCTACCGTGCCCGCGCCACCCCGGAACAGGCCCGGATGCTGTTCGTCGACGTGATGGAACGCGTCGACAAGCTTGCATCGAGGCCGGAGTTCTACAATGTGTTCACCAACAACTGCACGACGAACATCGCGCAGCACATCAACCACGTGGCCCCCGGCAAGGTGCCCGGCGGCCTCAAGATCCTCCTGACGGGCCACTCCGACCGCCTGGCCTACGACCTGGGACTGCTCGACACGAGCCTTCCCTTCGAGGAGACCCGCCGCCGGGCCAAGGTAAGCGACGTGGCCAGGCAATACGCTTCCGCCCCGGACTTCTCCGAACAGATCCGGCGATAGCCTGCACCGGGCCTCCAGATTGCAGGGCGGGCATCGCGCATCGAATCCGCGGCACGGCGGCCTGCAAATGAACGTCGCCACGTTTGCAGCGAATCGAAGTCGCTGGACGGACTCGGGGACGCACGGTAGGCTAGGGCTGGCCTGTGCTACGGCATCACGTCCTTCTCAGGACGTGTCACCACCATTGCGAAAGGGCAACGCTCCATGGATACCAAACTCCCTTGCCTGTCGTTGTTTGCTGCCGCGGTTCTTCTGCCGGCGACGAGCCTCTCGGCAGCGCCGACCGACAGACCGAACATCATCTTCATCCTCGCCGATGACCTCGGCTACGGCGACCTGGGTTGTTATGGGCAGTCGAGGATCAAGACGCCGAATCTCGACCGCATGGCGGTCGAAGGGATGCGGTTCACGCAGTTCTACGCCGGGGCCAGCGTTTGCGCCCCCTCACGCTGCGTGTTGATGACCGGAAAAGACACGGGCCACTGCCGCGTTCGCGGCAACGCGCCGCTGACCCAGCGTGCCAAGCAGACGCTCACCCGAGACGACGAAACGGTGGCCGCCCTGCTCAAGCGGGCGGGCTATGCGACGGCGCTGGTCGGCAAATGGGGCCTGGGCATGGACGACATGCCCGGCCAGCCGCTCGATCAGGGATTCGACTTCTTCTTCGGCTACCTCGACCAGGTCCATGCGCACAACTACTTCCCCGACTTTGTGTGGCGCAACCGGGAGAAGGTCGTGCTGCCCAACGAAGTGCGGGCCATTCCCGTCGGCAAGAACGGCGACTGGGGCACGGGCGGAATTGCCACCAAACGGGTCGTCTACAGCCCGAAGCTGATGCTCGACGAGGCCCTTCAGTTCATCGAGCAGAACAAGTCCGGACCCTTCTTCTTGTACTTCGCCACCACGATTCCCCACGCGAACAACGAGGCCGCCGAGGAACTGGGAAACGGCGCCGAGGTGCCCGCTCTCGGTCGCTACCAGGACGAGCCTTGGCCCGAGCCGGAGAAAGGCTACGCTGCCATGATCACCTACCTCGACGCGCAGGTCGGGGCCATCTTGCAGCGTCTGAAGGATCTCGGCATCGACAAGAACACGCTGGTTCTGTTCACCTCGGACAACGGGCCCGAGCTGAAACAATTCGCCGGTTATGATACGGTCTTCTTCAAATCGGCCGGCGGCTACCGGGGGTTCAAACGCGACAACTTCGACGGCGGCATCCGCATGCCGCTGATCGCGCGCTGGCCGGGAAAGGTCCGGGCCGAAAGCGTTTCGTCGCACGTCGGCTATTTCGGCGACTTCCTGGCCACCGCAACGGAACTGGCGGGGGTGGCAGCGCCCGCCGGGATCGACGGCATCAGCTTCGCGCCCACCTTGCTGGGCCGCGGGGGCCAGCAGCGCCAACACAAGTTCCTCTACTGGGAATACCACGCCGGCAACGCCTCCACCCAGGCGGCACTCATGGACGGGCGATGGAAGGGCATCCGGCAGGCACGGGAGGCGGGGCTGGAACTCTACGACCAGGCGACCGACCCGGGAGAAACGCGAAACGTCGCTGCGCAGCATCCCGACATCACTGCCAAACTCGCGACGTATCTTGCCACCGCGCGGGAAGCGGCGCCGAATTGGCCCCTCCACGATCTCCCTGCCGCCACCAAGTCCGGCCAGAAGAAGGAGCAACGGGCTCCCGGGAAGCGATGGGGGACGCATTCCACTTCGTCGCGAGAAGCTTGTTCTGACGCGGATCCTAATCCCAAAACCGCTTCGTCCGCTTCCGGATGCCCGCGGAGTTGATGTCGGCCTTCAGTCTCCGCCCGGACGGGTCGGACTCCGATTCGGCGTCCACCGTGGCGACGGTTCGTTCAAAGCAGCGGACCACGCGGCTGGGCAGGAACCGAGTGAGCTGGGCGTACCCGTAGGAGTCGCCGAAATTCCCCCTGGAATGGTAGTATCGCAGGGGGCAGCAGACATAGAGCCAGCGTCTTGCCCGGGTCAGGGCCACGTAGAAGAGACGCCGCTCTTCGTCGATCTGCTCGGGCGACCCGGTGGCCATGTCGGAGGGGATGTTTCCGTCCGAGGCGTGGATCACGTAGACGCAATCCCACTCCAAGCCCTTGGCCGAGTGGATGGTGCTGAGGACCAGGTAGTCGTCGTCCAGCAGCGGCGGGCCGGCCAGGTCTTGCGTCGAGGCGGGCGGATCGAGCGTGATGTCGGCCAGCATGGTCCGGCGATCGCGGTAGCGGGAAGCGATCTGCTCGACCTGCTCCAGATCGCGGGCACGGGGCTGGGGGTTGTCGTAGCACTCTTCCAGGAGCGGTGTGTAGAAGGTCCGCACTCGGTGCACCTGGCGCGGCAGGTCGTCCTTGGTCGCCGCCAGGCCCTCGATCAGGGCCACAAACATCGGCCAGATTCCGCGCGTTGCCGCCGGTGGCGTCCACTCGCGCCATACGCCGAACCCGGTGGTCGATTCCGCCAGCATGACGGTGAGGTGCCGGGCCTTCTGCGGCCCGATCCCAGGCAGGAGGGCCAGGAGCCGGACGCCGGACACGACATCGCGAGGATTCTCGGCCAGGCGAAGGAAGGCCAGCATGTCTTTGATGTGGGCGGTCTCGATGAACTTCAGGCCGCCGTACTTGTGAAAGGGGATGTTGCGACGGGCGAGTTCGGCCTCGAGCAGGATGCTATGATGCGACGCCCGGAACAAGACGGCCTGGCGGCGCAAGTCGATCCCCGCCTCGCGGTGCTCCAGGATCTTCACCACCAGGAAATCGGCCTGGTCGCTCTCGTCCTCGCACGTGACCAGCCGGGGCAAGTCGCCCTCCTTGTGCCCGGACCAGAGGTTCTTGGTGTATCGCTCCTTGGCCAGGCCGATGACCTGGTTCGTGGCATCGAGGATTGGCTGCGTGCTGCGGTAGTTCTGTTCCAAGGTCACCACGGTGGCCTGCGGGTAGTGCTTCGGGAAGTCGAAGATGTTGCGGACCGTGGCGGCGCGGAAGGAGTAGATCGACTGGGCGTCGTCGCCGACCACGGTGAGTCCCTTCCCCTCGGGCGAAAGCTGATAGAGGATGTCGGCCTGGAGCAGGTTGGTGTCCTGGTACTCGTCGACGAGCACACAGTCGAACTGCTTGCGGAGCACCTCGCCCACCTTGGCGTCGCACAGCAGGGCGTGCCAGTAGACCAAGAGGTCGTCGTAGTCGAGCACGGCGGCCGATTCCTTGCGGTCGACGTAGGCGTCGAAGAGCCGCTTCAGGTCGTCGCCCCATTCGAGGCACCAGGGGTAGCTGGTGGCCAACACACCGCCGAGCTTCTGCCGGGCGTTGACGCACCGGCTGTAGATCGCCATGCACGTGCCCTTCTTGGGGAAGCGGCGGTCGGTCTTGGCCAGCCCCAACTCCGTCCGGACGACGTTCATCAGGTCTTCCGAGTCGGAGCGGTCGTGGATGGTGAACTCCGGGGCCAGCCCGATCGCCTTGCCGTGCCGCCGCAACAGGCGCGTGGCCACGGCGTGGAACGTGCCGCCCCAGACGCGCGAGGCAGTCCATCGGGTCGCGGCGGCGGGCTGGGTTTCGCGAAGCCGGCGAAGCACGCCGTCGACGCGGCGGAGCATCTCGGCGGCCGCCCGACGTGTGAAGGTGAGCAGGAGGATCCGTTCCGGGGCAACCCCGTTTCCCACGAGCCACGCCACCCGGTGGACGAGGGTCGCCGTCTTGCCCGTGCCTGCTCCCGCCACGATCAGCAGCGGGCGGTCGCCGTGCTGGACGGCTTGGCACTGCTGGGGGTTGAGCCCGGAAAGGGCGTCGTCCATGGCCAACGGGTCGTTCATCGTCGCCCACTCTCTGGAACCGGCGGAAGCGGAAAACTCACTGTAGCGGGGGAGCCCCGATCTGTCGAGAACCTACCCCCCTTGCGACGGGAGAAACCTCGGTGGTACTTCGGTGTTCAATAGTTGACAGCAGGCAGCCGACCTTGCTAGATTAGGTTCTGAAGGATTGCCTGGGGCAGTGCCCCAGCCCCCAGCGCAAGGAAGCGCGCCAAAGCCCGCCTGAAATCCGCTACCCACCCAGCCGGCGAGACCGGTTGTTGGCTGAACGAAGCGAACCACACCGTACGTGCGTTGCGGTCTGTCCCGAACCGTGCAACGGCCCGAAGCATGCAGGCAAGCTTCCTCGAGCTTCCCGCGAAGCACCCCGAGAACTCGCTGCATGAATTTGATGATTCTTGTTCTGACAGGAGCATCGCCGCGCTCAACGGCCCGCGAACCTTGCGCGACCGGTTTGATCCGGCGTCGATGAAGGATTATCACCCGTGAAGGAGGCTAGCTCGATGGTTGACGACCGCAACGCGGTGGGAGTAAAGTGTATCGAAGGCCATCGGCGCCGCGAAAGTGGTGGCCATCGGCGTAGGGAAACGCAACGGGGGGAACGCATGATCCGACGTGAATCGAGCCATGGCATCGGGTATTCGGTCGTCGAGCTGCACGGCGTCCGGCACATCCTTGCCGCCGCCGTCCCGCGCGAAGGGAACACGTTGGGGGAACAGACGCGGGACGCTCTCCGCACGATCCAGCAGGTGATCGACGAGGAGGGGACGCGGAACTCGATCGTCCACCAGGCGGTCTTCATCGCGGACTCCGGGTTGATCGACGAGTGCCGGCAGATCATCCGGGAATTCTACGGCGAGCATTTGCCGGCCACCACGTTTGTCCCCCAGCATCCCTGCCACGGCAAGTTGGTGTCGATCGAGGCGATGGGAGTGGGCGGGGGGCCGGGCAAGGTCGAGATCGAGCGCCGCGACGAGCAACTGGTGATTGCCCGGCACGCGGGCGTCGCTTGGACCCACGTGGGCCAGATCGTCCCCACGATCGCCGACCCGCTCGTCTACCCTCGCACCGTCAATGCGTTCGACCACATGCGGGACACGCTCGCCCGGGCCAACGTCCGCCTCGACCAGGTCATCCGCACCTGGTTGTACCTGGGCGACATCGTCGGCCCGGAAGGCGAGACCCAGCGCTACAAGGAGTTGAACCGGGCCCGGACCGATTATTACGAGAACATCCGTTTCCTCGCGACGCACGTCCTCCCGGGCATCAAGGAGACGGTCTACCCCGCCAGCACCGGGATCGGCACCGACACCCGCGACATCGTGATGAGCTGCATGGCCCTCACCACGAAGCGCGACGACGTGATCGTGCGGCCGCTGGAGAACCCGTTGCAGACCTCCGCGTTCGACTACATGGCCTGCTTCGGCCCCAAGAGCCCGAAGTTCTCTCGGGCCATGGCCCTGACGACCGGCGACAGCGCCACGCTGTTCATCTCGGGCACGGCGAGCATCACGCAGGCCGAGAGCCAGCACATCGAGGACATCGAGGCCCAGACGAACCAGACGCTCGACAATATCGAGGCCCTTATCTCCGAGAGCAACCTGAAGAACCACGGGCTGCCCGGGCGAGGGGCCACGCTCCGCGACATGGCGCTGGCACGCGTCTACATCAAGCGCCAAGGCGATTACGAGAAGACCCGCCGGGTCTGCGAGACCCGCCTGGGTGAGCTCCCGGTGATCTACGCCGTGGCCGATGTCTGCCGCCCCGAACTCCTCGTGGAAATCGAGGGGATCGCGTTCTCGCACGCTTCTTGACCGGTCGCCCCTTCACGGGATCGCGGACTGAATCGTGCTGACGTAGAACGAGAAGACCCGGAAGATCGCCATCACGAGGATCGCCGCGATGACGCCCCAGACCACGAAACCGGCGATGGTGGTGAGCACTCCCAGGGCGGCCTCGGCCTGGTCTTGATACTGGGCCGAAAGCCGGCCCATCGACTCGACCAGCCTGCCGCTCTCCTCCGCCGTGTGGAGCGATTCGAGGAATTCGCGCGGAAACGCCCGGGTCTCGGAAAACGCCTCGTAGAGCGACGAGCCCTGCCCGACGTCCTCCAGGATCGGCCCAATCTGGTCGGTGAAGTGGGCGTTTCCGGCCGCGTCGAGGCTCAGTCGCAGCGCCCGGCGCACGTCCATGCCCGAGTTGAACGTCAGGTTCAAGGCCCAGGTCATCCTCGCCAACGCGAGGGTTTCCAGCGGCTTGCCGATGCCGGGCAGCTTCAGCGCGAGCCGCTGGACCGGCTTCACCCAGCCCATGCCCCTGCGGATCCCGTGGATCACCGAGAAGACGCCGATCGCGACCAGGCCGACGAAGGTGACATAGACCAGCAGACCCTGGTTCCCGACCAACCCGAGGCCGAGCACGTCGATCGTGTGCCCCGTCGATTGCCCGATCACCCCGAGGATCCAAATCAGGAACCCGATGATCACGACCGAAAGGGCCAGCTCGATCACGGGCCAGGCAATGGCGGAGAGGAAACGGCGGCGGAGCCGGAGCTGGCCGTCGTAGTGGTCGGCCAACTGGCCCAGACACTCCCCCAGGCGCCCGGTCTCCTCGCCGACGCCAACGACGGAGCGAAAAAGCTCAGGAAAGTACGCTTCGGTGTCATCGAGCGACTCCCGGAGGCTCGCCCCCTGCATGATGGCCTCCGACATGGCGACCAACGGCCGCCGTGCCGTGAAGCCGGACGCCCGCTCCGCCTCGCGACTCAGCGCGGTCCGGAGGTCGATTCCGGATTCCAGGACCATGCCGAGCCGGCGGCACAGTCCCTCCAATTGCTTCGTGGTGATCCGCGAGGAGCCGAACATGACGGCGATTGTAACGTAGTCTCTCGGACTCCTGCTATCCAGTCTGGCAAGAATCGGATGGATTGGGCATCGGCGGTTTGCACGTCCGCTGACCGCGGGCGACTTGTACGGCGGGAAACTCCGGTCCTATAATTCAGCGGATGAACCCACGGTCCCCTCATGCGAGGAGGTTTCGTATTCCATGGAAGAGTATACCCACCTGCCAGAAGGATCGGCCTCGCTACCTCGTCGGCCCTACAGTACGAGCCGGGTACACCTCGCCATCCTGATTGGACTGTTGGCGGGACTTGTCCTGTTGGCAGTGATCCCCTACGTGGCGGAGCAGGTGAACTATGGCCTGACACGAGGCCGGGCACGTGCGGAGGCCGAAGCCGCTCGGGAGGAACTCGCTGGGTTGCCCGACGCAGTGAACCGGTTCCGCCTGGCAGTCAAGGCCGTGGAGCCGTGCGTGGTGGGAATCGAGGCCACCCGTTTGATCGGCGGTCCGACGCTCGACGATGAATGGTCGTCGTTCGTCACTCCGGGCCCGCGGCTGGGGTTGGGGCAGGGCTCGGGCGTGATTGTCGATCCGGGGGGGTACATTGTCACCAACTTCCACGTGGTCAACGGGGTCAGCGTCGTCCGGGGCGTCCCCCAGATCACCGTGCGTCTGAGCGACGGCCGGGCCATTCACGAGACGGAGATCATCGGCACGGATCCTGCGAGCGACCTGGCGGTCCTGCGGATCAAGGCCCAAGGGCTGATCGCCGCTTCCTGGGGCGACAGCGACACG
>CAYSGY010000138.1:0-11775 GCA_964430315.1 uncultured Planctomycetaceae bacterium
GCACAGCCGCGCCCTTGAACAACTCGCCCATCTGCTCCGCAGCGTGGAAGTCTCAGAGAGGAAGTGTTGTATTGAGTAGGACGGCCATTCCAGGCCGCCTCGAAAAAGACGAAAGCCTCAAAAGCCCGTGACGAAGAAACCAGAACTCGAAAGCCCGCGGCCAGAAGCCCTGTGGCACAGCCGCCCTGTGGCACAGCCGCCCCCGGCTGTGCGCCCTACCAGGCACAGCCGAGGGCGGCTGTGCCACCTATTCGGAAAAGACCGACAACCCCGTCCTGCGGGGGGCATTGCCTTTCATTTGCAGCGGTAGTATCGTACACTGGCGTCTGTTGACGCTCGGGGTGAGTCACCGGCCGATTTACGTACCCGGATGATGTCCTATGCCATCCCCAGAAGTTCTTGACTTTGCAAAGCTGGCGGCCCCTATTGCTGGTGAGAATCCGGCGGGGAGGCCACTGCGGGAAGAGATCGCCCACGACGCGGTGTACTACGTATTGAAGGATGTCCGCTCGACGGCGAGGGCCCTCGAGCGGCAGATGGCGTTTGGGGGAGATGAGAGCCCTTCGGACCAGCGCCCCGATTGGCGGCCGATTCTCGATAAGGCGCCGATGGTCCTCGCCGAGCAGTCGAAGGACCTGGAGGTAACCGGCTGGCTGATCGAGGCGCTCGTGCGCCAGCATGGGTTTGCGGGGCTCCGCGACGGATTCCGCCTTGCCCGTGAGTTGGTCGAGGGCTTCTGGGAAAATCTCTATCCCCTGCCGGACGAGGAAGGGGTGGAGACTCGGGTATCCCCCCTGTCGGCGCTGAACGGCGTGGATTCGGACGGAGTCCTGATCGACCCGATCTTCAACGTGTCGATCACCGAGGCGACCACGGGCCGTGCGTTCGGCGTTGCCGGCTACCGCCAGGCGGTCGAGGTGGAGCAGATCTCGGATCCGAACAAGCGTGCGGCGCGGATCGCGCACGGGGCGGCCGACATGAAGGACGTGCGCGAGGCGATTAGCGCCACGTCGCGCGACTTCTTCCGCAACTTGCTCGACGACGTGGCGGCGTGCGCTGAGGAGTGGGAGAAGCTGGGCCGCGTGCTGGATGAGAAGTGCGGGCGTGGTCCCGACGGTTTTCCGGCGGCGCCGCCGTCGTCGAACATCCGCAACGCCCTCCAGTCGTGCCAGGACACGATCAAGCAGATTGCGCGCGACGTGCTTGGAACCGATGCCCCTACGGGCGCGTCCGGGGCTGTGGAAGGGCAGCCGGCTGCGTCGTCCGGCGCCGGGGCGGCGCTTCAGGCCCCCGGTGGTCCGATCCGGACCCGCGAGGACGCCTTCCGGATGCTCTTGGAGGTCGCGGAATTCTTCAAGCGGACCGAGCCCCACTCGTTGGTCTCGTACCGTTTGGAAGAGACGGTGCGGCTGGGACGGATGTCGCTGCCGGAGCTTCTCAGCGAGTTGATTCCCCAGGAGAATGCGCGGACCGAAGCCATGAAGCTGGTGGGAGTCCGGCCTAAGACGGAATCGTAGGAATCACGAAAACACGAAACAGCGAAAACGCGAGGCATGTGATGGGGTCCGGCCGGGCCGTCTTACTTCGTTTCTTCGCGTTTTCTTCCTTTCGTGCTTTCGTGATCCACGGATGGTAACGTGTCGCACAACCGCGACCGCTGGTCGCGCTTCGTTCCCTACAGACTCATGCTTGGAGGTCACCCGGATATGGCAGAGAGCATCCATGAAAAGCTGAAGCGGGTGCGCCCGCCGCGCGTCCACATCACGTACGATGTGGAGACCGAAGGGGCGGTGATCCAGAAGGAGTTGCCGTTCGTGGTGGGGGTGATCGGGGATTTCTCCGGCAATCCCACGGCGCCGCTGCAGCCGCTGAAGAACCGCAAGTTCGTCCAGATCGACCGCGACAACTTCAACGAGGTCATGGCGCGCATGACGCCGGGGCTCAACATGCGGGTGGAGAACACGCTCAAGGGGGACGGGAGCGAGATGAGCGTCCAACTGAAGTTCAACGGGATCGAGGACTTCGACCCCGCCAGCGTCGTCGCCCAGGTGGAACCGCTGCGGAGACTCCTGGAGACCCGCAACCGGCTTCGGGACCTGGCCACCAAGGTCGACCGCTCCGACAAGCTGGAGAGTCTCTTGGAGCAAATCCTCAGCAACGACGAGCAGATCAAGAAGCTCGCCTCGGATCTCGGCGTCGAAGGTCAGGACAAGTAACGGAAGGGGGAATGACCCATGAGCAGCGGCGAAACCCAAAAGGCACAAGAAGCACAAGCCGGAGCAGCCGAGGGCAGCTTGCTGGAGCAGGCCATCAACTACACTCCGCAGACCGAGCCCGACCGGGCCAAGGAACTCCTGAAGACGCTCACCGAGGAGGCGTTGCGGGGGACCGTCAGTTTCAGCAAAGACGTGCTGCGGACGCTCAAGGAGGGCCAGAAGGCCATCGACGCGGCGATCTCCAAGCAGCTCGCGGCGATCATGCACCACCCCGACTTCCAGCGACTCGAAGGGACGTGGCGCGGTCTGCACTACCTGGTGATGAACACTGAAACCAGCGCGATGCTGAAGCTGAAGGTGCTCAACGCGCCGAAGCGGGAGCTCTTCAAGGACGTCGACAAGGCCGTCGAGTTCGACCAGAGCCAGATCTTCAAGAAGCTCTATGAGAACGAGTTCGGCATGCCGGGCGGCGAGCCCTATGGGGCCCTCATCGGCGACTACGAATTCACCAACCACCCGGACGACATCAGCCTTTTGAGCAAGATGTCGAACGTGGCGGCGGCCGCGTTCTGCCCGTTCGTCACCGCGGCGGCACCGCAACTGTTCGGGTTCAAGAGCTTCCCCGAGCTGGCCGCCCCGCGCGACCTGGAGAAGATCTTCGACACGGTGGAGTACACCCAGTGGAAGTCGTACCGCGATTCCGAGGACTCGCGGTTCGTGTGCCTCACGATGCCCCGCGTCCTGGCCCGCCTCCCCTACGGGGCGAATACGAAGCCCATCGAGGAGTTCGAATACGAAGAGGTGGCCACGGACAGCAAGGGAAGAGGCCTGCCGGTGGCCCACGAGCACTACTGCTGGTCGAACGCGGCCTACGTGATGGGCACCCGGCTCACCGACGCTTTCGCGAAGTACGGGTTCTGCGTCGCGATCCGCGGGGCCGAGGGGGGCGGCAAGGTGGAAGGCCTCCCGGCCCACATCTTCCGCAGCGACGACGGCGATCCCGACCTGAAGTGCCCCACCGAAGTCGGCATCACCGACCGTCGCGAAAACGAGCTTAGCAAGCTTGGGTTCCTTCCCCTGTGCCACTACAAGAACACCGACTACGCCGTGTTCTTCGGCGCGCAGACGACGCAGAAACCGAAGAAGTACGACCGGGACAACGCGACCGCCAACGCGGCGATCTCCGCCAGGCTCCCGTACATCATGGCCACGTCGCGGTTCGCCCACTACCTGAAGGTGATCGCCCGCGACAAGATCGGCTCCTTCATGGAAGTCAACGAGTGCCAGAAGTGGCTCGAGCGCTGGATCGCCAACTACGTGACCACCGATCCGAGCCCCAGCCAGGAGACCAAGGCGAAGTATCCGCTCCGCGAGGCGAAGATCCAGGTGCAGGAAGTCCCCGGGAAGCCGGGTTCCTACAACGCCGTGGCCTGGCTCCGCCCCTGGCTCCAGTTGGAGGAACTCACCACCTCGCTGCGCATGGTGGCGAGCATTCCGAAACTGGCGAAATAGTCGTCTTCGGAGCGCCCCGCCGGATCGCGACCTTCCTCCGGCGGGGCGTTTCTGTAAGGGAATCAACGTAATCCTTGTGTTCTGGGCTAGTCCCAATGAGTGCCGGTTCGCACCAGGACAGTCCCGTGGCGGCAGTCTACGACGCGGCTCCCGTGAGGGGGCCGGCGGCAGGTCCGCGTCCGGACACCGCGGCACTCCCTCTCGGTCTGTTGGAGTCGGTACTGGAGGCTCGTCCCGCCGACCGGCCGGCCGGGCCTTCGGGGGTCGATCGGTTCCTCGAGGCGGCGACGCCGGGCGAGTCGCTCCGCGCATGGATCGACTGGACCGGCTGGAAGGCCCCGCCCGACCCCGCCGCCGCCAAGGATCAGCTCTGCGGCCATCTGACCCGCGCCGTCGCCCAACTCGACAGGCTGCTTGCCGAGCAGGTCCAGGCTATCCTCCATCATCCCGACTTCCAGAAGATCGAAGGCTCATGGCGGGGGCTCCGCTATCTGGTGGAACAGGTCGATACGGCGGAGAACATCCGGGTCCGCGTGCTCAGCGTGTCCCGGCGGGAACTGGCCAAGGATTTTGAGCGGGCGATCGAATTCGATCAGAGCCAGCTTTTCCGCAAAGTATACGAGAACGAGTTCGGCATGCCGGGCGGGGAGCCCTTCGGGGCGCTGTTGGGCGACTTCGAGTTCGCCAACCATCCCGCCGATCTGGCCCTGCTGGAGCAGATCGGCGGCGTGGCGGCCGCCGCCTTCGCCCCCTTCGTGGGAGCGGCCTCCCCGGCCCTGTTCGGGCTCGACGACTTCTCGCAGTTCGAGCGGGGCATCGACCTCGAGAAGGTCTTCGCACAGCTCGATTACCTCAAATGGCGAGCCCTGCGCGACAAGGAAGACTCCCGCTTCGTCGGCCTCACGCTCCCGCGCGTCCTCGCCCGGCTCCCTTACGAGGACGACGGCTCGCGCGTCGACGGGTTCTGCTTCCGCGAGGACGTCTCCGGGCCCGACCGCCGAAAGTACCTCTGGACCAACGCCTGCTACGCCTTCGGCGCGGTCCTGGTCCGGGCGTTTGCCAAGGGCGGGTGGCTCGCTCAGATCTGCGGCGTTCAACGCGACACGGAGAGCAACGGCCTGGTGGCGGGTCTCCCCGTCCACTCCTTTTCCACCGATAAGCAGGGCGTGATTCCCAAGAGTTCCACGGAAGTGGTCATCACGGACCAGCAGGAGCCCGACTTCAGCGAGCTGGGATTCATGCCCTTGTGCGCGTGCAAGGACTCCGAGTATTCGGCGTTCTATACGTGCCATTCCGTCCAGAAGCCCAAGACCTACGACGAACCGGCCGCGACGGCCAACGCGCGGATCTCGGCCATGCTGAAGTACATCTTCTGCGCGGCGCGGTTTGCGCATTATCTGAAGGTGATTGCCCGCGACCGCATCGGGAGCTTCGCTGAGCCGCGCGAGTGTGAGGTCTTCCTGCACAACTGGCTGCACCGCTACGTGACGGCCGACCCGGAGGCAGGCCCCATGGTCAAGGCCAAGCTGCCGCTGCGTGAGGCCCGGGTGCAAGTGATCCCGCGGCCGGGCAAGGCCGGAAGCTACTACTGCACCCTCCAGCTTTGGCCCCATTACGAACTGGACGAACTCACGGCCACGATCCGCTTGACCACGGAGCTAAGCCCCGGACAACGGGGATAGGATCGACGGAAGAACTTCGAGGTTGTTGGAAATGGCGAAAGGTTGCGTCCCTCCGGGACGGGAAACAGAGCGGCACAAACGTAGCAAGGGGGCCGAACGTAGCAAGGAATTGAGAGTCTTCTTATGTCGGGGGAAGGCGTCTTCCGCGTTCGCGCCGTTCTCTTCCTGATATGAAGAAGACGCCCTACCCTCTCCTCCGATCTCCCAACACGAAAGGCACACCCCATGAAGGCTAGCGAATACTACAAGGCGGGAAAACTCGCCGAGGCGATTGCCGCGGCCACCGACGAGGTGAAGGCCCATCCCACCGATACCTCGCGGCGCGGGTTGTTGGCGGAGTTGCTTTGCTTTGCCGGGCAGTGGGAGCGTGCCGACCTGCAACTCGACGTCCTGGCTCAGCAGGATCCCAAGGTGGCGCTGGGCCTGACGATGGTCCGTCAACTGATCCGCGCGGAGCAGGCCCGCCAGGAGTTCTTCAAGTCGGGGGCCGTGCCCGAGTTCCTCCAGCAGCCCACGCCGCTGTTGACGCTGCACTTGGAGGCTTCCATCCGGCTCCGCGAGGGGGCGATTCAAGAGGCGGCCGCGATGCTGGAGCAGGCCGAGGCCCAGCGGCCCAAACCCCGCGGTACCTGCAACGGTCAGCCGTTCGACGACTTCCGCGATCTCGACGACCTGACCGCGCCGTTCCTCGAGGTCTTGACGTCCAACGGGAAGTACTACTGGGTCCCAATGGAGCGGATCGAGCGCATGGAGTTCCACGCTCCCGAGCGGCCCCGCGACCTGTTGTGGCGCCGGGTCCACATGCTCGTCCACGACGGCCCGGACGCCGAGGTCCATCTCCCCGTGCTCTATCCCGGCGCGGCCGACGAGGCCGACGACGGGGCCAAACTGGGCCGGAAAACCGATTGGCGCGGCGGCGAAGGCTCTCCGGTCCGCGGCGTCGGCCAGCGGATGTTCCTGGTGGGCGAGGAGGCGCAGAGCATCCTGGAATTCCAGGAGATCGTCTTCGAGGTGCCGGAGGAACCGCTACCCGAGGAACCGGAGCAAGAGGATGGCCAGGCTCAAAGCTGATCAACCCCTGCTGCCGTCGGTGCTCGACCGCCTGTTGGACGACGATCCGGGCGTGCGCACCGAGCCGGCCAAGTCGCGGAGCCAGGTCCTGCGGGAGCTGAAGATGAGCGTGCGGCGCGACCTGGAGAACCTGCTCAACACGCGGCGGAGCTGTACCTCCTGGCCCGAACACCTGACCGAGCTGGACCGTTCGCTCGTGAACTACGGCCTGCCGGACATCACCGGATACGACCTGGCGGCGCCCCGGAGCCGGCAGGACTTCCAGCGGCTGGTGGAATCGGTGATCCGCCGCTGCGAGCCTCGTTTCAAGAGCGTGAGCGTGGAACTGCTCGAGAACGCCGGCGTCTTGGACCGCACGTTGCGATTCCGTATCGACGCCCTGTTGTACGCCGAGCCGGCGCCGGAGCCCGTCGTCTTCGATACCGCGCTGGAGCCGGCTACCGGGGCCGTGGAGATCAAGGGTGCCGGATCATGAGCGACGAGCTGCTTCCCTACTACAACAGCGAGTTGAATTTCATCCGCCGGATGGGGGTCGAGTTTGCGCGGGCGTATCCCAAGCAAGCGGAGCGGCTCCAATGGAAGGACGAGGCGACCGCCGACCCGCACGTCGAGCGGCTCATCGAGGCCTTCGCCCTGCTCAACGCCCGCACCCGGCATAAGCTCGATGACGACTTCCCCGAACTCGCCGACGCAATGCTCGGGGTCCTCTACCCGCACTACCAGACGCCGTTGCCCTCGATGGCCGTGGTGCAGTTCGTGCTCGATCCGTCCCAGGGGGAACTGGCTTCAGGATATACCCTTCCCCGCGACTCGGAGTTGGAGACCGAGCCGATCGAGGGCGAGCCGTGCCGGTTCCGCACGTGCTATCCCGTGACGCTCTGGCCGATCGAGCTGGCGTCGGCCTCGCTCACCAGCCGGCCCTTCGCTGCCCCGGCCACGCCGCACACGGCCGACAGCGTCGCCGTGCTGCGACTGGAGCTTCAGTGCACGGCCAAGGAGTTGACGTTCTCCCAGCTTGCCGTGCCCTCTTTGCGGTTCTTCCTTAAGGGGCAAGCGCAGCACGTGTATCCGCTCTATGAGCTGATCTTCAACCACACCCTCGGCGTTGCGTTGGCAAAGGCGACTCAGGACCCGGGCCCGGCGGTGCTCGCCAAGGATTGCGTCCGGCCGGTGGGCTTCGGACGCGACGAGGGCATGCTCCCCTATTCCGCCCGCTCGTTCCTCGGGTACCGTCTGCTCACCGAGTATTTCGCGTTTCCCGAAAAGTACCTGTTCTTCGATCTGGCCGGCTTCAGTGCCCAAGTGCTGGCCGACGTGGGACGCCGGCTGGAAGTCTACTTCTTCCTCGACCGCTCGACCCGGGAATTGGAGCAGAACGTTACCAAAGACATGTTCCAGCTCGGCTGCTCGCCGATCGTGAATCTGTACCGGCAGCAGGCGGAGCCGATTGCGGTGACGCACACCGACACGTCGTACCGGGTGGTGCCCGACATCCGGCGTCCGTTGGCCGGCGAGGTCTACTCGATCGACCGGGTGACGGCGGTCTCGGGCGACAATGAGCGGGCCGAGTATCGGCCGTTCTACTCGTTCAAGCATGCCGCCGACCGCCAGGAGCAGCGGCGATTCTGGCATGCGTCGCGCAGGTCCGCGGAGCAGGCCGGCGGCCAGATCGATCAGGGGACGGAGGTCGATCTCTCCCTGGTCGACCTCGACTTCTCGCCTTCGCTGCCGGCCGACGTGACCCTGGAGGTCCAGACAACGTGCCTCAACCGCAACCTTCCGAGCCGGCTGCCTTTCGGGGGCGGTCAGCCCAAGCTGCTCCTCTCGGCCGGCGCGCCGGTGTCGCGGATTGAGTGTCTCACGCGTCCCACCCCCACGCTCCGGCCGCCCTTGAAACGCGGCGCCTTGTGGCGCCTGATCTCCCACCTTTCGCTGAACCACCTGTCCCTGGCGGACTACGAGGAAGGGGCCGACGCCCTGCGCGAGATCCTCAAGCTCTACGATATCACCGATTCCTCGCAGACCCGCTCGATGATCGACGGCATCCTCAGCGTCCGCACGCGCCGCGTGGTGGGACGCGATCCGCGCGACCCGCGCGCCGGGTTCTGCCGGGGGCTGGAAGTCACCGTCCATTTCGACGAAGACCGCTTCGTGGGCAGCGGGCTCTACCTGTTCGCCAGCGTGATGGAGCGGTTCCTCGGGCTGTATTGCACGATCAACTCTTTCTCCAAGCTCGTTGCCACGACCAACAAACGCGAGGGAGAACTGCGACGATGGGCTCCACGGGCCGGCGAGACCGTGCTCCTGTGAGCACGCAGTTGCTCCAGGAACCGTACCGATTCGATTTCTTCCAGGCCGTGCGCATTGCCGAACGCATGGCCCGGGAAAGTCAGGTCTCTGCGCCTGTTGCCGACGAAGCGCAGCGCACGCGACTCCCCTCGCCCGTTGCCGGAGAGGGGCAGGGGGGGAGGGCAGTCCAGCCCGTCGGTTACGAAGGCTCGCCAAACGAGGAGGCCGTCCGCTTCCGGGCCTTGCCGAGCCTCTCCTTTCCCCCCAGCGCGGTCCACGAAGTCCGCCTGCCCAAAGCCGAGACTTCCGAAGTCTCGAAGACTTCGGAAGTCTCTCGTGCCCCCGACGAGCCGCCGCTGCTCGAAATGGTCGTCTCGTTCATGGGCCTTACCGGGCCCCAGGGAGCGCTCCCCCACCATTACACCTCGCTGGTGATCAACCGAGTGCGCAAACGCGACTTCGCGCTGCGGGACTTTCTCGATCTGTTCAACCACCGCGCGATCTCGCTCTTCCATCGCGCCTGGGAGAAGTACCGCTTCGCCCTGGGATACGAGCGGGCCCTGCTGGCCGGCGACCAGCAACGACTCCCCTCTCCCGCTGCGGGAGAGGGGCAGGGGGTGAGGGAACGCAACGCCCAGGAAGACCTCTTCACCCAGTGCCTCTTCTCCCTGGTGGGCCTGGGGACCGGAGGGCTCCGCCGTCGCAACCAGTTCGACGACGACGTGTTCCTCTACTACGCCGGCCTCTTCGCGCATTATCCCCGCTCGGCCCTGTCGCTCGAACAGATGGTGGCCGATTTCTTCCAGCTTCCCGTGGCGATCCGGCAGTTCCAAGGCCAGTGGCTCCGCTTGGACGACGACGACCTCTCCTGCCTGCCGTCGGCGCGCCGGCCGGCCGGCCTCAACACGGCGCTCGGCACCAACGTGGTCATCGGGGAGCGGGTCTGGAACATCGAGAGCAAGTTCCGCCTCCGCCTCGGGCCGCTCACCTATCGCCAGTTCCGCTCGTTCATGCCCTCGGCCGAGTTGCTCCGCGCGCTGAGCCACCTCGTGCGATGCTACGTGGGCCCGCAACTGGATTTCGACGTGCAACTGGTCCTCAAGGCCGCCGAAGTCCCCTGGTGCCGCCTGGGCGGCGACGGCACCGACCCCGCGCGCCTCGGCTGGAACACCTGGGTCCGCTGCGCCGAGTTCGAGAACGATGTCGACGATGCGGTCTTCCCGGAGAAGGTCTAAGGCAATCGCGTAATGGACACCCTTTATGTCGAAACGTCGATTGTGAGCTATCTGCGACAGCGATCGAGTCCGCAACTCGTGATGGCAGCCCGCCAACTACTGACTCGCCAATGGTGGGACAACGAGCGGACCAACTACGAGCTTGTGGTGTCGCAGTACGTAATTGACGAGATCTCCGCTGGAGATCCCACGCTGGCAGCCGATCGCTTGCAGGCCCTGGATGGCGTCCCGCTGCTTCCTCCCGCACCTGAAATCCCTCAGATTGCGGGTGCGATCATGGCGCGGGCGATCCTGCCGCCCAAGGCCCAGGTAGACGCATTGCACATCGCGGCCGTAGCACACCATCGGATACAATACCTGTTGACGTGGAACTGCAAGCATATCGCCAACGCCAAGATTCTGCCGCGGATCCATGCGCTCCTGAGTGACTTGGGAATTCCCATTCCCATCATTTGTACTCCCGAAGAGTTGCTCGAAGATGAACCAGAAACCGAAGACTGAATCCGCTATTGATGAAATACACCGAATCCGTCGCGAGATTTCCGACCGATTCGGCGGCGACATCGTCGCGATCGCCAACGACGCTGCCCGGCGACAGGCGGCCTCCAAACGGGCGGTTTGGCAGCCCAAGACGCCGAATCGAGCGGGGTACGGCAGCGGCGAGACGGAGCCGAGCGAGGACACGCCCTGAGGTTTTCCGAAGGGCGTGATGCACGGCCAGGCGGCGTCCGAGCACGCCCGTCGGAGACTCCGGGCGTGCCACCCAAACCGAGACACATGATGAACATCTTGGACTTACCTCAGTTTGAGCCCTTTCGCAGAGACCATAGTGTGAAAGTCCTTCGCCATAAGGATTCTCGCCGCGATTTATGGGAATTGCGAAGGAAGGGCATGTTCGAGCGTTACCAGAATGGGCAATCGTGGGATGTCTTCGGACGCGCCTGTTATATCATAAGCTTCATTGCGGAACGAAACAGATTCGCCAAGTTCGTCGGTGTCTGGAGAGTAGTCTCCACACACAAGAAGGAACCAAGAGGTTATCGGTACAGGACAAAGCAACTTCCCGGGTTTGAGGACTTGGAGGGTCGGTTGGTTGTCCGTTGGGGCGAAGGAACCCGTTCTTGGGCCCAATGGTTACACCGTCAAGGGAACAAGGAAATCGTCGAGTTGATTCCCCCGAACTACGTGATGGAGTTCCCCGGCTACTACAATTTCACCCTTTCGTACGACCAACTTGCGACAGTGGTGAGAAATCCGGATTCGAACCGCGAGTGGCAGAGGATGTTATCTTCGGTGAGTGGTGTATATATCCTGCTGGATCAACACTCAGGGAAGCAGTATGTTGGCAGCGCCTATGGTGCTGGGGGAATCTGGGCGCGATGGAAGAGTTATGCCAGATCTCCGTCTGGAGGAAACGCGCTCCTGAAAGAACTGCTTGCGCGTACTCCCACCCGGTACAGGCAGTTTCAGTTCTCGATCCTGCGGGTTCTTGAACCAAGTGCGACGAAAGACGAAGTGATCAGCCAAGAGGTCCTCGCGAAGAAGAAACTTGGAAGTCGCGCCTTTGGACTAAACAGCAATTAGTCGCACGGGTGGCACGCCCTGAGCCTTTGCGAACGGCGTGGTTATTGTCTTGCTCGAAAAACATCGAACGCGCGTGACGCCGCGGAGCGTCGGTGCCATGCGGCTTCAGCCCCAAGGGGGCGCAATACGAAAGCCCAGGGCAACGCCCTCGTTGTTGCACACAAGTTTAGGGTTACTCATGGGCGT
>CAYSGY010000139.1:0-11706 GCA_964430315.1 uncultured Planctomycetaceae bacterium
CAACTCCTTGACTGAAAAGGTACCGAACCTCGTTTCAGAAGACCCGGCCAGCCTGATGCGGCTTCCCCGGATCCGACCCGGCGGGCGTCAGAACGTCCGTAAGCTCGGTTCCATTGTCGCCGGGCATGTTAGGAGTTGATTGGGGAAATGATCGCCCTCGGTTAGCTCTTCGCGAGTTTTGTGTTATCCGGATCATCCACGAGGACATCCGGAAAAGGTCGGCGGACGTGGCCGAAGGCAGAGTCTGTGCTACCCCGCCCAGCCTCCCGTCCGCGGGGCGAGAAACGCCCTATTGGAGCAGCGCCTTCAGAGTTGACGGCAACGGGCCCTTGAGTTCGTCCTTGCCCAGAGCCACTGCGATCTGCACGCCGTCCTCCGAATCGGCGATCTCGACCGAGGCCAGTGCCTTGCGAATCGCCTCGGGCGTCTTGGGGTTGCTGGCCGTTTCCGCCAGCGATCGTTTCAGCGAGTGCTGGATCTGCCCCGCGGCTTGCGATTCGGCGATACGTAGGATGCGCACGAACCGGAGGGGCTTTCCGAACTCGCACGAGTCGCGCGTCCCGACGATTGCTAGCTCAAGTTGTTGGCAGTCTTGGAGATACGCAGTCAGGAGCGGCTTGGGAGCGCCGGTGGCCGCGGAGACGTTGGGCTTGGAGAAATCGAGGCCTTCGAGGAGCGACTTCATGGGATCGCGGATGCCGGATGACCAGCGGGTGAGCATTCTCCGTAGGACGACGAAGTCGCCGCTCAAGACGACCTTCGGCTCGGGAAAGGCAAGCGCCGCAGTCTGGTAGACGAAGACCGGGACGCCGCCGATCTTCTCGGGTGTATAGCGCGACTTGTCCCTGCCTTGGAAGGCCCGCTTCTGGAGGACGTCGTCGGGCTTGATGTCGCGGGCCAAGCGGTAGACGACGACCATGCCCGACCCGTCGGCAGCCCGGCCTGCGCTCACCCGCTCCACCGCCTCGCTGGGAAGTTCCGCATTGGTCAAGAATACCCGGCACCGCTGCAACAGCGTGATGCCTTGGGACCCGTGGACAAGACCAAGCGATTCGCCCGCTGTTGTGCACCGCTGCCAGTCGAGGGACAGGAACCAGTCGCAGTCCTCCGGCAGATATCGCGCTTGGGGATGGACCGAGCCGGAGAAGAGGAGCCACCAGATCCCGAGGGCTCCTCCCCCGACGGCGGTCAGCCCGACGACCGCGACAGCCAGCGAGGCAACGGTGAAGGCGACGCCGGTCCACGTCAGGCGCTTCCCGGCAGGACGCCACTTGTCGGCCTTCTCGAAGGCCGAGTCGGGGAGTGGCCGGGAGCGAAGGGGGCGGGCCGGCTTTTTCTCAGGCTGGGCGACGGGCTGCGTTGCGTTGCCGTTTGCACCGCGGGGTGCTTCGCCCTCTGCACCGCCGTCCGCGGAACGAGCCGCGTCCGATTCCGCGGGGATCGGCTTGTCGGGAAGGTCTTCTCCCGTTGGCCGCGCGTCCGCGGGGATCGCCCGTTCATTGTCGGGGGAGGGCGGCGGGGGAGTCGTTTGTTGGGGCAGAATCGCAACCAACTTCCACGGCTTCGCGGAGACACGGAGCACGGTCTGGCAGCTCTTGCAGCGCACGCGGCGCCCGTGAAGCCGCCGTACCACCCGCAGCCGGTTGCCACATTCCGGGCACAATTGGACGCGAGCGCCGCCGTCGACGACGACCGCACACGTGAGCGACCCGAGTTCCTCCGATGCCTCCACGGCGAGCACGGATCGGCATGAAAGGCAGCGGATCCGCCGGCCGCGGAGTCCCTGACCGAGACGCAGCGGATGCGAACAGCCGGGGCACGGGACCGTCGCCACGTTGGGCGCTTCCATCTGCAAGCTCTCTTGCCGCATCTCCGACCACCTATCTACGGCGCGACGCCGCGCGAATCCAGCTCTGAAGCAGATTGTCCAGCACCTCGGCGGGCGGCACCCTGCAGACCTCCGGGAGATCGACCTTCACGCCGAACTTCTCATAGCGTGTCAGGGGACTCTCGGCCCCTTTGACCGCCACCCTGGGATTGCCCGGCCGAAAGCCGTGGTAGAGGGCCCGCGTTTGCGCCGCCTCGCCCATCAGAAACCGCAAGAACGCCTCCGCGGCCTTCCGGTGCTCCGGCGTCGTCCATGGCGTGTTGAGGATGTAGTACGGGTTGTCGCTCCAGAGGTTGTATTTCGGATAGACAATCTGAAGCGCATCCCACCGCCCCGAAGCGCTTTCCAGGAAATCGATGGCGACCGACTCGTAGACCACCAGGGCATCGTAGCTCGACGGCCCCTTGAGGATCATCTCCTTCATCATGTTCCCGGTGGAGTTCGAGAGCCCGTAGGCATTCTCCGTGAACCGCTCGGAGAATTCCTGGAACTTCGGCGACATCACGTCCGCCACGGTGAGCCCGTCGGTCTTCTCGAAGAACGCGTAGGCGAGAAGGACGAGCGTCATCAATCCGGAGTTGGATTGATTGGGGTGGGTGTGGCCGAGCTTGAAACGCCCCCATTCGGGCCTGCCCGCGATGCCACCCCATCCCAACGACGGATTCATGGCGTACCAGAGGGTCTTCAGGGAGACGTCCGGCGACTTGGCCGCGAAGGCCTCGTACCGCGCCTTCCACATCACGATCACCATGGGCATCAGGGCCAAGGCCTCCTCCTTGGCAATCGGGTTTCCCTGGTATCGGGCCTGCCAGTCCCTCACGAACGTCTCGCGATACAGGCTGCTTGCAGGGGTCCAGACGTGAATCCGTTTGTCCCCGTCGATGATCGCGTGCGCGCCTTCCAGGGACCCCATGGGAATCAGATGGACCCGGATCGACTTCCCTTCCCGAGTGGCCTTGAACTCCTCGACCGCCCACTCCAGCCAGTATCGCTTCTCGGTCCCATAGGCCACGCCGATCTCGATCGGCGGACTCGAAACGGCCGGCTCCGCCGGCGGCTTTGGGGCGAGGGAGGGGAGCATCGCGACAGGAAGAACCGGCTCCTCGTTGCGAGGCGGGGCGGGGGGAGGCGAAGAGGGCCTTTCAACCGGCGCCTTGGGGGGAGTTGGGCGCGTGACCGGCTCCGAGAACTTCTTCGCCTCGCCGTGGAGCCATCCCGTCCAAAAGAAGATGCCCAAGGCGAGCAGGCCGATCATCCCTCCCGCGATCCCGAGCAAGGCCTTCGCCCGCAGCTTCGTCGTCGACTTCCTGAACAAGGGCTTCGCCGCCGGCTCCTCGTCGGGCGATTCTGCGCCGTTTGAATCGGAACTGTTTGAAGAGGGCGAGTCCGGCTCGTCGACGGAATCGGTATCCCCGAGCCCCAGTGCATCGCCTTCGCCGTTTCCCTCGCCGTTCTGTGGCGGAAGCACCTCGTAACCGGCATCCTCGGGGACCAAGGTCGAGAGGGAAGAACTCGTCTCTGGTTCCGACGCCGGGATGTCGGTCTTCGTCCGCTCCTCCGCACCCCCGTGTACGGAGGCGGTTGGGCGCTGGGAGCGAGCGACGTCCAACTCGGCCCGGCGCGACGTATTCTCCACAGCCCCGGACAAGTCAAGGCCCGCCGGGGCACGGAAGTCGTCGTCGAACCATTTGTCCAGGTCCGCGCCGTTCTCCTCCGCCGCGGGCGGTTTGAGTCCGCGGTCGTAGGCCGACTTCAGCGACGGATTGAGGAGACACGCCCTCGCCACCTTGATGTGCTGCAGGATCTGGTCGCAGAGCTTGACGTAGGGAGCGCGACGGTAGCCGTTCACCAGCCGGATGCGCTCGTTGCCGTGCTGCTCAATCACCCGGAGGTCCGGCTCGAAGCGTTTCAGGCCGAGCAGGCGATAGTGGTCCGGTGGCTGTTCCTCCGGAGGGATTCCGAGCCATCGGTGGTACGCATTGAATGCTGGAGGGTCGCTCATGTTCCCACCTGTCAGCGCGGCATGGCGTTTCGGGTCCAACTCAGGAGCAGATTCTCGATGACTTCCGGCGGCGGCACCTCGCAGACCTGCGGAAGGTCGATCTTCAATCCGTTGTTCTCGTAGCGGACAAACGGGCTCTCCGGGAAGCGGATCGGCACCTTGGGATTGCCCGGGCGGAAGCCGTGGTCCAAGGCCCTGGCCTGGATGGGATCGCTCATCAGGAATTTGAGGAAGGTCTCGGCCGCCTTCCGATGCTCCGGGGTCGACCACGGCACGTTGAGGATGTAATAGGGATTCTCATTCCACAGGTTGTACTTCGGGTAGACAACATACAACGGGCCCCATCTCCCCTCGGCGGTCTTGAGGAAGTCGATGGCCACGGACTCGTAGACCATCAGCGCATCGTAGCCCGTCGGTCCCTTCGCCACCATTTCCTTCATCATGTTGCCCGTCGAGTTCGACAGGCCCGTCACGGCCCGCTCGAAGTCGGCCAGATACTCCAGGAACTCCAACGACATCGCATCCCCGACCCTCAGACCGGAGCGCTTCGAGTGGTACTCGTAGCCCAACATGAGAAGCGTCATCAGGCCCGAGTTCGACTGGTTGGGATGGGTATGGCCGAACTTGAAATGCCCCCACTCCGGCTTCCCGGCGATGCGCCCCCAGCCGGTCGTCGCCTGCAGCGCGAACTTGATCGTTCTCAGCGAGACCTCCGGGCATCGGGCCGTGAAGGCGTCGTACCGCTCCTTCCACATCACGATGGCCATCGGCGTCAGGGCCAGGTTCTCCGACTTCACAATGGGGTCGCCGGTTGGTTGCTTGGCGTTCCAGTTGCGGACGAACGTTTCCCGGTAGAGGCTGCTGGCGGGCGACCAGACATGAATGCTCTTGTCGCCGTCCACGATCGCGTGGGCACCCTCCAACGACCCCATCGGGATGAGATGGACGCGGATCCGCCTTCCTTCCTCGGTTGTCCCGAACTCCTGGACAGCCCATTCCAGCCAGGTGCGCTTCTCGGTCCCGTAGGCGATTCCGATCTCGACGGCCGGAGGCGACACAGGCGGCGCAGGCGATGCCTGCGGCGGAGGAGAAGGGTGACTCAACGAGGCCAGCGCGGCGGTTGCGTCCGGCTGGCCTCCGCCCGGGCCGGCAGACTTCTCGGCGGCCGGCGACGGCGACGGATCAGGCCGTTTTGCCTGGGCCGGCGACTTGGGCTGCGGCGTGCCGGCGCGGCTCGTCGCGGGCGTGCCGGACTGTTTCGGCACCGACCCGCCGCTGCCGGACGGCATGAGCATGTAGCCGACTACGCCGAGCAGCAGGACCGCTGGGACCACCATGATCCACCATCGCGCCCGCCGCTTGCCGCGTGTCACGCCGCCTGCCTGCCGGCTCTTTCTTCGTGCAACTTGCCGTGTCGCTTGCTGGAGCATCGTCTGCGCCTCCCGTTGACTCGCGACGTTCTCAGGCGTCCTGCGCACAGGTCGCACCCAAGGCGGTGCTTGCCCACGCCTCGCCGCTTTCTTCATGATCGTCTCTCTTGATCCGATTAGACCGCCCCCGAGAGAAAAGACAAGTCAGGAAACCATTTGGTCGGGAGGAGTTTGCCGACAACTAACACGTTGGCAATACCGGCCTAACAATGACAACACAACCGGTATTCTCTGCGGGCGAGTTCACCGCGCGAATCGTGCGCCCGAAGGGAGAAACGCCTTACGAAACTTTAATCAGGAATCATCGTTCCGCGAATCGTTTGCTAACGCTTGCGCGGATAATTGAGACACCGTGTGGGCCGGGGAGACGAAGGCGACCGCCCCGACACACGCGGGAAACCGTAGCCGGGAAGGACGGGGCGGCCTCCGGAAGAGATCGAGCGAGGATGCTATGACGACCACAGATTGTTTCAACGCCTCACGCCGAATCCGCGTGAGTGCCCTGCGGAGGGCCATGACGCTCGTCGAGGTTCTCGTAGTGATCACGATCCTGACGATGCTGGCCGCCGTGTTGTTGCCGGCGTTGAACTCGGCCCGGGAAACGGGACGTGCCAACGCCTGTCAGACAAACCTGCGGCAGATCGGCGCGGGGCTGGCGACGCACGCCACCTTGCACGGGAAGATGTGTTCCGGGGCGTTCGACTGGCGTTACGACGGGTGCGTCACGGAGAAGGGCTGGGTGGCGGACCTGATGGCCCAGGGCGCTCCGGTTGGGAAGATGCTCTGCCCCTCCAATCCGGCCAAGATCTGCGAGGTCTTCAACGATCTCGCGACCATGGACGCGACGGTCGACGACTGCGTGGACCGCCTGGGAAGTCCGTCGGAGACCGCGCCCGACGGAAGCACGATCAGCAACCCGTGCCGTACGATCGCGGGCTTGGCCGCCGGCGAAGCGCGTAACGAAATCATTGAGAAGCAAATCTACAACAAGCATTACAACACCAACTACGTGCCGAGCTGGTTCCTGGTCCGCTCGATGGTCAACCTGAACGACTCCGGGCAAATCAAGACGGACAAGGCGACCTGCCCGGCCTCGCTCCTTTCCACCCACAGCACCCAAGGGCCGCTCGATCGCGCCCAGGCGGATGCCGCCGGGATGTCGAACAGTTTCATTCCCTTGATGGGCTGCGGGGCGCCGAACAGTACCCTCACCGTGGACATCGCCTCCCTCAACAACACCCCGGCCGTACGCACGATGACCCGCGGGCCGGTCCTGAAGACGACCCTCCAGGCCCCGGCCCCCGCCGATGGCACGTCCTATGGGGGCGCTGCCGGCTGGTGGGCGATTTGGAACAACACCACGCTCCAGGACTATCGCGACTTTGGGCCGGTGCACCGGGGGGCGTGCAACATTCTGTTCGCCGACGGGAGCGTGCGGGTGGTGGTCGACACGAACGGCGACGGGCTCCTCAACAACGGCTTCACGGCCGCATCGGACGGCGACGGCGGCTTCACCAGCGACACCGTCGAACTGTCCCCCGACGAGTTCTTCAGTTGTTGGAGCCTGAAGGCCAAATCGAAATGAAGTGCGTGCGAAGAGGAGGACGCGGGAACATGAGAAGAGAAGAAGAAGGACGAAGCAGTTCGGGGCCCCGCGCACCCGGAGACCAACACACTCTCCCCTTCTTCCCCTTTTCCCTGCCGGTTTTGCCTTTTCCCTTCCTGTCTTCCGTTTTCCCGCTGCTCTGCCTGGCTGCGATGCTGGCCTTCGCTCCCGGTTGCACTCCGGAGGAGGAGGGCGGGAGCAGGATTAGCTTACGGAATTTCGAGGCCATCCACTCTGACATGAAAACCCAGGACTTGATCGATCTCCTTGGCGAGCCCACGGAGACCTTTGCCGCCAGCCGGAGGATGGACGCCTATTGGCGTTGGGTCGATGGCGAGAAGAAGATCCAGGTCCTGATCGATCAGACCGGGTACGTGGTGGCCCACGGCAGCCGGGTCGTGAAGTACAAGGAGAACCTCGAGTAGCGTGCTGCGTGAGCGAAATGGCCGGCCTTACCTCGTGGCCGGTTCGGAGCCGCCCCGGATCTCCAACTCCCTGGGGCGGCTCTTTTATTGGCTCTTCCGGTTCTGGGTGCGAAAACCACTTTGGAGTGCGGCGACTTGTCGCCGCTTTCCTTTGGCCGATAACAAGTTGCAACGCTCGAAAGCGGCGACCAGTCGCCGCACTCCAAAGGCGCATCTGCCGCGTTTCGCACCCAAAGCCGGAACAACCGGCATCAGAAACAGAAGCGGCGCAACCGTTCACAGGCGACTGTCTCCCTTGGCCAAGGGGACCCCGGCCTAGGGACGGTTACTTCCAGTTCAACGGGCCTTTCACCTCCCCAGCACAGCCGAGGGCGGCTGTGCCAGAAGGCGGTTCTAACAAATCGCCAAGGGAGTCCTAGCGCGAAAAAGACCGAATTCTGCCTGCGCGCCCATCGAGTCCTAACACCCGTGGCGATAATCGGAGAGTCGGCGACAGCGGTGCTGGCTTAACGGAGATTCGTGCGAAAGTTGACGGAAGTATGATGGCCGACGCATCAAGCTCTGACATCCGCTTGGATAATGGATCGAGAGTTGGGGCCGGCGGCATCCGAGTCTTGCCGGCAACAACACCCCGGGTTCCGGTCCGCGACATCGTTCGGTAGGGCACCGATTGCCCATGCCTCGGTACGAGGCGGAGCCACGAAAAGTTCATCCGGGTCCGCGGGGTGCGAAACAGCCAGGAAACACGAGAGGAATTGCACGACAGAGGAAAGGAGGTGTGCCGTCCCCAAGACGCCGCGTGGAGCGTGGTGAGTCGAGTGTTCTGTGTTCTGAAGAAGAAGTGTTGGTTTCCGTTTACTTGGAGAGAAACTCATGAGTCGAAAAGGTTTTACCCTCGTTGAGATGCTGGTGGTGATCACGATCATCGCCATTCTCATCGCCCTGTTGCTGCCCGCCCTGCAGGCCGCCCGCGAGGCCGCCCGCAGCGCCAACTGCAAGGCCAACCTCCGCCAGTTCGGCATCGGCATGCAGATGATCGCGGACCGCGATCCTCAGCAGCGGTTCTGCACCGGGGCCTACGACTACAAGCGTGACGGCTGCCCGGACACCTGGGGCTGGGTCGCCGACATGGTCAATGGCGGGATCTGCCGTCCGGTCGATCTCCTTTGCCCCACGAACACGATGAAGGGCATGGAGAAGATCAACGAACTGCTCGGTGGCGAAACGAGCAACGGTTCGGAAGGATGCCCGGCAACGCGTATGAACGACGGCGCGTGCGGCGGCCTCCCGGCCAGCGACGGGGCCTATGTCAGCACCAACTTCATTGACAAGGGCTACACGTCGAACTATGTGGCGAGTTGGTACCTCGTGCGAGGCGGCATCAAGGTTTCGCCGTCGTACGCCATCTCGGGTGGCAAGCTGAGCGGCAATGTCACCTACTATCCCGCATTCGACACAAGCGGTGCCGCGCCCACGACCTGGAAGGGTACGGGCTGGACCATGGGGCCGCTCACCCGCAAGGATCTGGCCGCCTCGAAGCTTTCCAGCAGCACGATTCCTCTGCTGGGTGACGGGGCCCCGGGCGACGTGCACGAGGCCACACTGCTTGCCGATCTGACCTACAAGGGTCAGTCATTCGCCAGTGCAGGCGATCGTCTGACCGAGGCGTTCAACGACGGCCCGGCCACCTGGGATGGTTCCTCCCTCAAGGCGATGTCTGGCACCACGGTGCTCGGCAGACTTCTGAGCGGTTCGAATTACGAGCCGGATCCCACGACCCCGATGTTTGACGGTAACGACGGCGTCCCGGGCTCGGCGGCCTATCTCCAGGACACCCGCGACTGGTACGCCCACCACGGCGGCGAGTGCAACATCCTGATGGCCGACGGGAGCGTCCAGTCGTTCTCCGACAAGGATGGCGATGGCTTTTTGAACCCGGGCTTCAACGTGAGCGTCGTTGAGACTTCCAAGGAAGCCCAGATCCAGCGCCACGGCTACGTCAGCGACGTGGTCGAATTGCCTCGGGCGCAGATCTTCAGCGGTCTGTTCATCCGCGACTACACGGCCGCCAAGGCCAAGTTCGAGTAGTCCCAGGTCCCGTGCGGCCTGAGATCGTCCGATTGCGAGCGGCCGCGGCGCGAAAGCGCCGTACCGCGTGAACTGCGGAGAGCAGGCGGGTTGCGGCTCGCCTGCTCTCGTCTATTTGGCCGGCGTCGAAGAATGGCTCCCCTCTCCCGCTCGACGGGAGAGGGGAGCGGGGTGAGGGCGGCATGGTTGGGCCAGATCGCTCAGTCTGTTTCCGTTCCACTTGGGCTGCCTTGGCTGGACGCTGAAAGCACGCCACCCAGGGTAGCCGCTGCCCGGCAACCCTGGGCTATGTCATGGAACCGCTTCGCGGTTCACCTCGGGCTAGTGTTTGGCTATGAATAGTCCGGGCTGGGTGGCGAAAGGACTATGTTCAAGTCGTGATCGTGAAAGCAGGGAGAAACGCGAAGGAAGAAGATACAGCGTCGGGCGGGCGGTTGGCGGGCTCGCCGCCGCGCGTCCCGACGCGGCTGATGCCGGCGCTGGTGTTCTTCTCGGGCATGGCGGCACTGGTGTTCCAGGTCGCCTGGTTCCGCGAGTTCCGGTTGGTCTTCGGTTCGTCCACGGCCGCCTCGGCCGCCGTGACGGCGATCTTCATGGGCGGCCTGGGGTTGGGGAGCGCCGTGCTCGGACCCTGGGCAGATCGGGTGGCCAACCCTTTGAAGTTCTATGCCGTCCTGGAGGCCGCCGTGGCCCTGACCGCTGCGGCCAGCCCTTGGCTCGTCGACGGAATGTCCACCGCGTACATTGCGCTCGGGGGCCAGACGACCTTGGGAATCGGCGGGGCGACCGTCGTGCGCCTGGTTTTTGCGGCCCTTGTGCTCGCTCTTCCCACCGGTGCGATGGGAGGGACGCTGCCGGCAGCGGTTCGGGCCGTGACCACGCCCGGCGACCGCCAGCGCCGTCGGGCGGCCCTGCTCTACGGGGTCAACACGCTCGGGGCTGTGGCCGGGGCCCTGCTGAGCACGTTCGTCCTCTTGCCGTCGGCCGGCGCGCGGACGACGTTGTGGCTGGCCGCGTTGGTGAACCTGGGCGTCGGCGCCGCGGCGTGGGCGATCTCGCGACGGGCGGTTCGGGTGGCACGCGATGCCAGCGGACGCGCTGCCGGGCAGCAGAAGCGGGATCGGCCGTCGTCCCTCCTGCTCGTGTACCTCGCGGCCGGGATCGTCGGCTTCGCCTTCTTCCTGATGGAACTGGTCTGGTATCGGATGCTGGGTCCTATCCTTGGAGGCACGACGTATACCTTCGGCCTGATCCTGGCCGTGGCCCTGCTGGGGATCGGGTTGGGAGGGGCTGCCTACGCGATCCTGGTTCGCCGGTTCTCGCCGAGCCTATCGGCCTTCGCGGCCACGTGCAGCCTGGAAGCGGCCTGCATCGCGGCCCCGTTTGCCGCCGGCGACCGGCTGGCCCTGCTGGCGGCCCGGTATGGCGAAGCGGCCGGAGGATTTGGCGGCCACGTGTTCGGCTGGGCGGTGGTGGCCGTGCTGGTCGTCCTTCCGGCGGCCTTGGTGAGCGGAGTTCAATTCCCGTTGTTGTTGGCGTTGGCCGGGCGCGGGGACAGGAACGTGGGCAGGCAGGTGGGGCTGACTCTGACCTCGAACACGCTCGGCGCCATCCTCGGCTCGCTGGCCGGCGGCTTCGGGCTGCTCCCGCTCCTGACCGCTCCGGGCGCTTGGATTGTTGTCGTCGTCCTTCTGGTCGCGTTGGGCCTGGCGGCGCTTCTGGCCGCGACACGCCGCGGCAGCCTCGGCCGCGCATGGATCGTTCCGGTGGGCGCTGCCGTGGTCGCTCTCGTGTGTCTTCGGGCGGACGGCCCCACGGCCGTCTGGCGGCACAGTGGGATCGGGGCCGGACGCGTTGCCCTCCCCCAGGGCGGCCCCAACGCGATTCAGGACTGGGTCAATGCCAAGCGGCGCCAGGTCCTCTGGCAGGCGGAGGGGGTCGAGGCCAGCGTCGCGCTGGTGGCCATCGACGGGCTTTCCTTCTACGTCAACGGCAAGAGCGACGGCAACGCCACGGGCGACGCCGGGACCCAGATCATGCTCGGCGTGCTCCCGGCCCTGCTGCATCCCGAGCCGAAGGCGGCCATGGTCGTCGGCCTGGGCACCGGGGAAACGCCCGGCTGGCTGGCCGAGGTGCCCGGGATCGAACAGGTCGACGTGGTCGAGTTGGAGCCCGCCGTCGACGAGATGGCCCGTTGTTGCGCGCCGGTCAACCACCACGTCCTTGACCATCCGAAGGTGCGGAGGATCTACAACGACGCCCGGGAG
>CAYSGY010000140.1:0-11683 GCA_964430315.1 uncultured Planctomycetaceae bacterium
AGGAGCCTCGCCCTCCCCGTCGGAAAACACACCTTCCCACGATTGCGCAAAGCGATCCCGCTCAGTCGCCGTTGTGCTCGGGAGATTCCAGGGGGATGGACTCGTCGATGAGCATGACAGGGATGCCGTCGAGGATGGGATACAAGAACTTCCCATCTTCGCGGATCAGCCCACCCCCGAGGGGTTCTTCGACGACGCGTCCGGCGCGGTTCTTCAGACTCCCCGCAGCCCTTTCGCGGTTCAGTCGCGCGACGAGGGCCTCATCGGCCAGGTGGAGCGGGGTCCGCGTTTCCGGACAAACAAGAGTCGCCAGCAGTGCGGGATCCACGATCAAATGCTCCCAGGCGGCAGGTCACTTAGAGGGTGTCCTGCACCGCGCGGCTGCGGGCGCGGGCCGCGCGATGCGGTCGTGGGCCGCACCACTCCTTGGTGAGTGTCTCAAAAACTTCCGGCGTCTCGTACCGGATGATGTCGCCCCCTTCGGGCATGGGGCCGATGAGGCCGCGGAACACGGGCAGCCCACGCAGTCCCAGGTCGGTGCTGCAATCGTCCACGCCGATCTGGCGGTGACGCTTCAGGAGGTCTTCCTGAGAATCATAGTCGCGGATGCGGATTTCGCCGTCGGCGCCGCGGGTCACCACGCGAAAGGTACTCTTCTTCATCGCACATCCCCTGCGTCTTGGCCGCCCTTCCCAGTCTTTGTGCTGGGGCCGAGCGTTTCATCGGCGTGCAGGCCGGGGGCGGCGCAGAAGAACCGCCGGACCCCACACATCTGGGCCATCTGCAAGAACCGTTCCATCCCGCGCGTCAGCTAAGCTCGATACAGACGCATCGTGATTCGATCGGCTTTCGGGAATATGCCGGCGGTGACGGACCCGAGGGCCCCTAGGTCATTCCGGGAGGCCATGGCTTCCAAAGACCGTGCGAGGTCCCTTAGAATCGCATGGGCTCCTCGTCCTTCTTGGCTGTAGGATGGGGCGTTCGGTACAGTCCCTCGGTCCGAAACAGGTTAAGGTGCCTTATGCGATGCTTGCTGCTTCGTGGAGTCGTCGCGGTGTCGATCTTGATCAGCGCAGCGTCGTCGGCCCGGGCGCTCCATTACCCAGGCCCGTATCTTGGGGAGGCGAAGGCGAAGATCGAGGGGACCCGCCTGGTGATGGAGAACCGCGTCCTCTCGGCATCCTGGGAATTGGGACCCGGCGGGCCCCTGCTCCTGCAATTCACCGACCGGATCGCGAACCGCTCGATCTCGGGCAGCAAGGAGTCGCCGGTTGCCGCGGTTCCCGACGGCGCAAGGCCCGCCGATCTGCTGAGCCTCCGGGCAACGGGAGAACCGACGCTCCGCCGCATCGCGCCGGTTGCCAACGCGGTCTGCGCTGCCGAGCTCTTCACGGGCTGGCGGGCCACGGTACCGATGGTCGTGGCCGATTCCGGTGCCCGGGTCCAATGGCAGGCGACGCTCCGTGACCAATCGAACTACGTGCGCGTGGAGCTGACCGTGACCGCCGAAGGCAAGCCCTTCGGGCCCGCGGTGCTCACGCCCGTCCACCTCCAGGCGGCCGGGGCGGCCCCGTGCGGCGAAGTGGACGGCTCGCCCGTGGTGGCCGGCAACGTCTTCGCCGCCTGCGAGCACCCGATGGCGAAGAACCGGACGGAGGCTGGCGCGATCGTCTGCTCGGCCGGGACGTTCCGGACGCTTGTTCCCGGCCAGCCGTGTACGCGGAGCGGCGTCCTCGGCGTCGTCCCGCCGGGACAGTTGCGGCGAGGCTTCCTCTATTACCTCGAACGCGAGCGCCCCCGCCCGTACCAACCGTTCCTGCACTACAACTCGTGGTACGACATCGCCTGGGCCGATCGGAAGATGGACGAGGGGCAATGCCTGGCGGTGATCGACCTGTTTGCCCGGGAACTGATCCGCAAGCGCGGCGTCAAGCTCGACTCCGTCGTGTTCGACGACGGCTGGGACGACAACCGCTCCCTGTGGCGGTTTCATCCCGGGTTTCCGCACGGGTTCACCCCGTTGCGCGACGCCGCGGCCCGCGACGGCACGTCGATCGGCGTCTGGCTCTCGCCGTGGGGCGGCTACGCCCAGGCCAAGGTCGAGCGAATGAAGTACGGGAAAACGCAGGGCTTCGAGACCAACAAGAACGGCTTCTCGCTGGCCGGGCCGAACTACTACGCCCGCTTCCGCGAGGTCTGCGCGGAAATGGTCGAGAAGTACGGCGTGAACTACTTCAAGTTCGACGGGATCGCCCACGGCCTCATGTCGAAAGGGGCGGGGGCCGAGTACGCCGCCGACGTCGACGGCCTCTTGCACCTCATCGCCGACCTGCGGCGATTGCGGCCCGAACTGTTCGTCAACGTGACCACCGGCACCTGGCCCTCGCCCTTCTGGCTCCTCTGGGGCGACTCGGTCTGGCGCAACGGCGACGACATGGGTTTTCACGGGCCCGGCTCGAAGCGCCAGCAGTGGATCACCTACCGCGACATGTACACCTACCGGGGCGTGGTCCGCCTCGGGCCGCTCCACCCGATCAGCTCGCTGATGAACCAGGGGATCTGCCACGCCCGGCTCGGCAACGCCAACCTCCCGCCCGACGTGAAGGACATGGCCGACGAGATCTACTCGTTCTTCGGCTCCGGCACGCAGCTCCAGGAACTCTACATGACGCCCCAGATGCTCACCGAACCGATGTGGGACCTGCTGGCCGCCGGGGCCCGATGGTCGCGCACCAACGCCGACGTGCTCGCCGACGTCCACTGGATCGGCGGCGACCCCGGCGAGGGCCAGGTCTACGGATACGCCGCCTGGTCGCCCCGCCTGGGCATCGTCACGCTCCGCAACCCCGCCGCGGCCCCGGCGTCGTTCTCCCTGGATATCGGAAAGACATTCGAGTTGCCGGCCGGGGCCGCAACCGAATACCGGCTCCGCAGCCCCTGGAAGCCCGCGAAAGACCGGCCCTCGCTGACCGTCCGCGCAGGCGAAGCCCAAACGCTCTCCCTAACGCCGTTTGAAGTGCTGGTCTTCGAGGCAACCCCGACCCGGTGACGTGCAATCGCGGCGAATCTGTTCCGACCATCCTTCGAGGCAGTTGCGTCCTCCGAAGCACGTAGGGCGGACCGAGCGTGGCGAGGCCCGCCGGAACGTGCCCAGGTCTTCGGCGTTCCGTCGCTCCGCTCCGTCCGCCGTACGCAGGTACGCCGCTGTTCACCCGAACCCGGCAGTGTCCAGGCCGCTTCGCTTGCTTCCCCCCGTTGCGTGGCGCATACTGGACGGCACGTTGAGGTGGGGGAGTGGGCCGCCGGGAGGGCGGAAGGGAAGAACCCCGGCCCGCGAGGGTCGTTCGCTAAATTCATGACATGACCTCGGTTCTGAAAGAAAGGGTCCTTGGAAGATGAACGCTGAACGCAAGAGTGCGAAGGGTGTTGGCTCGCGCCGGGAGTTTCTCCAGCGCACTGGCGCCACGGTGGCCGGGGCCGCCCTGGCCGGCGCCATCACGGCCCGGAGTTATGCCGCGGAGAACAATACGATCAAGATCGCCCTGATCGGCTGCGGCGGGCGCGGGACCGGCGCCGCCGCCCAGGCGCTCAGCACCCAGGGGCCCACCAAGCTGGTGGCCATGGCCGATTTCTTCGAGAACCGGCTGAAATCGAGTCTGCAAGCCTTGTCGCATCAGAAGGGCAAGCAGGTCGACGTGCCGCCGGACCGCCAGTTCGTCGGACTGGACGGCTACAAGAAGGCCATGGACTGCCTCGGTCCCGGCGACGTCGTTCTCCTGGCCACCCCGCCGGCCTTCCGCCCGATCCACGTCGAGCACGCGGTCGCCAAGGGGCTCAACGTGTTCATGGAGAAATCCTTCGCGGTCGATGCCCCGGGCATTCGCCGCGTGCTCAAGGCGGGCGAGGAAGCGACCAAGAAGAACCTCAAGATCGCCGGCGGGCTGATGAGCCGTCACTACAAGCCGCTGGAAGAGGCGGTCGCCAAGCTGCACGAAGGAATGATCGGCGAGCGGATCACGTGCTGGGCGTACCGGGAGCACGGGCCGGTCGGGTTTACGCCGAAGTCGCCGGGCATGACCGACCTGGCCCACCAGATCCGCAACTACAGCAACTTCACCTGGGTCAACGGCAGCTTCCTCCTCGACTGGCTCATTCACAACATCGACGTCTGCTGCTGGTGCAAGGATGCCTGGCCGGTGTCGGCCCAGGGCCAGGGCGGGCGCCAGGTCCGCACCGAGCCCGACCAGCTCTTCGATCACTACGCCGTGGAATACACCTTCCCCGACGGCACGCGGCTGTTTGCCCAGGGCCGGCACCAGGCGAACACCTGGGGCTTCTTCGGCGACGTGATCCACGGGTCCAAAGGCTGCGCCGTGCTCGGGGAAGGGGTCCCCAATCCTCGCATCTACAAGGGATTCCAGGCCACGCCCGCCAACGTCCTCTGGGAATACAAGGGACCGCCGTGCAACCAGTACCAGGTCGAGCACGATCTCCTGTTCGCGGCCATCCGCGAGAACAAGCCCTACAACGAGACGGAGCGGTGCGCGAAGGCGGCCATGGCGGGCATTCTCGGGCGCATGGCCGCCGAGTGCGGCCAGATGGTCACTTGGGACGAGGCCATGAACTCGAAGCTCGAGCTGGCCCCCGGGTTGGACACGCTGACCATGGATTCCCCGGCCCCGGTCCAGCCCGACGCCCAAGGCCGCTACCCGATTGCCATGCCCGGGCTGACCAAGGTCTTGTAGGTCCGCGCAAGCACTTTCGGCCTCGGCGATGCACCGGCTCAAACCGCTCTTGATCCGAGGAGCCGGGCGGGGGTAGACTGCGCAGGTTATGGGGAATACGAGGTGGCTCAAACGGAGTCGTGCTATGTCGGTCCATCTTCAGCGGGAAATCGAGCGGCTCAAGCGACAGTTGCTCTCCCTTTGTGCCTTGGCGGAAGAGCAGGTGCAGGTCGCAATGCAGGCCCTCTCGGACAGGGACCCTGCGATGGCCAAGCGGGTCGAACAGCGCGACATGGAGCTTGACCATCGCGAGGTGGAGGTCGAAGAGGAGTGCCTGAAGACGCTGGCATTGCACCAGCCGGTGGCGTCGGACCTGCGGCTGATCGTGGCCGCCCTGAAGATCAACAGCGACCTGGAGCGGATCGGCGATCTTGCGGTGAATATCGCGCGCAAAGCGGCGGCATTCGCGTCCCAGGGGCCCATGGAGATCCCGTTCGACCTGTCGGGCATGTGGGAGAAGACCCAGGGCATGCTCCGCGACAGCCTCGACGCCCTGGTGAACCTCAACCCCGAGTTGGCCGCGCGCGTCTGCGCACGCGACAACGAGGTCGACCGGATGAAGCACGAGATCCGCCATCGGGCGGAGGAGATGATGCAGCGCGACCCTGCCAAGGTCCCGTCGCTCCTGACCCTGCTGGCCGTCTCCCGCAACCTGGAGCGGGTCGCCGACCACGCCACCAATATTGCCGAAGACGTGATCTACATGGCCGAGGGCCGTATCATCCGTCACGGCAGCGGCGACGCGGTGTAGAAGGGGACGGCCTTGCGGTTGTCGTTGTTCCCGCCTCGGCGGCGTGATAGAGTAAGAGACTCTCACGCGTAGTCTGTCTCTCATGCCAGGAGGAACACGATGACCGAGCCGGCCAAAGGCCTCCCGATGACCGCCAAGTGGGACCCGGAGAAGCTGGCGCGGGAGGTCGCCGTGCTGGAGGACCTGGAGAGCCGGCCGTTCCTGGAACGGGCCAAGGGCTATATCCGGCGGAGCGGGCCGGGACTGCTCCAGAGCGCCATGACCCTGGGCGCCGGAAGCGCGGCGGCCTCGGTGCTTGCCGGGGCCTCGTTCGGCTACGAGTTGCTCTGGGTCCAGCCGGTGGCCATGTTCCTGGGCGTCTGCATGCTGGGGGCCCTGGGCAACGTTGTGCTGACGACCGGCGAGCGTCCTTACCCCGCGGTGTCGCGGGAGATTCACGCCGCAATCGCCTTCCTTTGGGCCCTGGGGACGATCGTCGCCTCCGTGATCTGGCACTTCCCCCAGTACGGCCTTGCCGCCGGCGCGGCCCGCGATCTGGCCTCCATGGCCGGCGTGGTCGCGGAGAAGGAGGGAGGATCGCTGACGGGTTACGGCCTGATGGTCAGCATCGGCGTCGGCGTGGCGATCCTCGCCCTGAACATCTTCACGACCTGGAACTACGGCAGCCATGCCCGGGGAATCAAGTTCTACGAGTGGTTCCTCCGGGGTGTCATCGCGATGGTAATCCTCTCCTTCGGGATCGTGGTCGTTTCGACGGGCGTCCGATGGGGCGATCTGTTCCGGGGATTCTTCGCCTTCCGCATCCCCGACGCGCCGGGGGCGGCCACCGTGGTCCTCGGGGCCATCGGGGCCGCCGTGGGCATCAATATGACGTTCCTCTATCCCTACTCGCTGCTGGCCAAAGGCTGGGGCAAGGCCCACAAGGCGGCCTCGCGCTGGGACCTCGGCCTCTCGATGTTCCTTCCCTTCGTGCTGGTCACTTCCCTGGTGATCATCGCCATGGCCAACACGATCCACGACCCCGGCGCGCCCCAGGCGATCCAGAAGGACCTCAAGCCGATCCAAGCCGCCCAGGCCCTGACCGGCGTGATGGGCTCGTTCTGGGGCCGGCTGATCTTCGACCTGGGCTTCATCGCCATGACCTGCGGGGCGATCAGCACCCACATGGTGGTCTGCGGCTTCACGGTCTGCGAGATGTTCGGCCTGGAGTACACCGTCGCCCGCTACCGGATGGCCACCCTCGTCCCGGCGATCGGGATTCTCGGCGTGGCCACCACCACCCCGATCTGGCTTCCCGTGGCCGCCTCGGCGATCTGCCTGACGATGCTCCCGGTGGCCTACATCACGTTCTTCGTGATGAACAACAAGCGGAGTTACCTCGGCGACGCGGTCGGCCGCGGCTGGAAGCGGGCCGCGTTCAACGTCATCCTCCTGGCGGCCATCGCCCTGGCAACGATCGGCGCCGCGATCAAGATCAAGGGCGGCGTCATCGACAAGATCCCCGATTTGCTCGGCAAGCCCAAACCGGCGGCCGCCAACGCGGCTTCCGCTTGTTCATCCCCGGGCGCCTGCGCGTAGGACGGGTCTCCAACGCGTCCCACATCCATCCGTCACACGTGCCGGTTGGGTGGCACGCCCAGAGTCTTCGATGGGCGTGGGACGTGCCGGTCGATCAACCACGCCCTTCGCAAAGTCTCAGGGCGTGCCACCCGACCGCTATGAGAAGTTCGGCTTTCTGCCGGGGGCCGTGGACGTTTCGCCCGATGGGAAGCTCCTGGTGTTGAACGAGTTCCACGCGTACCGGACTCGCGGGGCGCCGCCCCCCCGGGAAACTTCGCTGCACGTGTGGAAAATGCCTGACCTGACCCAGTTCGATCTCTAGCGTCGTGCGGAGGAACTGACGGAACTCAAGAAGTACGTCACCCTGTCGCCCCGGGCTTTCCCAATTGCGCCACTCTCCAAGAACTTCATTTTGGACAGGTATGCTACAGCTTCAGCCAGCCCGCGTTCCACGGGGCGAGGACCGGCAGCGTGACGAACGCGTCGGCGCCGTCACGGTCGACGGGCAGGGAAACGGGCTTTTCGCCGAGGGCATGCCACTGGGCGGACGTGCGGGCGGCGTCGACGCCGCGGAGGCGCAGACGGACCGGCTGCTGGCGGTCGATGGTGGTGTTGAGCGCCATGACGCTCCGCAGCGCGCCGTCCTTCGTGACGCGCGGCACGAGGACGCACTGGGCGGCGCCTTCAAGAACGACGGGCATCTTGCCGCCGGAGGCCCAGTCCGCCGCTCGGTGGAGCTGCCGGATGCGGTTCGAGCTGATCGCCTTGCCGTCGAAGCCGTCGAAGCCGAAGACCGCGGCGCGGCCGCCCTGCGCCGTCGGCACGAGCAGCGTTGCATCGCCCACAGCTTCGCCCTTCCAGTTCACGTACCGGCCGAGGACGCGTGCGCCGGCCGCCTCGACCATAAACGCGCTGCGGCCGGTATGCTGGCCGCGGATCATCCCCGCGTTCAGCGGATCGACGGTGAAGTGTTCCCGCACGCCCGCCGGCGCAGGCGACACCTTCAGTCCGCCGAGGTCCTTCGCGAAGCCGCGCTTCACCAGCACTTCCGCCGCAGCGCCATCGAGAAACACGCCGCCGGCGAGAATCGCGCGGATCTTAGCGTCGGAAAGCGATCTGACGCTTTCGACCGTCAGCATCGTCGCGGTGGGGAAAGCCATGCCGGGGCAGAGCGGAACACCCGTCGTCGCGAAGAAGACGGGCGGGGTCTGGTTTTCGATCGTCACGCCGCCGGGACGCGTCCCTTCGTTCCATTTCACGTAGTCGCGGAACAGGCCGACCTCGGCGGCGAGGCGCGCGAGGAGGTTGTCGCCGTACCACGCCGGCGTTTCGAGATGCGAATCGATGATCAGGTAACTGACGGAATTCATCCCCTGCGCGAGGTGGAGCAGGGTTTCGACCGCGAGACCCTGTCCGGTACGGCAGGTGAAGGACCGCGGAGCCGTCTCGATTTCCGGGCAGCATTGATCGATGTAATCCGGCATCCCGAGCGACTTCATCTGCCGTGCGAGGAAATGGGACTTCGTGATCTGCTCGTACGGACTATGGTCGAAATACGCGCCGCCGCCCGGACGCGACCGCACCTTGTGGCCGGATTCCTCCACCATCGCCTTGTAGACGAGCAACTGGCTGCCGTCCTCGCGGAGGCAGTGCTGGTAGCCCATGCGGGTTTCGGGCGAAACGGCATGGATCGCGCGGGTGATGACGCGCGCCACCTCGGCGATCGACTTGAAATTGAAGCGTTCCCACTTCGCCCGCAGGGCGGGGTCTTTCGCGCAGGCGGCGGAAAGCGTCGCGCGCGTCCGGGGCGTCCCCTCCTCCTTCGCGAAATCGCCCACGCAGCGGTCGCACCAGCAGCAGGGCTTCATGTTCGGCTGGTGGTTGTCGATGCGGAGGTCGTCGTCGATCCACACCGACCCCGGCCGCCAGACGCCATAGATGCGGCCCATCTCCGCCATGTACGCGAGAAAACCCGGCTGGCGTGGGCAACTGCAAAGCTTGCACTCACGGCCGTCCGCGCCCGTGAAACCGCCCCAGTTCTTCGCCGAACAGTTGTCCAGCGCGGAAATGTCGTCGCCGTGGCCCATCGTGGCCTGGAACTGCAGGCTCGGCTCGATGCCGAGCGCGCGCATGTCCTTCGCCGCCGCCGCGAGCCGCGCCGACTGCTCTTCGTGCCACTTCATCGGCGGATAGCCGATCCCGGTGGAAAACCACACCTCGTCGCACGACGGCTTGTACTTCTTCAGCATCTCAACCGTCTCGCGCCAGATCGGCCCGCCGTCCGTCTGCGGCGCCCGGAAGCGTATGATCATCAACGGAAAATCGTCCGCCGCGGCGCCAATGCCGGCAATGAAACCGAATACCAGCGCGAGGCCTAATCGCTTCATGTTGTTACCCTTCCCGTCTGTAAGGACAAAGCAACCCCGTGGTGCAGAATGCCGTGCGCAGTCTCATGATTCCTCTTGCAACGTTGACGGTCGACGTGCCATCGCCGGGCGTTTATGATATCCTCCTGGTTGAGCGAAGACTACCAACAGCCCACAGAAAGCCCGCCATGAAATCAAAGTCCTGCCTTCTGTTGTTGTGCCTGTCCTGGTGCGATTCGACGTTTGCCGCGGCCCCGAAGCAGGAGGTTTCCGCGGCGAAGGCGGGGGCCTCGGGCCCGTCGATCGAGTACCTTGCCGCCCCGGGCGTCTTCGTCCTCCAGACCGAGAACACGACCTACGCGATGGAGCGGAACAAGGCCGGGGCGATCAACAACACCTACTGGGGGCCGCGGCTGGCACGCCCCGAAGACCTGCCGGTCGGCGAGATGGTCCGCTTCGCAGTTGCGTTCCTGCGTAAGGACGATCGAGAGCGTTTCCGCGATGAATACGTGGGCTGGGGCGGCTGGTTCTACGGGGAACCGACCTTGAAGGCCACGTTCGCCGACGGTACGCGAAGCCTGAAACTCGTCTACCGCGACCACGCCGTCGAATCGACCGACCGGAGCCGCACGTTGCGGATCACGTTGTCCGACACGACCTATCCGGTCGAGGTGCAACTCTTCTACCGGATCTACCCGGGCCTCGATCTTGTGGACCGCTGGGCCGTGGTGATCAACCGAGGCGATACGCCCGGGACGACGTGCGCGACCATCTGCTCGGCGCGTTGGATGCCCTGCTCCGGGAAAACAAGCTCGACTACCTCAAGCTGGACATGAACCGTTACGTGAGCGATCCGGCCTGGCCCGAGGTGCCGATCGCCCAGCGCCGGGAGTTCTGGGTGCGGTACGTCCGCAACCTCTACGACATCTTCGAGCGTTTGCAGGAGCGGTATCCGGAGGTGATCTTCGAGAACTGTGCTGCCGGCGGCGCCCGGATCGACTTGGGCATGGCCCGGTTGTTCGAGCGGACCAACCGGAGCGACAACCAGGACCCGCTGGACATCCCGGCCTTGCACGAGGGCTATTCCTACGTGTATCTGCCGGGGACTACGACAGTCTTGTCCTGCGCATCAAGCGGATCGAATAAAGGAAGACGCAGGGCGTGCCACGCTACTTCCGATCACCCGGGCTGCGGAATCCTGCCGGTAGCAGGGATCGGACGCAATCGACGATGCGCTGCTCGATGGTCGGCTGGAGCCGCTCGGGCCGGCCGTAGGAGACCGCTGCGCTGACCGAGTTGTTCACCTCGTAGCCGCCCTCGCCGATCAGGCGGTCCGAGGGGACGTAGCCGGACACGCTGTTGCTGTAGGCGTTGATCCATAGCCGGCTGCCGTCGAACTCGCGCTTCATGCGAAGGGCGAAGTCGACCACGACCTCGTCGGGCAGGAAGACCATGGCCAGATCGTCTCCGAACGTCCACGTGAAGATCGGGTAGCTTCTCGCGGTGGGCAACTTCTCGCCGCGCTGACGGAGCTTGAGCAAACGCGCGACCGGATAGGATTTCTTGGCCAGACGCTCAAGTTCTTCCATGGCCGGCGGCTCGTCGAAGGGGATCGCAAGGTCCTTCGTCCGGACCGTCAATTTCGGCTCGATCGGCTTGAAGGGGCCGGCCAGAAGACGTTTCACCTCGTCGGCCAGGGCCCGGCCGTGCTGCTCGCAGAGCGCCACGGTGCCGTGCGGGCAGGGATCGGAGTCGGCCCCGCAGCCGATCGTCACCAGGGCCGTGACGCCCGGCTGGCCGGCCTCGATGGCCGCTTGGGCACAGCCGGCCCAATCGCCGTGGATCTGTTTGAAGTTGCCCCGCAGGGTCGTGTTGTGGCAGGCATAGTTGACCACCAGGGCCAGCACGTTCTCTTGGGCGTCGGTCACGCGGAGCACGGGAAGGCTGTGGTCGGCCGGCGCGTCGGGCACGGCGCCGAAGCCGGCCCATTTCCCGTCCTTCAGCACGCGACGGTTGGCCGCGAAGCCGACCGAGCCCTGCGTCCAGGCCAACCTCCCCGGCTTTCGGGAAGCGGCCGCCTTGAGGACGACCTGTTCCAACCGGCCGGTCAGCTCCTTGGCGTAGCGATCCAGGTGTTCCCGCTCAGGGCCCGAGATCGAGCCCATGCCCATCAAGTCCGGACCGGAGTGATTGTGGGAATTGCAGAGCATGAACCGTTCGGG
>CAYSGY010000141.1:0-209 GCA_964430315.1 uncultured Planctomycetaceae bacterium
CGATCTCCTTCGCGGCCTCGGCGAAATCGAACTCCCGCAGCAGGATCTTCAGGAGCGGGGCCAGGTGTTCCTTGGCGGCGGCCGGCTCTTGGAGAAACAGGTGCCAGATCGTCGGGGCCCGGTAGACCCGCTCGTGGTCCTTCGGGCCCACCGTCAGCGCGACCGGCTCGTTCGGATTCTGGACGAATTCCGCGCGGACTACCGTCGAG
>CAYSGY010000141.1:219-1167 GCA_964430315.1 uncultured Planctomycetaceae bacterium
TCCGGCCGAGGCGTCGAGACGGAACCGCTGGGTCGAGGTCGTGATCTCATACTTGACGAGCGGCTCATTCCCGGTCACGCGGACCGAGAGGGTTTCGCCGCGGCCCCGGACCATCGAACCGCTGTGGCTGAAGTTCACTCCCCGCGACCCGGCCACCACGATCCGGCCGGAGTTCAGCGTGAACCGCACCCATCCTTGCCGGCGGACGTTCGTCAGGCCGGGCGTGTCGGGGATCTCCTCGGCCAACACGGAAGCGATCCCCACGAGGCCGACGAAGGCCGTCAGGCCCATCCGCCCCATCCGCCCAGTCGAGATGGATCGCGCCATGTTGGTCCTCCGACTTCCGACCGCCGATGCCGGCGGGCCTCGCTCCGCTCGGTCCACCCTACAAGTCCCAACCGCAACCAACGGGCGGGCAAGCCCGCCCGCCAAACTAATCCCTAATCCCTAATCCCTAATCCCTAATCCCTAATCCCTCTTCCAGAATCCGCAACTCCCCTTCGCCGAACCCCATGGCATGGATTTCGGGCCGCCCGGACCTGGCCGCCGGGCAGACGAACAAGGCGGCAATCTCCGGCCGGTCGCGGCAGAACTCCTCGGTCGCTTCAGGGCCCATGACGAAGAAGGCCGTCGAGAGCCCGTCGGCCAGGGCCGCGGTCGGGGCCACCACGGTCGCGGAGAGAACGCCTTCGGCCGGCCGGCCCGTGCGCGGATCGAGGAGGTGCGCATAGCGCCGCCCTCGATGCCGGAAAAACTGCATTGTCGAGCCCGAGGTGCCCAAGCCTCGATCCCGGAGCTTGATTTCCGCCAGGCGCCGTTCGGGATGAAGCGGGTCGCAGACCCCGACGGTCCACCCGCCCGCCGCGTCACCGGACGTTCCCGCGCGATGGCCCCGGGCCAACACGCTGCTCTGGCCGCCGTGGAAGAGGAAGTCGCTGATGCCCCAGG
>CAYSGY010000141.1:1177-11586 GCA_964430315.1 uncultured Planctomycetaceae bacterium
CGAGCAGTTCCGCGGCCCGATCCAATGCGTACCCTTTGCCGATGCTCCCCAGGTTGAGCCGCACGCCCTCCTTGGTGAACTGCACCGTGCCCTTTTCCTCGTCGAGCTTCACGTAGCGGCTGCCCACGCTCTTGAGGGCCTCCGCCACGTCGGCCTTGGCGGGAAGGGCCCCCTGACGCCGGGCGAATCCCCACACTTCCCCGAGGGGAGCACTGGTGATGTCGAAGGCCCCGCCGCTCTGCCGGTAGAGGTCCATCGCCACTTGGAGCAGTTCGAGAAGCCGCCGCTCGACCGGCACCGGACCGTCGGCCGCGACGAGGTTCAAACGGCTGATCTGGCTGGCAGACCGGAAGTAGCTGAGTTGGTCCTCCAACGCCTCGACCAGGTCCAGGGCCTCCACGGCCGCGCCGGCGGCGCCCGGATACTGCCCGTGGTTGAAGAAGACCTCGAACTGGCACGCCATGGCCGGGCGGCTGACGTGCAGCAGGGGGGACTCGCCGGCCGGCTCCTGTGTCGCAGGGCCCGCCGCCGCCTGGGGTGCTTCCCGAGCGGGCCCGTCGGCCGGCGCGGTCGAAGCCGATCGGCCTCCGAGGAATTGACGGCGGGTCGTCCGTCGGGTCATTTCCGCTTCTTCCGCCGTAACCAGGTCAATGGCTTGAGTTCCACCAGCTCCGCCAGGCCGGCCTCGGCAATCTCCCGGCCCGTCACATACCGGCCCGGGTTCGACCAGGCGTGCAACTTCTCCAAAGAAATTCCCAGCATCTCGGCCAGCCAGCGATCCATGTCGGCTTCCAGGTGGCTGAAATGCCGGGCCCATTCCGCAGCCTCGGAGAGGCCCACGTTCTCCTCGCTCTGCCACTTCATCGGATGGAACAGGAGCACGCTGTACGGGGTGACGAGCCGCCGCCCACAGGCCGCAAACGGCCACAACGCCGCCGACGAGCATTCCCCCGCGACCACCGCGGTCGCCTGGATGCCCCGGAGCAGAATGAGGCTCGTCAACGCGACGGCACAATACGGGCTCCCGCCGAGCGAATCGAAGTAAATGACGCACTCCCCGCCCGGAGGGACATCGAGTACCTGCTCCACAAGCTGCGCCTGGTTGTCCGTCAGATCGCCGACCAGCGCGATCTCCGCCGGCCCCTCATGGTCCTTTTCAGCCATCCGCAAAGTCTCCCAGGCCCCTCCGTGCCCTCCCGGCACCCGATGGAATGAATCCTCTCGCCCCCCATTTTAGCCTAAGCAGAGACGTTTGGGAACTTGGGCTGTAGGTCGTAGGTCAGGCTTTCCAGCCTGACACTTGGGCCGTCAGGGCGGAAAGCCTGACCTACTTGCCGGGGCTCGGCTGGGGGATCCGGTCCAGTCGTGTAGGGCGGACCGAACGCAGTGAGGCCCGCCGAAGGATTAGAAGGTCCGGCGAACGTCGCTTCGCTCCGCCCGCGCTACGCGACTTCATCCTTAATCTCTCATCCCTCATCCTTCATCCCTTCTTCTTCAGCCGCGAGGCAAATCGCCCCTTGTCGATCACGGCGCGGACATGGGTGCCTCGGGCTATCACCTCCTGGCTATCTCGTGCTTCGAGTTCGAGGGTCACGCGCTTTCCCTCCACGGCCGTCACCTTGGCGGTGGCGATCACAACTTCGCCGGCGGGGGTGGGGGCTAGGTGGTCGAACTGAAAACCCGTGCCCACGGAGGCCTCCCCGGAGTCCAGGTGCGGCTCGATCGCCTCGTAGGCCGCGGTCTCCATGACGTACAAGAGCCACGGCGTGGACAGGACCGCCGGGGCGTCGGGCTTGCGGAAGTTGACCAGATTCTCCGTCACCACCCGATGTCGCGCCTCGGCCGACACCCCCGGTACCAACGTCTTCTTCATCATCCGTCCTTTCTGCGGCAGATCACTCCGGCGCGCCAAGAAACCCTTCGTGGAAGAAGACCGGCTTGAAGCCGTGGTCAGTGACCCAGCGGAGCGTGGCGTCGAGACGCTTGGGGTGGTCGGGGAGGTAGTTGCGGTAGAACGGCCAGAAGTACTGCTCGTGGGTAAACAGGTCCATGATCTCGGCCGTGTTGGGGTCCTTGATCTGCGGATCGAGCGTGGCTGCGATCCGGTCGATCGGCACGTTGTTGCACACGATGTCGACCCGGGAGAAGGCGATGCCGCTGTCGAAATCCATCCAGGCGTCGTGGCGCGAGACGTATTCGGAGATTTCGTTGTTGAAGCGGTAGTTGACGTCGTAGACCCCGGGACGCATGGCGAAATACCCGCTCAGCGCCCGGATCCCTCGCCGGGCGAGCGGCTTGAGGGCCGACTGCCGCGTCATGCCCCAGTGGATGACCGTGGGCGGGGCGTACGCCTCGGGCCCGGCGAAGCGGTGGATCTCGGCCGCCACCAGGTCGAGATCGGCGAGGAGTTTTTCCGGCGGGGCGTCCTGATAAGGCCGGTCGGGCTTGTCGGCGTAGGCGTGGAAGGCGAGTTTGAGCCAGCCGGAGTTATCGCGCCACTCGCCCTTGTACCGGTCGGAGAACTGCGGCAAGCGGAAGTCGTCGCCGGTCGTGTAGTAGATGTTCACCGTGAACTTCACGCCGTACTTGGCGTTCAGGTCCTTGAGCATCTTCAAGTACCAGCAGTCGAACACCGACCGGTAGCCCTTCTGGGCGATATCGCGGAGGAAGAAGCTGTTGTCGTCGATCGAGAAGCGGTAGCGCGGCATGGAGTGCCGGTCCCAACGCACGCGAACCCGGGCCTCGCTCCGGCCGGCAGGGCCTTGGCCCGCGGCCACGATCTGCGTCACCTTGTCGCGGAGCACAACGTCGGCGGAGAACCGCTCGCCGTCGCGCCGGGCCGGGCCGCCGTTGACCGTGACGCCCTGGTCCTTCGGCGCGGTGCCCGACACGCGGATCCTCAAGCCCCCGTCGACCACCTCGCCGTGCCGCCGGTTCAACACGGCCCCGGGAAACGGATCGTCGATGCGGATCGCCTCGGCCGCGGGCTTGGTTCCCTCCGCCGCAACGCCGTACCCTTGGCCGAACAAGACCCCAGCCGCCGTCCCGGCGGCAACCTGACGCAGAAAAGACCGTCGTTCCATAGCTTGTCCTCCCGTGTGTAGGGCAGGCTTCGCAGCCTGCCTTCCTATCGACGCGAAAACAGGTCCGCCCAAGCCTCGCGGATCCGGCGAAGCTCGTCCTCCTGGGTCTCGCTGAAGGAACCCTGCTGCTGCGCGTACGTATCCATCCAGGTGGCGAGCCGCTGTTGGCTGTCCGGATCGAGTTGCACGCCTTCGTGGCCCTTTGCTTGCACGAGCATGGCCCAGAGCTTGCTCGTGGCGGCCGTACATTGGCCTGGGATCGAGCGGTCCCGCTCGAACGCCTTCTTCTTGAGGTCCTCGCCGCCGAAGGTGAGGAGCGTGTGATAGGCCTTCGCGGGCGTCAGGTCCCACTTCGCGGCCTGTGGCGAGTCGCTTCCCGGCCGGTGGCAGCGGACGCAATGACGCTCAAGCACGGGCTGGACCAGTTCGTCGAACCGCAACGGCCAGGAGCCCGGCGGGCCCGGCGCGAGCTTCGACGGTTCCCGCAGCCCGGCCAAGGGCACCTTGCCGATCGGCGGGGCCAGGTCCCGGTGCTCGTGGCAGCCGATGCAGGAGAGGGTCTGGTTCGGCTGAGTGTACGTCAGCGAGCGCATCGTCTGCACGGCCAGGCCGTCGGCGTCGAGGGCCTGGAAGAAGACGGAAACGCCCGACGGGACGCGGAAGTGAGCCGAGCCGTCGGCCTCGACGGGCACGGTGCCAAGGACGTACTTGCCCGGGTCTTCGGCCGACACGCCCAGGTTCGGCCGGTTCATGTGCGGCTGGACTTTGGGCGGCACGGCCACGATCCGCAGCCGTTTCACCGTGCCGCGGGCAATTCCATCCAATCCTTGATAGACATCCTGGAGGAAGAACCGCCCCTCCTGCGCGGCGTCGGACGCCTGGTGGGCGTAGACCGGCGGTTTGGGCCGCGGACGCAGCGGGATCGGATTGCCCGACGAGATCGCTTGGTCGCGGTAGAGAAGCTCCTGGTTGCCGAACGCGTCGAGGAGGTAGAGGCCCATGGCATTGACCGGGTTGGCCTCCTGGGTCTCGATGCGGGTGTGGGGCGGCAGCCGGTGATCGGCCCAGCCCACCAGGTAGTATTCTTCCGAGAGCGGCCACGGGTTGGCGTAGTAGTGGTCGGCCCACGCCTCGGTTTCCGGGAAAGGGACCTCGGGCGTGAGGCGGACGATCGGGGCCGCCTCCTCGGTCCCCCGCCTGCGATCGAACAGCACGAGCGACCCGCCCAGGATCGAGTGATGCGCCGAGGCCGTGAATACCAGCTTATACGAGTTGGGAATCGCCACCGCCTCGCTGGCGACCTGCGGGCGGATCGTGTAGTTCTTGTAGACCAACTGCGGATTCGTGCCGTCGGGATTGGTCGACCAGAGGCTGAAGAAGTGGCCGTTGAAGCGATCGATGTAGTCCCACCGGCAGTAGAGGATCCGGCCGTCGTTGGCCACCGACGGGGTCCATTCAAAGTTCTCGAACGCCGAGATCGGCCTCAGGCCCTTGCCTTCGGCGTCCATCACATGGAGCGTGAAGACCGGCACGGGCCGGTAGTTGTCGCCGCCGCAGCGGACGTAGCTATCGGGCAGGTCGGCCGCGGTCGTCGCCGCCGTGTTGCTCCTGCTGGTCTGGAGAAAGACCCCCTTGCGGGTCGAAAGGAAGACGATCTCGCCGCTGGGCAAGTAGCGGGCGTCGAAATCGTCGTAGCGTCCCCGGGTCAATTGACGCACGCCGCTGCCGTCGAGGTTCATCTCGAAGACGTGATAGAAGGCGTCTTCCGGCAAGGTCACTTTGCTGGCCTTGTCGCGCACGTCGGGCACTCGCGGATCGTGCTTCGCATAGGCAAAGAGGACCCGACGGCCGTCGTAAGAGAGATCGGGCCGGAGGAACGACCCCGGCGCCCAGCCCGACGTCAGGCACCGCACCCTGGGCCCGGAGACTTCCGAAGTCTTCGGGGCTTCGGAAGTCTGGAAGAGATCCTTCTTGAACCCCTCCAAGACGCAGATGCCTCCCCCGGGACGCGACCACCAGCCGTAGAACTGATCCGACATGTGCGGAAACCGGGTGGGAGCCGCCTTGCAGAACAGAATGGAATCGAAATCCAGAAGCGGATTCCCCAGGGCCATCTTGCGCACGGCACGATGGGCACGAAGATAGAGCTCGCGCCGGGCCGACTCCGAGGCGGCCGCCGGCAGACGCTTCGCCGCGGCGGCGACCTCTTCGAGGATCTTCGCCTCCGCGTCGACCTCGGCCCCCAAACGCCGCTGGCTCTCGGCCAGCTTCCGTCCCCGCTCGACAGAGCGTAGCACGGCTTCGATCGTGGGCCCCTGCGGCCCGGCGGACCGCAAGGCGCGGGCCGACCAGAGGCTCGTGCTGCTCTGCGTGGCCGGCTTGTGGAGGGCGAGGTTCTCCTTGGCGCCGGGCGGGTAGACTTCGACCTCGTCGAGATGGAAGTACATCTTGCCCGTCAGGCCGAGCCGGACGTACCGGGCCCGCACGCCCTTGAGGTCCACGGCCAGCGGCTTGCCGTCCGTGTGGCCGTAGAACACGGTCCCGTTGTGTTGATACACCTGGCGGAACGTTTTGGAGTCGTCGGAGACCCAAACGAGGATCCTCGCGTTCCGCGCCGCCAGATCGCAGCGGTTGTAGAGGACCAGCCGTCCCAGGTCCGCGGGCTTGCCGAGATCGACCTGCCACCACGGATTCTCTTCAAGCTCGGTGTGAAACCCCCACTTGCCGTTCTTGACGCCGTCGACCGCCCCGGCCGCGTCCTCTTCCGGGGCCACGCGGTTGCCGGCCAGCGGCGTCGACTGCCGCTTCTCGTCCTGGCGGAGCCAATCGGCCTCGATCTGCGCGGCGGTCACGGCGGTTGCCTCATCCAGCGGCGCGGCGCCCGGCGCTGCGGAAACGCAGATGAGAATGGCTACCAACGCGGTCCCTTCGATACCAGGGCAGCGGAACGGATCGAATCGTCGCACGACGCGGTTCCTTTCCGTGGAGGTTCATCGGGAAGCCGCCGGGGACGGTGCGTTTTTTCGGACGGGCTCCCGGCCGTCCCCCAAGGGGCGATGTCGACTCTCCATGCTAGCCGCCCGCTTCGCGGCCAGCAAGAGTGGAATCCCCTGAGCCGTGCTGGTCAGGCTGGCACCGGGCCAGGTACAATCGCAGGAGGCAAGTAGATCCGGAGGAGACCGCCATGAGCCATGTTCTCAACCGACGCGAATTTGTGGAAAGCTGTTCGATTGCCGGCGGGATGCTCCTGGCCGGCGGACTGGCGGCCCGGCCGCTTCAGGCCGCCGAGCAGGCGGGTTGGCCCAAGATGCCGCCGGTGAAGATCTACGTGGTGTATGTCGGGCTGGGCGGGGCCTGGCCCAAGCCCGAGTTCGACGCCAAGGCCGAGGTCGCCCGCTTCAAGCCGTACCTCGACGGCCTTCAGCAACGCCTCGGCGACGTCGAGTTTCTCGGCGGCGACTTGATCCCCAACAACGAGGCCGCAGCGGCCGCGCTGCGGCCCAAGGTCGGAGCGGCCGACGGGCTCCTGCTCGTCCACCTGGCCTTTGGGAGCGGCGGACCGCTGCTCAAGCTCGTCGATTCCGGGCTGCCCACGGCCATCTTCTCCCAGCCGTTCAGCGGTCACGACTGGATGTATGTGCCGCAGTGGCAGCGCCTGGGCAAGCGGGTGATCCTGGCGGCCTCGCGCGAGCTGGCCGACATCGACCGGGTCGTGGCCCTGCTCCGCGTGCCGGCACGCATGCGACAGTCGCGGGTCCTGGTCGTGGGCCACGCGGCCGGCACGCCGCCGGCACGCTCGGCCGAGAACGTCCTCGAGAAATTCGGCACCGAGCTGGTCCCCATCTCCGGCCCGCAGCAACTCGAGGCCTACAAGGCGGTCGACCTCAAGGCGGCCGAGGCCGAGGCCGAGGAGTACTGGCTCAAGCCGGCCAAGAAGATCGTCGAGCCGACCCGCGAGGAAATCGTCAACTCGGCCCGCCTCTACCTGGCCATCAAGGACCTGATGATCCGCCACCGGGCCCGCGCCGTCGCCAGCACGCTCTGCATGAACACGCCGTGCAACGCCTGCCTGGCCTTCTCCAAGCTGAACGACCTGGGCCTTGTCGGTGCGTGCGAGGGAGACATCGACTCCACGCTGACGATGCTGATGTTCGGCTACGCCTTCGGCAAACCGGGGTTCATCACCGATCCGCTTTTCGACGTGTCGAGGAACGCCGTGATCCACGCCCACTGCGTGGCCTCGACCATGATGGACGGTCCCGGCACGAAGCGCCACCCGTTCCTGATCCGCACCCATCGCGACGACAACTCCGGAGCGGCCGTGGAGGTCGAGCTCCGCGTCGGCCAGGAGATCACCTGCGCGAAGCTGGTGAACCTGGACAGCATGCTGCTGTCGGCCCAGAAGATCATCGAGATCCCCGATTTCGACGACCGGGGCTGCCGCACCCAGTGTACGGCCCAGGTGAGCGACGCCCGGACCATGCTGGCGAACTGGGGCAGCGGGCTGATCGAGGAGACGGGCATGATGCCCCTCTTGCACCGCGTGGTCTTCTATGGCAACCACGTGGACAATGTCCGCGACATGGCTCAATTGCTGGGCGTGCGGGTGGTCCTGGAGGGGTGAGGCGGCGCAGGTACCTAAGGGCGCCGTGTGCTATCCGCTTTCACCCGCCAGGCGCCATCCCGGGAGGACCTCGGGCTTCTGGCCGGGCGGGAGCGGTTCGACCAGCTTGGCGTAGAGTTCCGGACGGCGGGCGCGGAGGTAGCGGCGGCCGCCGGAGCGTTCGATCTTCTCCGGCGTGCAGAGCGCGACGACCACGTCGTCGCCCAACGCCCTCGATTCGGCGAGGATCTCGCCGTAAGGGTCGATCACCATGGCGTTGCCCGTCTTGATCGTGTCGTGGTCCACGCCCACGGCATTCGAGAAGACGTAATAGACGCCGTTCTCATAGGCCCGGGTGGGAAGCCAGTGCATGAGCCAGCCCCGGCCTTTGGGGCCCTGGAACTCCATGGCCAAGGGCACCGGATCGCGGTGGCGATTCTCCCAGAGCTTGCGGTCGATCTTCCCACGGCCGGGCATCGGGCTCTGGAGGCCGCAGGTCACGTGCGGGGCGAAGATCACCTCCGCGCCCTGAAGGGCCAGGATCCTGGGGTTCTCGACCAAGTTGTTGTCGTAACAGGTGAGGATGCCGCAGCGGACGCCGCAAAGCTCGAAGGTTCGCAGTTCCTCGCCGCAGCTCAGGTGCGGGCTGATGAACGCATGGATCTTCCGGTGCTTGGCCACGAAACCCGCAGGCGTCACGGCGACGTAGCAGTTGAAGAGCTTGTCGCCGTCGATCTCCACGAGGCCGGCGAGGATCGCGGCGTTGAGCCGTCCGGCCAGTTCGATGAGCCGCCGGGTGGTGGGGCCTTCCGGGACCGGCTCGGCCAGCTCGGCGATCCGTGCGGCCGGCAACTCCTGGAGGAACGTGTAGCCGGTCGCGCAGCACTCATGAAACGCGACGGCTTCCGCCCCTTCCCCCACGGCCCGCGCGGCCAGCGCGGCGATGCGCCCGAGGTTGTACTCCTTGTCGGCGTCACGGGCCTCGAACTGGACGGCGGCAATGCGAATGTCTCTCATCGGGTCCTCCATGATTCCCGACGACGGGTGATCGTCACCGGCAGCATCGCGGCCGGCATGGCTTGCAGCATACCTGCTGGCAGCAGCAGGTGGCGGGGCACACCGGGACGCGGATCGTCTTCGGCTCCATCTTGCAGACCCGCACCGTCACCGGCTTCTCCACCTGGTAGGGAACCATCACCGTGTACGACCTCGTCTCCTTGACCGGTACGTAGCGGCACGTGGTCACCTGTTCGGTCTTCGTGTACGTCTTGGGCACACAGACCGTGTAGCACACGTCCCGCGTCGCCGGCACCTGCTCAAAATCGCATACCTTGACCTTGCAGGTCTTCGTCACCGGCTTGCAGACCGTGACCTGGTACGTGCAAGGCTCTTCGACTCGAACGGCCTTGATGCACGTGACCTCGATCTCCTTCTGCACGACGTTGGGCACCCAGCACCGGCACTTGCACACCGGGGCGCACGGGTCGCAGACGCCGCAGGGATTGCCGCAGTCCCTCTCCTCCCAGTGCCCTTGGTCCTCGCAGACGATCTTCTTCTGTTTCTCCGGGACCATCTTGCACACGGTTCGCGTGCCCTGGCGCGTCTCGACGACCGGGACCATCTCGGTGTACTCGCGGGTCTCCTCACGCACGACCGGCTTGCAGGTCATGTACTGTTCGGTCCGGGTCCGCATCTCGGGGACCATCGTCGTGCACTGGCGCTGGACCTCCTTGGTCTCCATGACGCGCTTGCAAACCGTTACCTCGCACTGGCGGACCTCGGGCCGGCACTGCGTGACGGTGCACATCCGAGTCTCCGTGACCCACACGGGACAAAGCACGGTCTTCTCCACGTACTGCACCGTCGGCTCGCAAGTCGCCGGGCCGGCCGCGGCGGGCTCACACGTCGCGCACCCGCCCGCCACAACGCGCGTCACGGGAAGAAACGCCAGGGCCACCGCCAGCGGAACGAGCAGCTTGTGCGAGGGGTGCGACATCCGATTTCTCCTTCTCGAAGGCGGGCAACTTGGGTGAGCAACCTTACCCAGAATCTGCAATCCACAAACTCCACAGATTCCTTACCCAATTACGATAGACATCGAACCTTGCCCATTCAAGTACCCAGAATGGGGTATTTCGGCTCGAAGATGCGGTTGGGTGGCACGCCCTGAGGAACGAAGGGCGTGGCTGGACCGGAGTGCGATCTTCCACGCCCACCGCCTCGCTCTGGGAATTAGCGGGTGTGGCCCCGGAATCCCCCGTCTCCCCGGAATCCCCATTTCCGTCCCTGACGCCTTCTTCCTCCCGCGACGGACACCCCCTATTTCCCCGCCTTCCTTGTCTGCCGGATGAGGAAATGTACGCCGTGCGGCGGCAGAAGCTGGCCGCGGCTCGGCACCGACGGAGAGAGAAGAACCTACAACTTCGGCAGCCGACGCTGCCCTTAACCAGCGAGGAGACTGTTGCTTAACCCGACCCCGGTTTTTGTGCCAAACCCGTTGAAACAAAACAAGCCGTGACTAGACCAACCCTCGGGTGGAGGGTAGAGTAGGTATCGGGTGCTCCGTTTTTCGCCCGCCCGCCGCTACGCTTTCTGTCCGCCCTTTACACATCAAAGGAACGATCTCGGGCTCAAGACGGGCCTTTCGGCTGGCGCGATGCTTTTACCGTGGATTTAAGCATTTCCAGGGAGCGATCGGGCTGGCCGTGTTCAGCCACAACCTG
>CAYSGY010000142.1:0-11446 GCA_964430315.1 uncultured Planctomycetaceae bacterium
GCACCTGGCCCATCAACCAGCCCCCTCGTTGCTCCCCAACGTGTGAACGGTTACGGGCGACAGAGTCCTCTTGCCAATTTGGCCGATCATTCTCGATAATTCACATCCAGTGCTGGCTGCCTGCTTCGGGGCATACAATGGCATCTGGTCTTCCGCAGCCTGCGGTCGGACGAAACGCTGGGCTTCGTCACAGCGGCGAGGAAGAAAGTGTTCGCCTTCGTGGAGCTATCATCCGCTGGCCGTGCTCGCATCGATGGTCGTCGCTGGCGGCCGGTCTCACAAGTCGTCAGCGGCATTGCCCTTGAACGTGATGCGGACGGGATACCATCGGTTCGAGTCGAGCTTCATCGTCTTGCGCGCGAGCAACTCGACGGCATCCTTGCCCTCGCCCTGCGACGGGTTCTTCGCGATTTCCAGCGACGTGCGTGAAATCACGATGCGGAAGCTGCCCTTGCGGTCGGCCCACTCGACGCGCAGCGAGGTGCGGTTCGCACCGCGGAAGTTGATCTCGTATTGGATGACGCCATCGGTGAGCGCGAGCGGCGCGCGTAACGTCGCGCCGTGTCCCTCCTTGCCCTTCTGCATGCCCCACAGGCCGCCGTCCTCCGCCTGCCATTCGCCACGCGAGGCGTTGCACGGCTTCGCGGGCAACGCCGCCAGCGCATCGCTCATCACAAGGGTGCCGGCCAGCGGCGCGAGTGAGACGATCTTCGTCACCGCGGGCTTCACGTCGGCGGGCGGCAGTTCGCGGCTGTAGCCGCCGTTGCGGTAACGGTTGAGCAACGCGCGGAGTTCGTTGACCACCTCGGGATACTGCGCGCTCACGTCCTTCGTCTCCGCGGGATCGTCGTGCGTGTTGTAAAGCTGGGGATGAAACTGAGCGGCGCTCGCTTTGCGCACACCGGGCTTGATCTCGTCCACGGGCACGCCCTCGATCCATTTCCACGGGCCTTTGCGAATGGCGAACACGCCGGCTGCGCTGTGCACGATCATGTCGTCGCGGATCGGTGTCGTCGGCTCGCCCAGAATCGCGGGGAGGAAATCGCGGCTATCCTCCGCCGCCTTCGACACCTCGGGCAACGGCTCGCCAACAATCGCCGCCGCCGTCGCGAGAATGTCCGCGAGGCTGATCATCTCCGTGCATACGGAACCCGCCGCAGCCTTGCCGGGCCAACGCACGAGGAACGGCACCTTGAAGCCGCCTTCCCACACGTCGTGCTTGCCGCCACGCAGGTCGCCGTTCACGCGCAGGCCGGCCTTGAACGCCGCCGTCTGAAGCAGCCTGTCATTCTCAGGCTTGAACACCCCGCCGTTGTCGCTGGAGAAGATCACCAGCGTGTCTTGCGCGACACCCAATTCGTCGAGCGTGTTGAGGATGCGACCGACGCTGCGGTCAAGCTCGTGAATCCAGTCGCCGTAAAGGCCGGCCTTGCTCCGGCCCGCGAGGTCCTTGTCGGGCGTGACCGGGTTGTGCACCGCGACGGGCGTGAAGTAGAGGAAGAATGGCCTGTCCTTCGGCTGCTGCTGTAACCACGCCGTCGCCTTGTCGGTGAGCACTTTCATCACACGCTGGTTCTTCCGGCGTGGCGCGTCGAGGTCGAGGATCCTCACGCCATTCCTCGCATTCTCCATGTCCTCGGCCGTGTAAGTCCCTTTGAAGTCATCAGAATCGGGAACCGGCCCGGCGATCTTCATGCCCGCGGGAATTCGTCCGCTGCGCAGGCCGTAGACGAACCGGTTCTCGACGAACACGCCCGTGAGGTCGCCGTGATTGCTCGGCACGGCGAAGTGATACCCGAAGCCGAGGTCGAGTGGCCCTGGCGAAAGCTCCGCCGTGTAATCCGTACGCCACTTCGGCGAATCGTCCGCCGTGCCGTAGCCGAGGTGCCACTTGCCGACCGCCGCCGTCGCGTAGCCGTGTTTCTTGAGCAGGGAGGCCAAGTTCAGCCGCGTCGTCTCGATGTGCAGCGGCGCGAACGTGCTCAGGACCTCGTGTTTCAGCGACGTGCGCCAGCAGTAGCGGCCCGTGAGTACCGAGTAGCGCGTCGGCGAGCAGACGGAAGAAGTGGTGTTCGCGTCCGTGAAGCGTCGGCCCTCCGTGGCCAGCCGGTCGATGTTCGGCGTCCTAACCAGCGAGGGACTTGCGCCATAACAGCCGGCGCTCCCATAGCCGTAGTCGTCGGCGAGGATGATGACGATGTTGGGCCGGGACGCATTCGCCGCGAGGACCGCTCCCGCCGGTGCCAACAACCGGGCGGCTAGGAAGGCTACAAGGGTGGTTTTTATTGGTCCGTTCATGGGAGAAGTCTCCTGTGCAGGCAGGTGGGTACCCCCCACCCGAGGGTTGGTCTGGTCACGGCTCTCCTCGTTGCCCTCTTGGTCCCCGTCCGAGCCTTCATTCCTCTTTCCGCCACGTCGGCGTTTCGCCTCCCGAAGCCGGTAGCTGTCGCCACGCGTCTCCAGGATATGGCAACGGTGCGTCAGCCGATCCAAGGTCGCTCCGGTCAATCGCTCGCTGTCCAGGACCGCCGTCCAGTTCTCGAACGGGAGGTTCGTGGTGACGATCAGACTGGTCCGCTCGTAGGCCGTACTGACCACGTCAAACAGCAACTCCGCGCCGATCTTGCTGGCTGGAACGTAGCCCAACTCGTCCAGGACCAGGAGGTCCAGTTTCGACCGCCCAGTTCGCATCCGGGTCAACTGCCGTTCCTCCCGGGCTTCCATCCGTTGCGTGATCAGCTCGGTGACACGGAAGAATCACACCCGTTTGCCGCGGCTGCAAGCCTCCATCGCCAACGCGGTCGCGAGGTGCGTCTTCCCCGTTCCCGAATTCCCGACCAACAGAACGTTCTCCCGCTTGTCGAGGTACTCGCAACGCATCAGTTCCAATACCAGGGGTTTGTTGACCGAAGGCCTCGCCTTGAAGTCGAACGTATCCAGCGTCTTGGGGCCCGGGCCTCCTAACGCGGTCCGGCGCTTGTCCGGGCCCTTCCCCTGCTGGCCAGCCCCACGCCTCCCCGGGGTTCTTTCCCCCGGAGGCTCAATGCAAACACAGAAAGACGATCAAGACGGACTTGCCACAGCCATGGTCACCGGCACCAGCAGCAGACGTTGCGGGGAATTCACAAGAGCCGGCTCCCTTCACGAAGGCACGGCTGCCGGCAAGGGGCCCGGAAGACTCATTCTGACCCAGTGGCGGCGACGGCCTTGGCGACCGTTGTGGTGCCGATGGGGCGTTTGTCGTTGAACGGGCCGTCGGCGCCGCCCGGGGGCCACGTGGCGGGGTCGGCGTATTGGCCGTCGTCCTGATACTGCTTCTGTAGACGCGCAATCTCGGCCTTCAACTCGGCGAACTTCGCGGCCACTTCAGGCTTGTTCGCCTCCTCAGGGGCGTACAGGAGATTGTGCTGCTCGTCAGGATCTCGCGTGAGGTCGAACATCTCGTAGGCGTTCTTCTTCCAGTAGTAGATGAGCTTGTGGGTCGCCGTCCGGACGCCGAGGTGGGCGGCCGTGTTGTGGTGTCCGGGATCGTGGTAGTAGCGATAGTAGACCGATGTGCGCCAGTCGCCGGGCGTCTGGCCCCGGAGGAGCGGGACAAGCGAACGCCCCTGCATGGAATCGGGAATGGGCAGGCCGGCAAGGTCAAGGAACGTCGGCGCAAGGTCGAGGTTGGTAACGAGACTCGCAGGCGTGATGCCGGCCCGGATGCCGGGACCGCGGGCAACCAGGGGGACGTGCAGCCCCGGCTCGTACATGAAGCGCTTGTCATAGAGCCCCAGGTCGCCCAAATACCAGCCGTTGTCGGACGAGTAAAAAATGACCGTGTTCTCGCTCAGCCCGTTCCGATCGAGGTAATCCAGCACCGCGCCGACTCCGTCGTCCACACCCTGCACGCAGGCCAGGTAGTCCTGCATGTACCGCTGGTACTTCCAACGGATGAGGTCTTTGCCGGTGAGCTTCTTCGCGGTGCCGTCCGATGCCATGATCTCGACCTCGGTCGGCTTGACATTGAGCCACTTGTTGCGCGCCGGTCCTCGCAGGCCGGCAGGCGGTTCGAGCTTCAGGTCGCGGCGCGTGAGATCCTTGGCCACCGTCTGTTCGTTGAACGGCAGGGTGGCGGGGCGCGTGGCGTAGTCGTCCCAAAAAGTCCCGGGCTCGGGGAAATTCCTGTCCTTGAAGATCGCCTTGTTCCGCTCGTCCGGCTCCCACCAGCGATGCGGCGCCTTGTGGTGGAGCATCAGGAAGAACGGCTTGTCCTTGGGCCGCGTTTTGAGCCACTCGACGCCCAGTTCCGTGACGATCTCGGTGCAGTGGCCCTCGATCGTGAGCTTGCGGCCGGGGACAAGGAAGTCCGGATCCCAGTACCGGCCTTGGCCGGGCAACACGATCCAGCGGTCAAACCCGGTCGGGTCACAGCCCAGGTGCCACTTGCCGATCATTCCCGTGTGATAGCCGCCCGCCTGCAAATGCTTGGCCACGTTGTCCCGCGAACCGTCGAAACGGTTGAACACGGGGACGCCGTTTCGATGGGAGTACTGACCCGTCAGCAACGTCGCGCGACTCGGGGTGCAGATCGAGTTGGTGACGAAGGAATTGGTGAATCGCACACCTGCCTGGGCGAGGCGGTCGATATTCGGGGTCCGGTTCACCTTCGAGCCGTAGCAGGAGATGGCTTGCTGCGCATGATCGTCGGAGAAGATGAAGAGGATATTGGGTTTTGCCGCGCGCGGTTGAGCAGCCAGGAGGCCGGCCGATGACGCGCACCACGGGGCCAGGGCAAGAAGCATCAGCATCAGAGGTCGTTTCATGGCGAGTCACCGTCTTCAGGAGGTTGACAAGCTTCAATCCCGCCGCAGGAATTCCAGTGCAGAGAGGATCGGCATCTGCGCGTCGGAGGGATGGGGCTCGGAGGGTGAGAACTCGACGAGGAGGTCGTTCGTTACGGCAACGTCCCGGATTTCGCGGACCATGGCCGCTGCCGGCCCGGCTCCCACATCCAATCGCGAAAGCACCGTCTTGCCTTGGAGTTTCACGTCAAAGACGCGATTGCCGGCCGTCGCGGGGGCTAGTGCGGCGAAGTAGAGCTTGACGTCGTATCGGGCCGGGCTGTCGGCGGGGCCCAGGAGCGGCACGGTCAGGGACTTCAATCCCTGCGCCCACGACGTGAACAGCCAGGGCTTGTCCGTTCCGCTCGTGCGGTGGTCCTCCGAGTCCAGGTTGCGATAGCCGCCCTGTGGAAAGAACTGCGGCTTGAGATCCATGACGATCTCCAGCCCGGTGACTTTCTTGCTGCTGGGGCGCGGATAGGCCAGCCACAGGGTTCCCTGGTCGTCGCGGCGATCGCCCGGGGCGCCGAGCTGCAAAGCCAGGTGGCGTACGGGCGTCTGTGGCCCGGTGCAACTGGCGACCGCCCAAGGCCGGCGCGGGGCCCGGGGCTCCAGCACGGTCGTGCACTGGACGGAAAACAGGCACACGCACCCGGCGCTGGCCTCAGGGATGATGGCCAGGCCGTTGGCGGGAATGGCGTTGATCCAGCAACCGGGCCGTTGGCCGGCAAAATGCTGGGTGCCGGCGTCGCCGTCCAAATCGTAGTAGCCGATTGAATAGGAGCGGAAGGTGAGCATGTGCGGGCAGGCGGCCAGCGTGCCGCAATGGTGGCCCGGGCGGAGCATGCTCCAAGGGACCGGCTCGCCGGTAAACGCGCTCTGACGCATCTTCTGCTGACCGGTGCGGAGGTCGAAGGCCCAGGGTTCCGCGATCACCCGCTGATCGACGATAATCGGCCGGCTACGGTAGTTGGCATCTTTGGCCCAAAGCTCGCGGCCGTTCTTCGCGTCGAGCGCTACGAGGCGCCGCCGCTTGAACTCACCGGCCAGGAACTGGGCCCAATAATGCCCGTTGCCGTTGGCCCCGCACAGGACCAGCACGCCGTCGTGGTACATCAACGTGAGACGGCCCCCGGCGGTGCCCACTTCGCTGCAATCGGTGACGTCGACCGGATGGGACCAGCCGATGGCCCCGGTGTTAAGATCGAGGGCCATGGCCCGCCGCACGTCGATGCGTTTCAACTCCGCCTCGGCCTGTTCTTTTGCCTTGGCGCTGAGGTGTTGGAAGCGGCTCTTGTCCTGGCGCAGAAAGGCGTCTCGCTGGCGGTCGGTCAGCGAATTGTCGATCAAGAAGACACGGTCCGAAGCAACGGCCACGGTGGAGGGCATGATGGAATGCCCCGTGTAGGTCCAGAGGGTGCGTCCGCTGCGGGTATCGATGGCGAACACCACGTCGCCCGGCGCCGCGGACGAAGGGCCGCCGTGCTGGGCCCACTCGAACGCCTTGCGTGGCTTCACGGCGGTCCCTACCAGGATGCCGCGGAGATACGCCACATAGTGCCAGGCGAGTTTCTGTGTATCCACCGCCGACGGAAGCCGATGGACGGCCAGTTCCCGACCCGTCGCCGCGTCCAACTCGCGGCAACGGTTGCCCGCCACGACGAAGACCCGCCCGTCGCCGGCGGCCAGATTCCCGGGGTTGTTTCCCAGTCCCGTCCCCTGCCGGTTGGCGTCCGGGTCGTCCACCTCCCACAAGAACAGGCCGTTGTAGGCGTCATAGGCGAGGATCTTCCGCTCACCCTGGACGAAGAAGCGTCCATCCATGGCCAAGGGGGCGACGGCCGCGTTATGCCGATTGATCATCTCCTCCGGCCCCGGCTCGCCGTACCACAGCACGCCCAGATCACCACGGACGCGCTGGTCGTCGCTGCACGCGGAATTGCCGGGCTCGCCGTACTGATGGGTCCAGGAGCCGGCGCCGGGCAGAGGCCCGCGCGCGAGGATCGCCCACGAACCCTCCACCCGTATCTTTCCTTCCGCATCCAGGTGCGCGGACTCAAGCCACGACGCCCACGATTTGGCCGAAGCGGAACCAGGCTCCCGGCCGGCAGGGCCGCCGATGCAGATCTTGCCGCCGCAAGGCTTGAGATATCGCGCCACTTTCGCGGCATCCGGCAAGCGAGGGTCGGGCGACAGGCAATCCGAGACGATGAGATTGGCGAAGTAGTTGGAATAGGGAATCGCGTCGAGCGGGAAGCTGTGCACCACGCCCCGGGTACCGTACAAACCGGCGGCCGACAGCGCCGCTCGCGCCTCGTCGGCCTGGCGGGCGTCGGGTTCGACCGCGTAGATCTTCAGTTGGCTCTGGCGGGCAAGCTCGCAGGCCAGGCGTCCGCGCCGGCCGCCAAGGACCAGGCAATAGCCGCGGTCGACGCCCGTGCGTTGAAGGATCTCCTTGGCCGCGGCTGTGTACGCCGCGGCGGAAGGCACGCCCTGAGGCTCTGCGGAGGGCGTGGCTGCGGCAGCCGGTGATTCACCACGCCCATCGCTCCGCTCTGGGCGTGCCACCCGATCCGTTGCGGCGGCCGAGTTCCCTCCGGCCGCGCCGAAACAGTAGATCTTCCCGGCCGAGGTGCTCACCCACAGGCAGTCGGCAGCCGCCGCCAGTCCGCGGGCGTTGCCTTCGACGCCGTGCCGCCAAAGCTCCTTGCCGCTGGCCGTGTCGAGCGCGGCCACGCTGTCTTGGCCCCCCACGAACAGCATGTCGCCGGCGCCCATCAGGGTCACGCTCTCCGGCCAACGCGTTTTCCAGACGACGGCAACCTGGGCCAACTCGGCGGACTGCTTCTGGAGCACGTCGAGGGGCGACGGCGTCTGGCTTTCCCCCTTCTTCGCCGTGCGAGGCTTCGGGGCTTGTTGAAGGGCATAGATCTTCCGATCGATGGCATCGCGCTGACGGCTTGCCTCCGCGTGCTTCTTGCGATCGAGCCGCCGGATGTCCGTGCCGGTGGCGATATACGCCGAATCCCGGTCCACGACCATTTGTTGCCCCGCGAACCAAGCGAAGCCCATCTTGCCGGTGACGCCGTTCATGGCGAAAATATCCCGGGCGCCGAAAGAGTAAATCTGGTCGTCCGCCAGCAACGCCTCGGACCCGCCGACGTCGCCGCCTCCGGGCTTCGCAAATCGCCACGTTTGGGACGGCTTTTGCAGCACCCGGCCGTCGCGGCGGTCCACATACGCGGGCAGCGTCCGCCCCGAGGGTACGTACAGAATATCCCCTTGAAGCAACAGGTGGCCTTGCGGGGAGAGGTCGTTGCGGTGGAAGTTGCTCTCGCTGACGGCGTCCTGCTTCCAGAGCAGCTTGCCGTCGCGGCAGTCCACAGCGCCCAGATAGACGTTCTCGTGGGGGAAGATCCCCGCGCCGAAATAGGCCACGCCCCGGTCCACGAGCACGCCGGTCCGCACCGGCCAGCGGGAGATCATCTCGCCCCGCGCCAAGAGCCAATCCTCGGCCGGGGCTGCACGCACTTTCCACACCAGCCGGCCGGTGCGGGCCTCCAGGCAATAGGCGTACCCGTCATCGGAGCCGAACCACACCCGGTCCTCGGCGACCGTGGGGGCCAGGCGGATCGGGCCGCCCGTGCAGTAACTCCACTCCTCCGTCCCGTCGGCCACTCGCAGGCAATGCAGCCGATGGTCGACCGAGGAACCGAAATAGAGCCGCCCGCCCGCCACGGCCGCGTGGAAGGCGTCGTCAAACTTCACCCGCTGGACCATCACCAACCCTTCGCGGCGAACGCCCTCGTCGCCCGCCCAAGCCATTCGCGGGCGGGCCGGGGCGGTATAGACCCACCGTTCGGCAAAGGGCAGACGCAGAGGGTCGGCCGTCCATCCCGTTCGGGCTGAGTCGTGCCGATACGTGGGCCAGTCTCCGGCCTGCACGGGCCGCGTCACGAAAACGGCCGCCAACGCGACGAAACCCCCGGCAATCCGCCGCCATCCCGCCCACCTGCTAGACATGATCCATTCTCCTGTCGCCCCCGCCAACAAGTTCGTTCCCGCCGCTGCGTGCCGGCATGGCGCCCCAGTCATAACGCCGTTCGCCTCGCGTGTCAATCGCTTGGGAAAGCGGGCCGGGCCGGGCTCACTTCTCGGGCCTGCTGTCCATCATGGCGTACCGGGTGATGCATGGGGCGTTCGATCAGGTGGGGTCGACGAAGCATCGGTGCGCCGCACACGGCGCCCTGAGGTCGCCGCAAGCAGCAAGCAGCGCCCGTTTGCCTTCCGGCCGCCGGACCGTTAACATCACAGCAACCGTGCCGATAGGTTGCGCTGCTCGCCGCGAGTCAGGTGACTTCGCGGTCGCGCGCGGGATTTGTTCTGAACAGGAGTTGCCTCACCATGTTCCCAATCAAGCGCCGCACTTTCCTGGGGGGCGTTGCCACGGCGGCAGCCGCCACGGCCGCGTTGCCTTGGACCAAGACGGCGAAGTCTCTTGCGGCGGCCGAAGCCGGTGGGCGATTGGCCGGCCTTGCCGAACTCGCGATGCGTCCGCTGCCCTTGGGCGCGATCCACCCCGAAGGCTGGCTTCGCCGCCAGCTTCGTATCCAGGCCGACGGACTGACCGGCCATCTCGATGAATTCTGGCCCGACGTGAGCCAGAGCCAGTGGTTCGGCGGCAAGAGCGAAGGCTGGGAGCGGGCCCCCTACTGGCTCGATGGACTCATCCCGTTGGCTTGGACGCTTGGCGACAAAGCCCTCCAAGAGAAGGCGAGCGGACATGTCGCTCAAATCGTTGCCGGCCAGCGGCCCGACGGCTGGTACGCCCCGTATCCGTCCGATGCCCGGGCCAGGTCCTATGATGTCTGGTCGATCTTCCTGGCGAACAAGGTCCTGGTCCAGTACCACGAGGCAACCGGCGACGCTGCGGTCCTGGACGCCGTCGTTCGCAATCTCAAGGCGACCCTGGAAGCCCTGGACCGGAGGCCGCTGTTCGGTTGGGGGCGGTTCCGATGGTTCGAGGGCCTTGTCTCGGTCTTCTACGCCTACGAGAAGACCGCCGATGCCTGGCTATTGGATCTGGCCCGTAAGCTCCAGGCCCAGGGTTACGACTACATGGCATTCTACGGCGGCGAGGACGTCACCGTACCGACGCCGCGCCGCGGCCTCTGGAAATGGACCAAGCACGTCGTCAACACGGCGATGGCGTTGAAGGCCTATGGCCTTGCCTGGCGGCTCACGCGGCGAGAACTCGACCGGGCCTTCCCTTCACGGATGCTCCAGCTTCTCGACCGCTACCATGGACAGGTGACGGGCATGTTCACCGGCGACGAATGCCTGGCCGGAAGGAATCCCGTCCAGGGGACGGAGCTGTGCGCCGTGGTTGAAACGCTCTACTCGCTCGAACACCTGATCTCGGTAACGGGCGAGGCGGCCTTCGGCGACCGGTTGGAACGCGTGGCGTTCAATGCGCTGCCGGCGACGTTCGCACCCGACATGTGGTCGCACCAATACGACCAACAGGTGAACCAGGTCCAGTGTACGATCAACCCGGACCAGATGTGGACCACCAACGGTCCCGACTCGAACCTCTACGGCCTGGAACCCAATTTCGGCTGTTGCACGTCGAACATGCACCAGGGGTGGCCGAAGTTGGCCGCGCATGCGTGGATGCGGACGCCCGAGGACGGGATCGCCGCGACGGCCTACGTCCCCAGTTCGGCCCGGTTCGAAGTGCGAGGCACGCCCGTCCGTGTGCTGCTGGAGACCGACTATCCGTTCCGCGAGACGCTCAAGATCACCGTGACGGCACAGAGGACCGTCCGCTTCCCGTTGGTGCTGCGTGTCCCCGCATGGGCCGAAGGGGCGGTGGTTCGCGTTGCAGGCGGTGCGGAACAGGCAATGAAGCCGGGCTCGTTCCACCGTATCGAGCAGGAATGGAAAGGCGAGGTCGACGTGAATCTCCGGTTCCCCATGCGAGTGAAGACGTCGCGGCGGTACAACGACGCCGTGGCCATCCAGCGCGGGCCGCTGGTCTACTCCCTTAAGCTCGGCGAGCAATGGAGGCGGGTCAACGCCGACAAGCCGCACCGCGAGCTTCCGCACGGCGACTTCGAGGTCCGCCCGACAACACCGTGGAACTACGGCCTGCTCGTGGAGGAAACGCGACCGGAGACCAGCATCTCGTTCGAGGAGCGGCCCGTGGGGGAACGGCCGTTTTCACCTGAGGGTGCGGGAATGGCCGCCAAGGTCAAGGGGCGGAAGTTGCCGGGCTGGAAACTGGCGCACGGTTGGGCCGCGGAGATCCCGCCCGAGCCGCAGAGGTCGAGCCAGCCTGTCGAGGAATTGACGCTCATCCCCTACGGCTGCACGAATATCCGCGTGACGGAGTTCCCGCGTCTGGAAGGATAGCACGGCCCGCCCGCGGCAACCTCGGCGACTTCTTCTTGGTGCTGGCGGTTGTCGATCGTCGGTGATGGCTCATCTCGGTTTATTTTTTTACCCCCCGGAAGCCAGGAATCCTCGGTGGGTGGATCCGGAGCCACGTCATCGGGATCTTCCGAATAAGTTTCTGTTGCGGAAGCGATTTCGGGGTGGTTGGGGGCCGACCGGGGTTG